>NZ_CP109090.1:7656893-7963169 GCF_035917575.1 Streptomyces sp. NBC_01788 | reverse complement strand
GGACGTCCAGGGCGAAGAGCAGGGCGAACAGCCCGGCGAGGAGGATCGCCATCCCCGCGAACTGGCCGAGGTGAACGAGTGTCCACATCCCGCTGTCGGCGTAAGCGGCGAACACGGCGTGGTGGTCGTTCGCGTCCCCGCCGGTGTGGAACTGGGTGATCGCGATGTACAGGAGCTGTCCGGCGAGAAGCAGCGTGGCGGACAGCCGCAGCGACGTGCGACGCGCCAGGGGTTCGGTGTCTTCGGGGGTGGCGCCCGCAGCGGGCAGGGTGCTGTACGGCAAGGGGAACTCCTCAAGGTCTCATGATGAAGCCGGGCAGGTTGAAGAATCGGCCTGGGAGAGGGTGTGTCGCACCGGGAAAATCGCCGGGTTCTCCGCCGGGCTCGGGCCAGGGCGCCGACGATCGCGGCGCCGACGATCGCGGCGCCGACGGCGGCGGCGGCGAAGGCCCGGTCGTCACCGGTGAGGTCGCCAGGTCCTGGTCCGGGACGGGTCCGGAGCGTTCGATACCGTGGGGCTCGTGCTGGCCGGACGGGACCCTGAACGCGCGGCGATCGCCGCCCTGCTCGACGCCGCCCGCGCCGGCCGCGGCGGTACGCTGGTGGTGCGCGGCGTCCCCGGGGCCGGTAAGTCGGCGCTGCTGGACGACGCGCCGGCGACCGCAATGGACCTGCGGGTGCTGCGCACCTCTGGAGTGGAGTCCGAGTCACCGCTGGCCTTCGCCGCGCTGCAACGGCTGCTGTGGCCGCTGCGCACCCGCATCGACGCCCTGCCGGTGCCGCAGGCCGCGGCACTGCGCGCGGCGATGGGTGAGGCCGAGGGCGAGGGTGACCGCTTCCTTGCGTTCCTCGGCACGCTGAGTCTGCTCGCCGACGCCGCCGAGGAGTCGCCGCTGCTGGTCGTCGTCGACGACGCGCACTGGCTCGACGACGCGTCGTCGGCGGCGCTGCTGTTCGCCGCCCGCCGGCTGCAGGCCGAGCGTGTGGCGCTGCTGTTCGCCGCCCGCGACGGGGACGCCCGCCGCTTCGACGCCGGGGACCTGCCCACCGTCGTGCTCGGCGGCGTGACCGGCGCCGACGCCGACGCGCTGCTGTCCACCCGGGCCGGGACCGGCATCGATCCGGCGGTGCGCGACCAGTTGGTCGCGGGCACCGGCGGCAACCCGCTCGCCCTGGTCGAGCTTGCCGGGGTGCTCACCGCCGACCAGCTGACCGGCCGGGCGCCGCTGCCCACCCCGCTGCCGCTGACCGGCGGCGTGGAGCGCGCCTTCCTCGACCGCTACCGCCGCCTCGACGAGCCCGCGCAGCGGTTCCTGCTGGTCGCCGCGACCGACGACACCGCCCGCCTGACCGTGGTCCGCGACGCCGCCGAGCGCCTCGACGCCGCTGATGCCGCCCTGGACGCGGTGGAGCGGTCCGGGCTGCTGCGCGTGGACGGCGACACCGTTTCCCTCCACCACCCGCTGGTGCGCTCGGCGGTCTACCGGGCGGCCACCAGCGCGCAGCGCCGGGCCGCGCACCGTGTGCTCGCCGAGGTGCTGACCGGCGACCCCGAGCGGCGGGCCTGGCACCTGGCCGCCGCCGCCGACCGGCCCGACGAGGACGTCGTCGGCGCCCTCGACCAGGTCGCCGAGCGTGCCGCGGCCCGTGGCGGTCATGAGGCCGCGTCCGCCGCGTGGGCCCGCGCCGCCGAGCTCACCGCGGGGGGTGAGGCCCGCGGGCGGCGGCTGTACCTGGCCGCGTCCTCGGCCTGGCTGGGCGCGCACGCGTCGCGCGCCTCGGCGCTCGCCCGGGCCGCCGCGACGGACGTGACCGATCCACTGCCGCGGGCGCGACTGCTCGCGCTGCAGGGGCAGATCGAGTGGAACACCCGCTCGCTGAACGACGGCTATGACCTCGTCCTGCAGGCCGCCGAGGCCGCCGTCGGCGTGGACGCGGCGCTGGTGGCCCAGCTGGCGATGCTCGCCGCGTCGCTCGCGGCGTTCGGCGCCCGATCCCCGCGCGCGGTGAACCCGACCGCGCTGGTGGCCGGGCCCGCGCCGGACTCGCCGCCCCGGGTGCAGGCCGCCTGGGCCCTGCTGCACGGCTTCGATGCCGTCGCCCGCAGCGACTGGGCGGCCGCCGCGGAGTCCTTCCGGTGCGCGTTCGCCCTCACCGAGGCCGACCCGGTCGACGACCATGTGCTGCAGCCCAACCTGGGCATCGCCGCGATGCTGATCGACTACGACGAGCGCGGACTGCGGCTGCACGAGCAGCAGTTGAGCGCCGCCCGCCGCGACGGCGCGCTGAACATGGTCGAGCACGCCCTCACCCGCGGTGTCCACTTCCAGATCGCCACCGGCGCCTGGTCGAAGGCCGCCGGTGCCGCCGCCGCGGCGCTGCCGCTGGCCGCCGGCACCGGGCACCCGGGGCTGACCGCGCTGCCCACCGCGCAGCTCGCCCTGCTCGCGGCGCTGCGTGGGGACGACACGGCCGAGCGGCACCTGGAGAGGGTCGCCGAGATCCGGGGCAAGCACCAGGTCGGCATCACCGACGGCCTCGTCGCCGACCTGGCGCACTGGACGCGCGGGCTGCGCGCGGCCGCGCGGCCGGCGACCGCGCTGCGACACCTGGAGCAGATCACGGGGCCGGCGTGGCGCCGCCTGGCCGCCCTCGACCTGTTCGATGCCGCCGTCCGCGGCGACCGGCGCGATCTCGCCCGCGGCCGGCTGGCCGAGCTGGAACAGTTCGCCGCGGGCACCGGTCTGCCGGCCGCGACCGCGGTCGTCGAACACGGCCGTGCCCTGCTGGAATCCGACAGCGACGGTGACACCGAGGTCCACTTCCAGCGTGCTCTCGCCGCGCACGCCGGCTCCCCGCGGCTGCCCGACCGGGCCCGTACCCACCTGGCCTTCGGCGAGCACCTGCGCCGCGCCCGCCGCCGGGTCGACGCCCGCGAGCATCTGCGCGCCGCACTGGCGCTGTTCGAGGATCTCGGCGCCGGCCCGTGGGCCGAGCGGGCCGCGCAGGAGCTGCGCGCCGCCGGGGAGTCCGCCCGCCGACGCGACGTCACCACCGCCACCGAGCTGACCCCGCAGGAACGCCAGGTCGCCGGCCTGGTCCGGCAGGGCCTGTCGAACCGGGACGTGGCCGCGCAGCTGTTCGTGAGCTCACGCACCGTCGACTTCCATTTGCGGAACTGCTACTCCAAGTTGGGCATCAGCTCCCGCGCCGAGCTCGCCGCACTCGCACTCGACCTGTGACCGGCGTGGCCCTTCACCCGTAGACCCCGTCAGTCACCGTCGCGAATATCGGCCGATTGGCGCCCACCCCATTGACGCGCCCGCATCCTCCCCCTACCTTCCACCGTCGAAGCGCTTCGACGTCACGCATCGAAGCGATTCGATGAATGCTGTGTGACGTCCCTGATTTCCATCCGACTCCCCTGGAGGCACGCGATGTTGACGGCACGAAGGCGTGTGGTGGCGACGGCGGTGGTCCTCGCCGGATCCCTGCTTCTGGTCTCCTGCGGTGGCTCGGACGGCGGTTCCTCGGACGGCAGGACGCTCCGGCTGTGGCACTACGAGGGCCCGGACAGCGCGATGGGCGCCGCCTGGAACGAGGCCATCAAGGAGTTCGAGGCGGAACACCCGGGCGTGAAGGTGAAGTTCGAGGAGAAGGGCTTCGAACAGATCCAGAAGACCGCGCCCATGGTCCTCAACTCCTCCGACGCGCCCGACATCATGGAGTACAACAAGGGCAACGCCACCGCGGGCCTGCTCTCCCGGCAGGGACTCCTCACCGATCTGACCGCCGAGGTCACCAAGCGCGGCTGGGACAAGAAGCTCAGCGCGGGAGTGAAGACCACCAGCCAGTACGACACGGGCGGGGTCATGGGCTCCGGCAAGTGGTACGGGATACCCAACTACGCCGAATACACCATGGTCTTCTACAACAAGGCCCTCTTCAAGAAGTACGGGGTCGCCGAGCCGAAGACCTTCGACGACCTCACCTCCGCCATGGACACGTTCGTCGCCAAGGGCGTCACGCCGCTCGCCAACGCCGGCGCCGAGTACATGGCCCAGCAGTACCTGTACCAGCTGGCGCTGTCGAAGGCCGACCGCTCCTGGGTCGACTCCTACGAGCTCTACCGGGGCAGGACCGACTTCCACGACGCCGCCTGGACATACGGCGCGACCACCTTCGCCGACTGGGTGAAGAAGGGCTACATCAGCAAGACGTCCAGCGGCACCAAGGCCGAGGACGCCGGTGTGGCCTTCATCCAGGGCAAGAACCCGATCCTGTTCAGCGGGAGCTGGTGGTACGGCCGCTTCACGGCGGAGAACAAGTTCGACTGGGGCACCGTCCTGTGGCCCGGTTCCGACCTCACCCTCGGCTCCGGAGGCAACCTCTGGGTCGTCCCCCGGGGCGCCAGGAACAAGGAACTCGCGTACGACTTCATCGACATCACCATGTCGAAGAAGATCCAGAACCTGCTGGGCAACAAGGGCGGCGTGCCCGTGGCGGCGGACCCCTCCGCCATCACCGACCCGCGGGCCAAGACGCTCATCGCCGACTTCAACACCGTCTCCGGCCGCGACGGCCTGGCCTTCTACCCCGACTGGCCCGTCCCCGGCTTCTACGACGTCCTCGTCTCCGAGACACAGAAGCTGATCACGGGCAGTGCGACACCGGACGCCTGTCTCGACGCGCTGCAGAAGGCGTACGACAAGGGTGTGCCGAAGAAGTGACGGCCACCGCCGAACGGGGCTCGCGGGCCGGCGGCGCGCACCGGCACAGCAGCGCGCGCCGCGCCCGCCCGCACCAGTCCTACGCGCTCTTCCTCGTCCCCGGTGCCCTCGCCTTCCTCGCCGTCATCGTCGTGCCGTTCCTGATGAACACGGGTGTGAGCTTCACCGACTGGCAGGGGGTCGGCAGCCCCCGGTGGACCGGGCTCGCCAACTACCGCGAGCTGATGGACGACTCGGAGTTCTGGGCGTCGTTCCGGCACAGCCTGTTCATGGTCGTCGCCATGGCCGTCGTGCCGACGATGCTCGGACTGGTCCTCGCCGCCGCGCTGTTCGACCACATCGGCGAGCACTTCGGCAGCCGGACGGCCACCGTCCTGCGCGCCTGCTTCTACCTCCCCCAGGTGCTCCCCATCGCGGTCGCCGGCATCGTCTGGAGCTGGATCCTCGCGCCCGACAACGGCACCCTGAACGCGCTGCTGAACGCGGTCGGGCTCGGCTCCTGGCAGCAGGACTGGCTCGGTGACCCGGACATCGCCCTTTACAGCGTGATGGGGGTGATGGTGTGGGTGCAGATCGGCTTCCCGCTCGTCGTCTTCATGGCGGGGCTCCAGCGCGTCGAACCTCAGTTGTACGAGGCGGCGGAGCTGGACGGCGCCGGCTGGTGGCGCCGCTTCTGGCACGTCACGCTGCCGCAGATCAGACCCGAGATCTCGGTCGTGCTCACCTGGTGCAGCATCGCCGCGCTCAAGGTCTTCGGCGCGGTGTACGTGCTCACCAAGGGCGGTCCGGGCGGCGCGACCGACGTCCCGTCGTACTTCTCCTTCACCACGTTCTTCGAGAAGACCCAGGTCGGTTACGGTGCCGCGATCTCCACCGTGCTGACCGTGATCATCATGCTGCTCTCGCTGATCGGCCTGAAACTCCAGACCCGTGCCGAGGACGCCGAGGAAGGGGTCCGCACATGACGACGAGTGCCCTGCGCCGCTACCCCGTTCTCGTGGCGCTCTGCATCGCGGCCCTGTTCATGGTGGTGCCGTTCCTGATCGTCGCCGTCAACGCGGTCAAGTCACCGGCCGAGTACTCCCAGCACGGACCGCTGAGCCTGCCGAGGGGCTTGTACCTGGACGGCCTCAAGGACTTCTGGCAGCGCGTCGACTACGGCCAGAAGCTCGTCAACTCGGTGCTGATCAGCGGCTGTGTCGCGGTCCTGGCGGCGGCCCTGTCGATCCTCAACGCGTACGCCATCGGCATCGGCCGCATCAAGGGCCGCACCTGGGTGCTGGCCTTCTTCGTCCTCGCCAACATGCTGCCGCAGGAGGCGCTGGTCTACCCGCTGTACTACTTGAGCAAGCAGGCCGGCCTCTACGACACCCGGCTGAGCGTGATCATCGTCTTCACGGTGCTCCAGGCAGCCTTCGGCACCTATCTGCTCTCCTCCGTGCTGGGCCGGTTCCCGCGCGAGATCATCGAGGCCGCCCGGATCGACGGGGCGAACAGGTGGCAGGTGCTGTGGCGGATCGTGGTCCCCGTCAGCCGGCCCACCATCGGCGTGCTGCTCGTCTTCTTCTTCATCTGGACATGGAACGAGTTCCTGCTCCCCCTGGTCATGCTGATCTCCAACGACAACCAGACGGTGTCGGTGGCGCTCGGCGTCCTCCAGGGCCAACGCCTGATGGACGCCACGATGACCAACGCGGCGGCCCTGCTGGGCGTCCTGCCCGCCCTCGTCTTCTTCCTCGTCTTCCAGCGGACTCTCACCCGCGGCATCGCCGTGGGTGCCGTCAAGTAGGGGGTACGCGCTTGAAGTTCACCGACGGCTACTGGCTGCTGCGCGAAGGCGTCACCGCGGCCCACCCGGTCGTGGTCCTGGACGTGACCGCCTCCGCGGGAGCCCTGGAGATCCACGCGCCGACCCAACCCATCCGCCACCGCGGCGACCTGCTGAAGGGACCGGTCGTGACGATCAGCGCCCACGCGCCGATGCCGAACGTCATCGGCCTCACGATCACCCATTTCCAGGGCGAGCAGCCCCGAGGGCCGCGGTTCGAGGTGCGGCGGGACGACCTCCCGGGTCCCGGCGGACGTCCCCCCGAAGGCAGCACGGCGCAGGTGGAGTACGACGACGAGCACGCCACCCTGACCTCCGGGACCCTGTCGGTGCGCGTCGCCCGCACCGGGCCCTGGCACGTCGACTTCCTCGCCCACGGCCGTGTCCTCACCAGCAGCGGCCGCAAGGGCATGGGCATCATGCACGACGCCACCGGCGCCCACCATCTGCGGGAGCAGCTGAGTCTGGGCATCGGCACCTCGGTGTACGGCCTCGGCGAACGCTTCGGGCCGCTCGTCAAGAACGGCCAGATCGTCGACATGTGGAACGCCGACGGCGGCACGGCGACGGAACAGGCCTACAAGAACGCCCCGTTCTACCTGACGAACGCGGGATACGGCGTCTTCGTCGACCATCCGGGCAAGGTGTCCTTCGAGGTCGGCTCGGAGGCGGTGTCCCGGGTCCAGTTCAGCGTGGAGAGCCAGCAGTTGACGTACTACGTCATCCACGGCCCCACCCCGAAGGACATCCTGCGCACGTACACGGCCCTCACCGGCCGCCCGGCGCTCCCGCCCGCCTGGTCGTTCGGCCTGTGGCTGTCCACCTCCTTCACCACCTCTTACGACGAGGCCACCGTCACCTCCTTCATCGACGGCATGAGGGAACGCGAACTGCCTCTGTCCGTCTTCCACTTCGACTGCTTCTGGATGCGCGAGTTCAACTGGTGCGACTTCCGGTGGGATCCGCGGGTGTTCCCCGACCCGGAGGGCTTGCTTGCCCGGCTGAAGGCCAAGGGCCTCCACATCTGCGTCTGGATCAACCCGTACATCGCGCAGCGCTCGCCCCTTTTCGCCGAGGGAAAGGCCCTGGGCCATCTGCTCAGAAGGCGTGACGGCAGCGTGTGGCAGTGGGACCTGTGGCAGCCGGGCATGGCGCTCGTCGACTTCACCAGCCCGGCCGCCCGCGACTGGTACGCGTCCAAGCTGGAGGCGCTGCTCGCACAGGGCGTCGACTGCTTCAAGACCGACTTCGGCGAGCGGATCCCTGTCGACGTGGCCTACGCGGACGGCTCGGACCCGGAGCGGATGCACAACTACTACACGTACCTGTACAACCGCACCGTCTTCGAGGTGCTGCGCAAGCACCGGGGCGAGGACGAGGCCGTCGTCTTCGCGCGCTCGGCGACCGCCGGCAGCCAGCGCTTCCCCGTGCACTGGGGCGGCGACTGCGAGGCCACCTACGAGTCGATGGCCGAGTCGCTGCGCGGCGGGCTCAGTCTCGGGCTGTCCGGCTTCGGGTTCTGGAGCCACGACATCGGGGGCTTCGAGGGCACCCCGACCCCGGCGCTGCTCAAACGGTGGATCGCCTTCGGGCTGCTGTCCTCGCACAGCCGTCTGCACGGCTCCTCGTCGTACCGTGTGCCCTGGCTGTTCGACGAGGAGGCCGTGGACGTCCTCAGGCTGTTCACCCGGCTGAAGATGCGCCTCATGCCGTACCTGTACGAGGCCGCCCGCGCCGCACGCACGGAGGGGGTACCGCTGATGCGGGCGATGGTGCTGGAGTTCCCGGACGACCCCGGCTGCGCGCATCTGGAGCGGCAGTACATGCTCGGGCCCGATCTGCTCGTCGCTCCGGTCTTCGACGACGAGGGAGACGTCTCGTACTACGTGCCCGAGGGGACGTGGACCCACTTCCTCGACGGGCACACCGTGACCGGCCCGCGCTGGGTGCGCGAGCGGCACGGGTTCTCCAGCGCTCCGCTGCTGGTCAGGCCCGGTGCGGTGATCCCGGTGGGCGCGGTGGACGACCGGCCCGACTATCCGTACGCCGACGGCGTCACCCTGCGCGTGTACGGACTGGAGCCCGGGGCGCGGGTGACCGTGCCGGTGGGGGACGTGATGTTCACCGTCGTCCGGGAGGGCCACACGCTGCGGGCCGCCGGCAGCGACCCGGCCGCACCCTGGGCGCTGGCCTGCGGGGAGCGGATCGCGCGGGCGACCGCGGGCACCGGATTCCTGTCGCTGGAGCTGAAGGCGGCCTGATGGTTCCTCCCCCACTGGAGCTGGACTGACCATGGTGAAGATCACGGACGTGGCACGGCACGCGGGTGTGTCCCCGAGCACCGTCTCGTACGCCCTCAGCGGCAAGCGCCCCATCTCCGAGGAGACCCGGCAACGCGTCGAGGCGTCCATCCGCGAGCTGGGCTACCGGCCGCACGCCGGTGCCCGGGCACTGGCCAGCAGCAGGTCGAACGTCGTGGCGCTGGTCGTCCCGCTGCGCTCCGGCATCCATGTCCCGGTGGCCATGCAGTTCGCGGTGTCGGTGGTGACCACCGCCCGCGGGCACGACCACGACGTGCTGCTGCTCACCCAGGAGGAGGGCGACGAGGGACTGCGCAGGGTCGCGGACACCGCTCTGGTGGACGCGCTGATCGTCATGGACGTACAACTGCGCGATCCGCGGCTGCCGTTGCTGCGGTCGCTCGACCGGCCCTCGGTGATGATCGGGTTCCCCCTGGAGCCCGGCGGACTCACCTGCGTCGACCTCGACTTCAGGGCGGCGGGCGAGCTGTGCGTGGAGCGGCTGGCGGGGCTGGGGCACCGCGTCGTCGCGCTGGTCGGGTCGCCGCCCGAGGTGTACGTGCGGGAGACGGCGTTCGCCGAGCGGGTGGTGCAGGGGTTCACGGCCGCCGCCGACCGCAACGGGCTCGCGTCCTCCGTCCACCCGTGCGAGGCCACGCCCGCGGCCGCCCGCCGCATCGCCGAGCAGATGCTGCGCGGGCAGCCCGCGCTGACCGGGGTGGTCGTGCACAACGAGGCGGTCCTGGAGCCGCTGATCGACGCCTTCGAGCGGCTCGGACTGCGCGTCCCCGGTGACCTGTCCGTCACCGCGATCTGCCCCGACGAGCTCGCCGAGTCCCTCCGCGTCCCCGTCACATCGGTCGCCCTGCCGTCCGCCGAACTGGGCGCGCTTGCCGTGGAGTTGCTGATGAAGAAGCTGGACGGCACGGCCGTACCCGAGGCGACGCTGCTGCCGCCCCGGCTGACGGACCGCGCGAGCACGAGGCCGCGCGACGTCCCCTGAAGTTCCTCACACCGCAGAGCACTTGCCGAAGGAGCCGTGACATGAAAGGCACCAGAGGAAGACGCAGAACCACCCTCGCCGTGGCGCTCGCCCTGATCGCGGGCCTGAGCGCCACAGCTCCCGCCCACGCCGGCGACCCCGTCCACCCCTTCCGCGACCCGCGCCTGCCCGTCGACCGGCGCGTCGACGACCTGCTCTCCCGGCTGACGCCCGACGAGCGGATCTCCCTTCTCCACCAGTACGAGCCCGCGATCCCCCGCCTCGGCATCCGGGAGTTCCGCACCGGCACCGAGGCCCTGCACGGAGTGGCCTGGCTCGGCAAAACCACCGTGTTCCCGCAGGCCGTCGGACTCGCCTCCACCTGGGACCCGGAGCTGATCCGGCAGGTCGGCTCGGCGGTCGGCGACGAGGCACGCGGCTTCCAGCAGGAACGCCCGGCCGGCTGGGGCCTCAATCTGTGGGCGCCCGTGGTGAACCTGCTGCGCGACCCACGCTGGGGCCGCAACGAGGAAGGCTACTCCGAGGACCCCTACCTCACCGGCTCGATCTCCACCGCATACGGCACCGGTCTGACCGGCGGCGACCCGGACCACCTCAAGACGGCTCCCACGCTCAAGCACTTCCTCGCCAACAACAACGAGTACCGGCGCGACACCACGTCCTCCGAACTGCGCCCGCGCGTGCTGAAGGAGTACGACGAGCAGGCCTTCAGGCCCGCGGTCGAGGCGGACGCGGCAACCGGGGTGATGTCCTCCTACAACCTCGTCAACGGCCGCCCCGACACGGTGGACCCGGCCCTGAACGACACCGTGCGCTCCTGGACCTCGCGGGACCTGCTGAACGTGACGGACGCCTTCGCGCCCGGCAACCTGACCGGCAGCCAGGGTTACTACGGCACCCAGGCGGAGGCGGACGCGGCGGCGCTGAAGGCGGGAATCGACAGCTTCACCGACAACGACGCCGATCCCGGACCGACCACGGCGGCTGTCAAGTCGGCGCTGTCCAGCGGACTGTTGAAGTCCTCGGACATCGACACCGCCGTCCGTCACATCCTGAGCATCCGCGTCCGGCTCGGCGAGTTCGACCCGGGGGGCGGCAGATACGGATCGATCGACGAGTCCGTCATCGACAGCCCCGCGCACCGGAAGCTGGCGCGCACGGCGGCGACCGAGGCGGCGGTGCTCCTGAAGAACGACGGAGCGCTGCCGCTGAGGAAGTCCTCCAGTGCCGCCGTCGTCGGCCCGCTCGCCGACACCCTCTACACCGACTGGTACTCCGGCACCCTCCCCTACGCGGTCACGCCGAAGGACGGCATCGCGGCCAAGCTCGGCACTCCGGTGACAAGCAGCGAGGGTGTGGACCGGATCGCGCTGAAGAACACGGCGAACGGGAAGTACGTGACGGCGGGCACGGGCGAGGCGGGCGCGGCCCTGAAGGAGACCACGGACGCCGGTGTGCGTGCGCAGTTCGACGTCTTCGACTGGGGTTCGGGCATCGTCACCCTGCGCTCGGCGGCCAACGGCAGGTACGTCGGCTACAACTGGTCGGATTTCGTCAACGACCAGACACAGCCCAACGGCTGGTTCGTGCAGCAGCAGTTCGAGCTGGAGCGGCAGGCCGACGGGACGTACCTGATGCGGTACGCGGGGTACGAGACCGGCGAGTCCTGGTGGTCGAACCCGGTCTACCTCGGCCCGGCCGGCGCGGACGGCACGCTCGGCCTCGTACCGAAGGACCAAGCGGCGCACTACGCGAAGGACGTGGTCCGCAGCGGCGTCGACGAGGCGGTCGCCGCGGTCAGGGGCAGGGACACGGCCGTGGTCGTGGTCGGCTCGATGCCCGCGATCAACGGTCGCGAGGCGCACGACCGCACGGACATGGGACTGGCGCCCTCCCAGGAGGCGCTGGTCAAGGCGGTCCTCCGGGCCAACCCACGGACCGTGGTGGTCGTGGAGAACAGCTACCCCACCACCCTCGGAGCCCTGCAGAAGGAGGTCCCGGCCCTGCTGTGGACCACGCACGCCGGCCAGGAGACCGGCAACGCCCTCGCCGACCTCCTGTACGGCGACGCGAACCCGGCGGGCCGCCTCACCCAGACCTGGTACCGGTCCGCGTCCGACCTCCCCTCCATCCTCGACTACGACATCATCAAGTCCGACCGCACGTACCAGTACTTCAAGGGCCGGCCGCTGTACCCGTTCGGCTACGGCCTGTCGTACACGGCGTTCCGCTACGGCGGGCTGAAGCGGGTATCGGACGGGTACGAGGTGGCGGTGACGAACACGGGGCGGCGGGCCGGCGACGAGGTGGTCCAGTTGTACGTCCACCAGCGGACGTCCCGTGACAAGCAGCCGCTGAGGCAGTTGAGGGCGTACGCGCGGGTGTCCCTGAAGCCGGGCGAGACGAAGACGGTCCGGCTGAGGCTGGCGCCGTCGGACCTCGCGCACTGGGACGTCACGCGCTCGAAGTGGGTGGTGGAGTCGGGGACGTACGACGTGATGGCCGGCGCGTCGTCGGCGGACATCCGGGCGCGTACGTCGCTGAAGGTCCAGGGCGAGACCATCCCGCCCCGGGACCTCGGGAAGGCGACACGGGCCGAGAGCTTCGACGACTACCGCGCAATCAGCCTGGTGGACGAGTCGAAGTCGAGGGGAACGGCGGTGGCCGCGACGGCCGACGGGGCGTGGCTGAAGTTCGGGGACACGCAACTGGGCTCCGGCGCTGCGCGGTTGACCGCCGAGCTGGCTGGGGCGTCCGGCACGCTCGAGGTGCGCATCGGCTCGCCCGGCGGCAGGATCGTCGGCTCGGCACGCTTCGACGGCACATCGTCCGCGTACACCTACAGGACGGTGACGGCGCCGCTGGCGGCGGGCGCGAAAGACCGTGCGGACGTCTACCTGGTGCTGAGCAAGGGGCTGCGTGTGTCGGCCTTCAGCCTGCGCTGAGTTCGCACGGTTCGCGGGGGCGGGCTGCCGGGCCCCGACGAGTGCTGGGCGGTCTCGACGACGCCCGGTTCGTGGGCGGCAGCCCGCCCCGACAGGCCGCTACCGGCGAGCGGCGAGTGCCGGAAGAAGACGATGCGCGTTGTCGCGGTTGATGCAGCGGCGCTGTTGTTCGTCGAGGGCGGGGTCGTTGTCGAGCGCGGGTGCGGTGACATCCGTGACCAGGTGTGCCGGGGTGGGTGGCCAGTCGCTGCCGTAGAGAATGCGGGAGGGGTCCACGGTGGACAGCAGACTCGGTGTGGACGAGGGGGACATGGGGCCGGCCGTGTCGTAGTAGAAGCGGTGCAGGTAGTCACGGACCCGGGCGGGTTCCACCTTGGGCGTCAGGTGGTCGCTGAACACCTCGACGCGACCGGCGATGTACGGCAGGAAGCCGCCTCCGTGCGGGAGGATGAAGGTGATGTCCGGGTAGCGGTCCAGGGTCCCGTTGAGGATGAGGCTGATCGCCGCGCGCGTGGTGTCCATCAGGAAGTCGCACAGGAACGGCGGTACGCCCTCCAGCTCCGCACCGCCTCCGGGAACGTCCATCGGGTGCGTACTGACCACGGCGGAGCGCTCGTTCAGCTCCGCCAGGATTCTGTCCTGGTCGGGATGGCCGAGGTAGACACCCTTGACGCTGGTGCGCACACTGACGCCGACAGCCCCGAGTTCGTCCATTCCGTGGATGAGCGACCACATGGAGAGCTCGGGGCTGTCGAGGAACAGGGGGGTGTAGAAGGCGAAGCGGCCGGGATGGCTTGCGGCGAGGTCGCCGGCGGCCTGCAGGGCGACATGGGCGCTTTCCTTGCGCACCTTCGGATCCTGGAGGCGGCCCAGCATCGCGACGGTGAACACGCTGGTCCGGATGCCCGCCGCGTCCATCATCCCGAGAGCCGTGCCGAGATCCCACTGGGTCCACCGCGGCAGGTTCCCCCGCTGGACGATCTCTTGTCTCTCCGCCCAGTCGAGCCATTCCGGCGCGGTGTAGTGGTGGTGTACGTCGACACGCGCCCGGCGTGCGTCGTCCTCCCCCGCCCCGGTCGGCCCACTGTTGGCTATGCCGGACAGCGGGGCCGCATTCGCGGCCGTCTGTATATCTGTCATGGACAGGCTCCCGTTTCTGTGGTGACGCCGGTGATGCCCGGGAAGTCGTGCCTGTGATGGAGGCTCCGCGTTCCGGGCCGCGGCGGGGTTCAGCGCCCGAGGATCTGGAGGAGAGCGCCGGTCAGTTCCTTTTCCATGTCCGTCGTCCCGGCCTCGGTCCGCCACGCCACGAAGCCGTCCGGACGTACCAGCACCGCGCCCTCCGGTGCGACGCCGTGCACCGAGGACCAGTCCGCGTCGCCGCCGGTGTCCAGGTCGTACTCCGCTCCGTCGCCGATGGAGTGGACGTCGAGCGGTACGTTGAGCCGCGCGCCCGCGGTGCGGGCCGCGGTGTGCCAGCCGGCACCCCCGCAGAGCAGGACGAAGGAGCGCTCGTACAGGTCGACGGTGGAGACCTTCGCCCCGTCGCGTGTGACCCAGAGATGCGGTGCGCGGCTTCCGGGCTCGCCGTTCAGGCACAGGACGTCGGGGAGGACGGGGTCGTCCGCGTTCGCGCCCACCACCGCCCGCGAGGCGTAGCGATAACCCAGTGCCACGGTCATCAGGTCCGCGGTGTCGTTCGACGCCGTTCTGGCGGAGTAGCCGGGGTGCTGTTCGCGAGCCGCCTGGATCGTCGCCCGCGCGCTGGTGGTCTGTGCCACCGGCCTGCGCTCGGCCTCATAGCTGTCCAGCAGCGCCGGGTCCGCCCAGCCCCGGAGGACCCCGGAGATCTTCCAGGCGAGGTTGTGCGCGTCCTGGATACCGGTGTTGGATCCGAACGCCCCGGTCGGCGGCATCTCGTGAGCGGAGTCGCCGATGAGGAAGACGCGTCCGTCCCGATAGCTGTTCGCCACGCGGTCCGCCGCGTGCCACGGTGCTCGTCCGGTGATCTCCACGTCCAGATCGCGCACCCCGGCCGCTGCCCGGATGTGGTCGGTGATCCGGGCATCGGTGAAGTGCTCCAGCGTCTGTCCGCGCTCCGGGAACCAGGGCACATGGAAGACCCACTGCTCCTCGTTGTCCACGGGCAGCAGCACGCCTTCGCCGGCGGGGTCGGTGACGTAGCAGACGACGAACTTCTGCTCCCCCGCGACCTCGCGCAGCATCTTGCTGCGGAAGGTGACGCTGACGTTGTGGAACAGATCGCCCGAGCCCGAGTGCTCGATCCCGAGCCGCTGGCGGACGGGGCTGCGGGGACCGTCGGCGGCGAGCAGGTAGTCCGACCTCACCGTGTACGTCTCGCCGGTGTCCCTGGCCTGCAGAACGGCCTGCACCCCGTCGTCGTCCTGGCTGAAGGACAGCAGTTCCGTGCTGAAGCGCACGTCCCCGCCCAGGTCGCGGGCACCTTGCAGCAGGACCGGTTCCAGATCGTTCTGGCTGCAGGCGCAGCGCATCGTCGAGCACAGGTCCGCCTCGGGCGGCCTGCCCGTGATCCGCGCCGAGAGCCACCGCCGGGTCGTACCGCGCAGGGTGTCCACCTGCAGGATTCCGTGGTTCTTCGACAGCGTGGTCGCGGCTTGCCGGATCTGCGGCTCGAGGCCGGCGGTCCGGAACAGTTCCATCGTCCGCATGTTGTTGCCGCGGCCGCGCGGATGCGCCGACGTGGCGGCGTGACGCTCGACGACACAGTGCTGGATGCCCAGGCGTCCGAGGAACACGGATGCGGACAGGCCCACGAGTGAGCCCCCCACGACCAGGACGGGCACATACTCGTTGCCGCGATCGTTCATCGCGTTCTCTCCTCCGGATCAGCGTCTTCGCAGCACGGGGGCCGATGGGTTCCGTGGCTCGCTCTCAGTTTTTTTTGCCATGCGCGGCGAGCCGATAAGCAGCGATCACCCGAACAGAGGTACATCCGCCCCGCCGCAGCCCGCACGAATGGGCCCCGGCGACCGTGCGGGAGGCCTGTGGGTGCGATCGGGCGAATCGCGTTTATGCACGGGATCCTTCCGGGGACCGGTGGATCGTAAGTCGCACATCTGCTGTCCCGTGGCCGGGGCGGAAGCTTTCAGAAAGGCCGGGATGATGACTCAGCTCGACGAACGGGACACGAAGAACTCGACAGCGGACGCGATCGCGGCGGCCTCACGCGGTTCAGTGGAGTACCGCGCCAACCCCTATCCGGTGTACGCGTGCCTGCGCGAGTCGGCCCCGGTGTGCCGGCTGACTCCCCCGCACGGGGTGACCACCTATCTGATCACCCGGTTCGACGACGCCAAGGCCGCCCTGACGGACCCCCGCATCAGCAAGGACATGTACGCGGCGATGGACGCGTACCACACCATCTTCGGCGACTCGTCCATCGCGCTCGACGACAACATGCTCTTCGCGGACCCGCCCAAGCACACCCGGCTGCGCCGCATCGTCAACAGGGCGTTCAGTCCGCGGCGTATCGAGTCCTTGGGTCCTCGTATTCAGCAGGTCACCGACGAACTGCTGGACCGCTGTTCCACCGACGGGCCCATCGACCTGCTGTCGTCCTTCGCCTTCCCGCTCCCGCTCATCGTGATCTGCGAGCTCATCGGAATTCCCGAGCACGAGCGCGCACAAGCGCAGAAATGGTGCACCACCGTCGCGCGGACCGGGTTCAGCAAGGCGGACAAGGAAAAGCTGGCGCAGGCCGAGGGTTCACTGCGGGACTACTTCGCCGAACTCATCTCGCGGAAGCGGGAGAACGCGTCCGACGACCTGCTCAGTGATCTGATCCGGACGCAGGACGAGCAGGGTGCCATGACCGACGGCGAGCTTCTGTCGACCCTGTGGGTGCTGCTCTTCGCCGGCCACAAGACGACCGCGTACCTCATCGGCAACGCCGTGTTCAACCTGCTGACCCACCGCGACCAACTGCACGAGGTCCTGGAGGACCCGGAACTGCTGCCGAACGCCATCGAGGAGGTCATCCGCTTCGAGGGCTCGGTGGAGAACGCGACGTTCCGGCACGCGCTGGAGGACATCGACATCAGCGGCACGCTCATTCCCAAGGGTTCCCTCGTGCAGGTCGCGGTCGCCTCCGCGAACCGGGACCCGGAGAAGTTCGCCTGCCCCGACACCTTCGACGTGAAGCGGCCGGGTCTGCAGAGTGCGCACCTCGGCTTCGGCAGCGGAGCGCACTACTGCCTCGGTGCGCCGTTGGCCAGGATGGAGATGCGGACGGCGCTGACCACGCTCTTCGAGAGGTTCCCGAAGATCGATCTCGACTTCCCCGCGTCCGAGGCCGAATGGCTCAAGGTCCCGTTCCCCGCGTTCCGCGGACTTGAGAGACTCCCCGTCACGCTGGCTCCGTGACCGGTCGTCGGGTTGCCCGGACCGGCACACCCACGGGCCTTCGGCGCACATCACGCCGAAGGCCCGTGACCTTTGCGCGTACCTGAGCAGCGCTGCCTGACGAACGCGTTCGTTACGATCGGGACATGACTGCGCAGCGAGAACCGATCAGCCGCCGTGAGCGACCCGCCAAGCCGGCCCTGACCCGACGCGGGATCGTCGACGTCGCCGTGCGGGTCATGCGCTCCGAGGGGCTGGAAAAGGTGACCATGCGGCGTCTGGCGCAGGAGCTCGACACCGGCCCGTCCTCGCTGTACGTCTACGTGGCCAACACCGCCGAGCTGCACGCGGCCGTCCTGGACGCCCTACTCGGAGAGGTCGACCTGGCCGTCGACGGCGCCGGAGCCGGCTGGCGTGATCAGCTCGTCGCGGTGCTCACCTCGTACACCCGCGTCCTGTTCGAGCACCCACAGCTGGCCCGGTCGGCTCTCGTGGCGCGCCCGAGCGGCGAGAACTACCTGAACCTCGTCGAGCGCCTGTTGAGCCTGCTCTCCGGCAGCGGCGCACCGCGGGAGCAGGTCGCCTGGGGAATCGACAACCTGCTGCAGTACGCGACGGCGACGGCCGCGGAGCACGGGACGCAGAGCAGCTCACCGGAGCTGCAGAACGACTGGAACGCCCTCATCAGCGCCGCGCATGCCGTGCATGAGGCCACCCACCCGATGATCAAGGCGCACATGCCCGCCCTGCTCGCCGGTCCTGCCGAGCAGCGGCTGGCGTGGGGCTTCGACGTTCTGATCAACGGCATCACGCACACTCCCGTTCCGGACACTGCGGGCTGAACGGCCGCGGGGGCTTCCAACACCACCGCGTCGAGACCCTGGCCCACGCTCACCCTCTCACGAACTTGTTCGTAACGAACGTGTTCGCTACGGTGAGGTGGTCGGACCCGACCTGGGCCGACCCAGGCACCACGGCTCACGCGCACACTCGCGCCCGCTTCCGGAGGTACGAGATGACGACCCACCACCCCGTCGCGATCATCGGCGGAGGCCTCGGCGGCCTCACCGCCGCCCGGGTCCTGCACGTCAACGGCATCGAGGCGACCGTCTTTGAACTGGAGGCATCAGCGAACGCCCGCACTCAGGGCGGCATGCTCGACATCCACGAGGACAGCGGCCAGAGGGCACTGCACGCCGCCGGACTCCACGACGGTGTCCGCAAGATCATCCACGAGGGTGGTCAGGCCCTGCGCCTGGTCGGCCCCGACGGCACCGTGCACCTGTCCGAGGAGGACGACGGCACCGGCGACCGCCCCGAAGTGGACCGGGGAGACCTGCGCCGGTTGCTACTGGAGTCCCTCCCGGACGGCACGATTCGCTGGGGCATGAAAGTGAGCGGCGCCCGCCCGCTGAGCGACGGACGCCACGAGGTGACGTTCGCCGACGGATCCGCCATCACCACCGACCTCCTGATCGGGGCCGACGGCGCCTGGTCGCGCGTCCGGCCGCTGCTCTCCCCGGCCGAGGCCGCCTACACCGGCATCTCCTTCATCGAGACCGATCTGCTCGACGCCGACGCCCGGCACCCGGGCAGCGCCGCCCTCCTCGGCGACGGGTTCTTCATCTGCCTCGGTGATCAGCGGGGCTTCCTCGCACACCGGGAGGCCGACGGCAGCCTCCACGCGTACACCGCGCTCAGGACCGACGAGGACTGGCTCGACACGATCGACTTCGCCGACAGTGCCACTGCCAAGGCCGCGGTCCTGTCCCACTTCGAGGGCTGGGACGAGAACCTGCGCGCCCTCATAGCGGACGCCGACGGCGCACTCGTCCCCCGCCGCATCCACGCGCTGCCCGTCGGGCACCGCTGGGACCATGTCCCGGGCGTGACCCTGCTCGGCGACGCCGCGCACCTCATGTCCCCCTTCGCCGGGGAGGGAGCCAACCTGGCCATGCTCGACGGAGCCGAACTCGGCCTGGCGATCGCCGCCCACCCCGGCGACACGGAGGCGGCCCTGACCGCGTACGAGGAAGCGCTCTTCCCGCGTGGCGAGGCGTCCGCCGCCGAGTCCGCCACCAGCCTGGAGACCATGTTCGGCGAGCGGGGCCTGGAGCGAACGACCGAGTTCTTCGCCTCCCACCGGGAAGCCGGGTGAAGCCGCATCAGGACGAGGCCGCCCGACCGTCACCGGGCGAGGGCGGGAGGACCAGCGTCGCCAGGTGGTCGTCCAGGAGCTCGATCTGGCGGTGGGGTGGGAACGCCTCGGGGTCGAGGAGGGCCTGTACGACCAGGCCGAGCACGAAGGACTGGATGCCGGCCGCGACGCGGGCCGCGTCTCCTGCGGGCAGTTCGCCGAGCTGCTGGGCCGCGGCGACCAGGTCGCGGAGCTTGTCGCGGCTTCGCGCGTACTTGCCGGCGTAGTCGGCGCTCAGCTCGGGGTCGGCGAGCGCGATGTCCCAGGAGGACACCCAGATCCGGTTGCTGACGGTGGCCTCGTCCGTCAGCGGCAGGACGTCGAGGAGCGCGGCCCGCACGGCGGACATGCCTTTCCCCGCGGCACGCCGAAGACGGGCGTCGCTGCGCAGTTCGAGCAGGTCCAGGGCGTATACGACGAGGTCGCGCTTGGTGGGGAAGTAGTGGGTGAGCAGGCCGGTGGTCGCGTCGAGTTCGGCGGCGACGGCGCGCATGGTCAGTCCGCCGAAGCCGTGCGCGGCCAGCACCCGCCAGACCGCTTCGGAGACGTCGCGCCGGCGGGCCTCGTGATCCCCCTTGGTGCGTGGCATGCTGCTACCGTACATAACCATAACGCTTGTTGTGTGAATGGGGTCACCATGTTCTCCCTGCCGCTGCGGGACAACGCTCTTCTGCGTCCGCTCGAGATATGGCACGCCGAGGAGTTCGCCGCCCATATGGACCGGGCGCGGGAGCACATCCGGCCCTGGGTCGGGGTGAAGTTCGTCACCGACGATGTCGACGGCGCGCGGGCCACGTTGCGCCGGTACGCGGAGCGCCAGGCCGCGGACGGCGCCCGCATCTACGGCATCTGGCTCGACGGCGTGCTGGTCGGCGGTGTGATGTTCGTGGACTTCGACTCCGTCTCCGGTTCGTGCGAGATCGGTTGCTGGCTGGAGCCGGCCGCCGAGGGGCACGGCCTGGTGACGGAGGCGTGCCGCACCTTGCTGGAGTGGGCGTTCACCTCCCGCGGGGTGCACCGGGCCGAGTGGCACTGCCGGGCCGACAACGGGCGCAGTTCCGCGGTGGCCAAGCGGCTCGGCATGACCCTCGAGGGTGTGCGGCGCGAGTACTGGCCCTACGGCGGTACCCGTTACGACAAGGAGATGTGGGCGGTCCTCGCCCCGGAATGGCGTGCCCACCGCCAGTGACGGCAAGCCCGCGTGCCCGGTTCGAGGAACGGCAGGGCCCCGTACGTCAGCCGTACGGGGCCCCAGTGTCTTGCCCGGTCGAGCGAGGATGATCCTGGTCAGGGGTTGGCGGCCGACCGCTCGTCGTCGGTGAGGGGCGGCTTGGCCAGGAACGGCCGCTTCGGTCCGAGCAGCATCGGGACGAGCATGTCCGGGGAGAACAGGCGGGTCGCCGGCTTCTCCATGCTCATCACGTCCAGGAGGGCGCCGAGCGCGCGCGGGTTGCGGGCGCCGGTGGCCACTGCCCGGTCGACGAACGCGGCGAGGCAGCGCTCCACTGCGGTGGGCGGGGTGACACTGGCGCCGGGGTAGAACGCGTCCTGGCCGACGGCCAGGTCCCAGGCGGCGGCGACGGGCCGGGCCGCGACGCGCTGGAGGCGGCGCGCGAGACCAGGGGCCGTGACCGGGGTGGTGCGCAGGGTGTCGCGGACGGCGAGGGCGCCCTGAGCGGCGACGGTGAGGCCGTGGCCGTAGACGGGGTTGTATCCGGCGATGGCGTCGCCGAGGACGGTGAACCCGTCGGGCCAACGGGCGAGTTTCTCGTAGTAGCGGCGGCGGTTGGCGGTGCTGCGTGTGGTGGCGACGTCGCCGAGCGGCTCGGCGGTCTTGAGCAGTTCCCCGATGACGGGGTCGCCCAGGCCGAGCGCGAAGTCGACGAACGCGTCGGGGTCGCCGGTGGGTTCGCCGCCGCGGGTGCCGGAGAGCGTGACGATCCAGCGGCCGCCCTCCACGGGGAGGATGATCCCGCCCTGGCCGGGCGCGTGTGCGGGGTTGGCCTGGACGTTGACGAGGGGGAAGTCCCTGTCGGCGGTGGTGCCCGGTGCGCGGTAGACGCGGGTGGCGTAGGCGACGCCGGCGTTGACTTCCCGCTCGGTGACGCGGGGCAGGCCGAGGTCCTCGAGCCACCGGGGGGCGCGGGATCCGCGGCCGGAGGCGTCGATGACGAGGTCGGCGGTGAGGACGGACGTGTCGTCGCCCGTGCGGACCTGGACACCGGTGACACGGTCGGCGTCGCCCACGAGGGCCAGGGCGGTGGTGTCCTGACGGAGCGTTATTCGCTGGTCGGCGAGGACGTGCCGGCGCAGCACGGCGTCGAGGAGATCGCGGGAGCTGACGAGGTTGCGGTGGTGCGTCGCCGTGAAACGGCGGAACCACACCTCGTTGGGGGCGCGGGAGACCATGTCGCCCATGATGTGGACCAGGCGGCCGCCCTCGGCGACGACGCCGTCCACGAGGCCGGGCACCAGGTCGTTGAAAGCGCGTACGCCGCCGCTCCACACCAGGTGGGCATGTCGGGCCTGGGGAACGCCGCGGCGGGGCTCGGGGCCGTCGGGCAGGGTGTCCCGTTCGAGGAGGGTGACGTCGGCGTGGTCGGTGAGCGCGGCGGCGGCGAGAAGACCCGCGGCGCTGGCGCCGATGACGATGGCGGTGGGCCGGCGGGCGGTTGTGTCAGGCATGTGCGGTCACGCTCTCTGTGCTGGTCACCCGCCGGCGGATGCTGCCGATGAGGCGGGGGCGGGACAGGGCCCGGGAGACGGCGTCGATGTGGTCGGCGATGTCGGGTGCGGCCTGCTGGGGCCGGCCGCCGACGATGGGGGTCTGGTCGCGGTACGCGTCGGTCGCGGCCTGGACGGCGACGGCCCCGGCGATCCCGTGGGCCTCGTCGGCGCCGTGGGCGGCCGCGGCCGCCTCGTACGCCTGCCGGTAGAGGCCCTGGTCGAGGTAGGGGGCGAGCAGGCGCAGCGCGTCATGGATGCGCTGCCGGCGCTGCATCAGGCGCAGATCGACCGGGGCCCAGAAGCCGAGCCGGGCGGTGGCCGCGGCGGTCCTGACGACGCGGACCACGCGCCACAGGGACCGCAGCCGCCGGTAGTCACGCTGGTCCCGGCTCCACCGTTGCAGGGCAGGCCCGGTCTGCGGGGCGATGAACCCGAGGGCGACCAGAATGGCTTCCATGAGCGCGAAGGGAGGCGCGGCCTTGGTGCTGAGAACATCGAGGTCGGCTCCGAACCAGCGGGCGCTCACCGCGATCAGCTTGGTGACGTCGAAGACCAGCCCGGAGGCGAACCCGAGTTGCAGGAAGACCACGCCGGTCTTCAGCCACCGGTTGGTCACTTCGGGCAGCCACCGCCACAGCATGTAGGTGGCGACCAGGGCTGACACCATGTGCGCGAGCACGTACAGCAGGATGTGCTCGCGCATCCAGGGCGTGCAGGCGTAGTAGGTGTCGAGGTCGTAGACGCGGGGTTCGGGGGCGTGGGCCAGGAGGAACGTCGCCCAGAGGCCGACTCCGACGGCCGCGTAGATCCAGTAGATGCGGATCATCCGCCGCCGACGGCCTTCGGAGGGTGCCTCCCGCCATCGGATGATCATGGTCAGGCCGGTCGCGTTGAACGCGGTGAGAAACGAGTACGCCCACGGCGCCGCGATGTTGGGGACGCCGGTCAGTACGTTGAGCCGGTGAATGTTGATCGGGTTGATCACGACGAGGACGGCCGTGGCCCAGGTGAGCAGCAGGGTGGTCGCCCTGACGTCGGGGTCGCGCCAGGCGCGTAAGAAGGTCGGCGTCTTGAAGGCGAGCGCGATGGCGAGCAGAGCGGTGGGCAGCAGGTACGGCACATGGAAGTGGGGGCTCATCGGAGAAGGCGCCCGCCCCGGTTAAGCAGCGACAGGTTCAGGCGGCCCTCCACGGTGGTCGCGCTGACCGGGCTCTCCGCGTACCGGCCGGTCACCCACGTGCGGACCTCACGGCCGAAGAGCAGGCCGAAGGTCTCGGCGTCCACTTCCTGGCTGTCGACCGAGTCGGACCGGGCTGCGACGGTCAGGAGGGCGTCCCGTGGGACTTCCTCCGTGGTGAGGATCTGCTCGACCGCTCGCCGCACGGCTTCGGGCGCCACGCCGGTGGTGGCGCGGGCCGCCGCGTTCATGCCGGCGACGTGGTGGCCGCAGTCACCGTTCTCCTCGTGCCACAGCTCGTGCCCGAGGATGACGAGCTGGGCCTCGGGGTGCATGCTCTGCTCGACCACGATGACGGAGCGCTCACCGAAGTCGATCCTCATGCCGGAGACCGGGACGGGCAGGTCCGCGGGGAACGAGCGGAAGGCCAGTTGGACAGGGCGGCCCGTGCGTGCGCTCATGGCCTGGCAGAACGCGTTCATGACGGCCCTCGGTTCGTCGGGCCGCCGGACGGTCCTGGATGCTTCCCTGCCGAGGGTGGTGAGCAGAGACTTCATGGCGCGGGTACTCATCGGCCGTTGTCCTCCTGTGGGGGCATGACGGACTTGATGACGCCGGCAAGGAGCGTCTCGAGCTGCTCGGCGGTCAGGCTTCCGTGGTGGCGCATGTCCGTGGCGACCACGCCGTACTTCTTCATCAGCGCCTGGACGGGGTCCTGTTCGGGGTGCTCGTAGGTGTCCAGGATCGGCAGCAGCGCCCGGTTGAGGGCGTCGGGGGCCTCGTCGGTGAAGAACGCTTCTCTCGCGTCGTCGAGGTCGAAGAACTTCACCAGGGCGTGGAGGAGTTCGACGGAGGGAACCTTCCTGCCGTCGATGATCTGCCGGGCCCACACCTCGGATACGCCGCACTGCCGGTGCACGGCGGCGACCAGCTCCGGCTTTCGTCTCCCGGTCCGGGCCAGGTGGGCGTCGGCGAGAGTTCTCATCCGTGCGCAGACCCGTTCACCAACCTCCTCACGGGGTGGTGTTCCCCCGGCGAGGAGCGTGCGGACGGTGCTTTCCGGCAGAGCCGTGTTCTCTGCCAGCCGACGTGGGTCGAGGAGTTCCGCACGGTTCAACCGCTGATCTTCGACGAGCGCGTCTAATCGCTGAAGCGTCTCAGGGAGGGACGACTTGGGCCTCACCGGTTGTCTCCCGGTTCTCATCAGTTGTGGTGTGGCGTGCAGCCTATGCGGACGACACCCGTCGTACAAAGGATCGTTTTCAGCCCGGACAACGATCGTTGTCGTCTGCTGACGGCGCGTTCGCGGGGGCCTGGGCGCTCCGCCGTCGCCCGGACCACCCGGCTCATCAGAACACCGGCGGCCCCGCCTCCATGCGGCGCAGTACTGGCGGCAGGCGGTCGAGGTCGAAGCCGGTCTGCACTTGTCGTTCGTCCCACCAGGTGGCGCCGGCGTCGCGCAGCGGGCCGATCACGTCCCTGGCCTCGGCCGCGTCCGGGGACGTGGCACCGCCCAGCACGAACTCGAAGGGCAACTCGGCCCCGGCCGTACGGTGTTTGCGTACATAGCCGACGAGATCGCGCACTTCGGACGCGTCCGGTACATGACCATGACGGGCCGTCTCGAAGAGCGGCACCACGCCGTCCCACCGCGCTGCTCGCCGCATGGGCGGGCGACGCGGCCAGAACCCGCCGATCCACACCGGTGGACGGGGACGCTGCACGGGGGCGGGCAGTAGCGCCACGTTCCGGGCCTCGTAGTGCCGGCCGCGGTGGTTCACCGGCTCGCCGGACCAGTATCGCCTCAACAGGTCCAGTCCCTCGTCCAGCCGCTCGGCGAGGAGGCGTGGGTCGGCGGCGTCGCCGAAGCTGCGGTACTCGTCCTCGATCGGGCCGCCCAGCCCGGCGGCGAAGATCACCCGGCCGCCGCTGAGATGGTCCAGGGTGGCCACCTGGCGGGCGAGTTGCTGCGGACGGTAACGCGGGACCGGCGTCAACAGGGCGCCCAGTCGGATCCGGGAGGTCGCGAGCGCGGCCGCGGTCAGCAGCATCCAGGGGTCTGCGAAGGGGCGGCCCTGGTGTTGCCGATGCAGTACGTGGTCCCAGACGAAGAGCCCGTCCCAGCCGGCCTCTTCGGCGGCAGCGGCCGCGGTGGCCACGTTGCAAGGGTCCGCGAAGTCTCCGAAGTTCGGAACGTTGATGGAGAAGCGCATCCCAACAGGCTGCGCAGCCGGCCGCGAAGGAGCAATCGGATTCCTGAGGTGCGCCTCCTCCCACAGCTTCTCGATGAGGCCGTGGTCCAGTTGCCTGGTCCGCTTCGACGGCCTTCCGAAGTCCGGCGCGGGTTGGTCCCTTGTTTCGCGCCGGCTCCACCGCGAGACTGTCGCGGTGCCGCGTCCGTGCCGCCGCCGGCTGTGGCGGATCCGACGTCCTGGGAGTAGCTAGTGCCCCGACAGGCAGCGTTCGCCCCGTCGCGACGCCCGGCACGCTCCCCCGAGCTCTTCGAGCAGGGGGGACCCCCACTCGCCGCACCGGCCGAAAGCCCAAGTACGTCCAGTACGAGGACTTCCGGCCGGCACTCCCCCAAGCTCTTCGAGCAGGGGGGACCCCCAGAGCACGCACCGGACGCCGCTCCTTCACGGGCAAACGTCACCTGCCGCGGCACTAGCCATGCCGGAACTCGTGCCACCGCTGCCTGCCGGCTACCGGGCACGCCCGATGACAGGCGATGACATCAGCGACGTCCGTCGCCTCGTCTCGGCCTGCGAGCGTGAGCTGTACGGCCGGGTGCGGACCGACGCCGGCGGCATCGCCGCCGTCCTCGCCCGGCCGGGGCTGGTCCCGGAGCTGGACACGCTACTGATCCACGACCGGACGGGGCATCTGGCCGCTCGCGCATGGGTGGACCGGCGCTCTGAGGTCGACGTGCATCCCCGGCACCGGAGTCGCGGTCTCGGTGCCGCACTCCTGGACTGGGCCGAAATCCGTGCCCGCCAGGCAGGGTGCGTGCAGATCGTCCAGACCGTGCCGGACGACGACCCGGAGGCCGTCGCGCTGCTGCGCTCCCGCGGGTATGAGCCGATGGTGACCGAATGGCTGCTGGAGTTCGCCATGCCCGACGAGCCCGCGGTGCCGGAGCCTCCCGCGGGCGTCACGGTCCGGCCATTCCGCCCGGGCGACGAGCACCGCGCACACCAGCTCATCGAGGACGCCTTCGACGAGTGGCAGCAGCGGCGCAACTCCTACCAGGAGTGGGCCCGGCACACCGTCGAGCGCCCCACATTCGCGCCCACGTTGTCGGCGCTGGCCTTCAGCGGCGGCCAACTGGTCGGCGCCGCGATCGCGTTGGACCCACCGGAGACCGGCGAGGGCTACATCGAGCAGGTCGCGGTTCACCGTGACCACCGCAACCAGGGCATCGCCCGCCTGCTCCTGCTTCACGCCTTCCGCGCCTTCCATCGGCAAGGCCGGCGGACGTGCACCCTCGGCACGCATTCCGAAACCGGCGCGCTCACCCTGTACCTACGCGTGGGCATGAGGGTTCGCCACAGCTCCACGGTCTGCCGGAAGAGCCTGGGGGTGGTCTAGAGACGTCGGCTGTAGATCGTGATCTGGCTGGTCGGGCCGGTGCGGAGACGGGTGTGGCCACTGTTCCTGCCATGTTGATCTTGCTCGGGGTGGGTGTTTGGATGGCGGGCGACCAGACAGGGGCGGAGCACTGATCCGGGGCCACCCCGACCGCACCCTCAGCCAGACGTGCGAAGGAGCGACCGGCTCGGTGTCTTCTGTTGTGCGGGGACTTAACAGAACCCGCCCATTGCTGCTCGTGACGCTGCCTGCCGCGTACGGCACAGCCGTGTCCTTCATCCCCTCGCCCTCGGATCCGCATCGGTTCTGGATCGCGAACCTTGCAGCGCCCTTCCCGCTGATCGCTGTCGTGGCAGGCCTGCTCTGGACGGGCTGGGTTCGCTCGATGCTCGCTGGGTTCGCCGGTGTTCTCTCGGCGGTCATCGGGTTCTACGGCCGCGGGCTCTGGAACGCGCTTTTCCCCCCTGACCGGATAGTCATGTACTACGGCCATCTGGGGTACGGGGCCGTCGGAGTGCGGGCGCACCTCGCCTCGGAATGGGCCATCGGCATGCGGCAGTGGGTCATAGCCGCACTGATCACCGGTGCAGCCTTCGGTGCCCTTGGCAACTGGGCAGCACACAGGTCCGTGATGATCCGCGCATCCGCACTGGCGGTCCCGTTCCTCGGTGAGGCCCTCTTCCGCGCGTTCATTGAGCGTGCCTACACCGGCGCCGCACCTCTATGGTGCGCAGAGTTCGCCGTCGGCCTGGCCATCGGTATCGCACTGCTCACCGGCCAACGGCGGCAGCGCGCATAATCCTTGGCAGCCGGTGCTCGGGCCCACCACGGACGGGGGGGGGTGGAGTGCTAGAGACCCAGGTCGCTCAGACCTGGGTGGTCGTCGGGACGGCGGCCGAGGGGCCAGTGGTACTTGCGCTCCTCTTCCTTGACAGGAAGGTCGTTGATACTCGCCAGGCGGACCCGCATCAGGCCCTGCTCGTCGAATTCCCAGTTCTCGTTTCCGTAGGAACGGAACCAGTTGCCCGAGTCGTCGTGGCACTCGTAGGCGAAGCGTACGGCGATGCGGTTCCCCTCGAAAGCCCACAGCTCCTTGATGAGCCGGTAGTCCAGTTCCCTGGTCCACTTCCTGGTGAGGAAGGCGACGATCTGCTCGCGACCGTTGATGAATTCGGCACGGTTGCGCCAGCGGCTGTCGACCGTGTAGGCGAGAGCCACACGCTCAGGGTTCCGGGTGTTCCACGCGTCCTCGGCGAGGCGGACCTTCTCGGTCGCGCTCTCCCGGGTGAACGGGGGAACAGGAGGCTTCGAGGCCATGGACTCTCCCGGAGCATCACGGTTTCCAAGGTCTGGTGCCCGCCATACCGACTCGGTCGCGTTCGGCCCTTCATTCCATACCGATCATTCGCGTGATCGCAACAGCACATCCGCCCCGCTCACCTGGCAACACGCAGGTCAGAGGGCGCCGACCGTTTCCCCTCACGGTGCTTGTTCACTCTCATGGGTGCGCAGCAGCCCGACGACGTGATCCGGGCGGCGTGCGCCGCGCACGGCGCCGTAGCAACCTGGAGGCATGGCCGTGATCCACCCGCGATCACGCGCCCGTGGTTGGCGGCGTGGGGCGGTCACTGTGCGAGGTGACGACCCGCCGTGGTGCGCGACGAAAGGTGACCCATGAAGTGCGCGGTGATCGGCGGTACCGGCCTGATCGGCTCGCAGGTCGTGAAGAAGCTCAACGCGGCAGGACATGAAGCGGCGCCGCTCTCGCTGTCCACAGGCGTGGACGTGATCACCGGCCAGGGTCTGGAGGAGGCGGTGGCCGGTGCCGACGTCGTCGTCAACGTGACGAACTCCCCGACCTTCGACGAGGCTTCCCTGACGTTCTTCCGGACCTCCATGGACAACGTCCTGGCCGCCGGCCACAAGGGCGGGGTCGGGCACGTCGTCATCCTCTCGATCGTCGGTACCGACCAGGTGCCCGGATTCGTCTACTACCAGGCGAAGACCCTGCAGGAAGACATCCTCAAGGCCGGGTCGATCCCCTACTCCATCGTCCGGGCCACCCAGTTCATGGAGTTCATCGACGCCGTCCTGTCCTCGACCACCGAGGGCAGCACCGTCCGCCTGCCCAGCACCCTTGTCCAGCCGATCGCCGCCCGGGAGGTCTCCGACACCGTCGCGGACGTCGCCGTCGGCCCCCCGCTGAACGGCACCCTCAACATCGCCGGCCCCGATGTCTTCGCCCTCGACGAACTCGGCCAGGTCACTCTGAACGCCCGCCCCGACGGCCGCACGGTCGTCACCGATGACACCGCCGGCATGTTCGCCGCCGTCCGCGGCGACGCCATCATCGCCAAGGGCGACGCCCGCATCGCGCCCACCCACTACAGAGACTGGCTCACGTCCCGCACATGAGGTCGGCGTAACGGCGGGCGGGCGCTGCCGTAATTCCCGGGCGGACGTGGTGGCGGGTCTCGTACGGTTCCGGGATGTTGACTGTACGAGCCATGACGGAAGCCGATGTTCCGGCTGTATCGGCGATACGAGTGACCGGCTGGCAGGCCGCCTATGACGGGATCGTGCCGCGGTCCTTCCTCGACGACATGACGGTCGAGGAAGATATTCAGCAGCGCCGTCGGCACTTCGACAGCTCGAAGGAGGGCACGACCAGCACGACCGACCTTGTGGCGGTCGACACTCACGGACGAGTGGTGGGCTGGGCGTGCCTTGGGCGTTCCGGCGGCGACGGGACCAGTGCGGCTGTGGGTGAGCTCTACGCCCTGTACGTGCAGCCCTCACTCGTCGGGACGGGGATCGGGCGTACGCTCCTCGACGCCGTGCACGCTCAGGCTCGTGTGCGTGGCTTCAGCCTGATGCTGTTGTGGGTCCTCACCGACAACACTCGGGCACGTCGCTTCTACGAGCGGGCCGGCTACACCGCCGACGGTGCTGTTCAGGCTGATGACTACGACGGAGTGTCGGTGCCGGAGGTTCGTTACCGGTGCGTCCTGTAGGAGGGCGGGCGGAAAGCCCCGGAGCATGAGTCCAGGGCTTCGAGGCTTTCCCGTAAGCCGCGGTGGGTCAGGGTGACCGGGTTGACGATCAGCCGGGGAAGCGGACCGACTCCAGTACACGGGCCGTCTCCGCGTGGCCCGTGTAGTCGAGGAACAGCACCCGGGAGACGGGCAGGTGCCACGCCTGGGGTGAGAAGCGGTAGCCGCTCGTGCAGGCGGCCGTCCAGCGGTCGTAGGCCGCCGTGCGGCTGCCCACCGGGCGCAGGCCGGACTCGATCGGCGGCGACGACGTGCCGCTGGTGATGCCGTTGAAGGAACCGTCCGCGAGGGTCGGGCGGACCGGGCAGGGCTGGACGTCGGTGGCCGCGTACCAGCCGCCGGACTGGCGGGCCTCGTAAGGGCGCAGTTCGTTGCCGGTGATGGAGCCGGACTTGATGGCGATTCCGGCGCAGCCGAACGCCGTGGGCAGACCGGCCCGCTGGAGGGGTTGTACGCAGGCGTCGCTGCCGTACTTCGTCAGGGTCCAGCCCGGGGGTATCTCGAACGTCAGCCCGGCGAAGGAGGTACGCGGCCAGGCGGCGCGAGCGGGCGGTGCGACCGTCTTCTTGACGGGTGTCGGCTTCGGGGTCGGCTTTGGTGTGGGCTTCTGTGTGGGCGTGGACGTGGTGCGGGCCGGGGTGGGAGTCGGCGATGCGGTCGCCGACGGACTCACCGGTGAACTCGCCGCTGTCTTCTGAGGAGTTGACCCCCCGGTGGTCGACTTCACCGACGTGGCCCCCTCGTCGGCCGGACCGCACGCGCTCGCGGCGACAGCGAAGGTCAGGCACGCGGCGGCCAGCAGCAGGGGTCTGAGGCGCTTCTTCATTGGTGATCTCTTCATGGCAGCAGGAGTGTGCCATCCACCTGCCGGCTCGCATCTCACGCGTACATAACGAAAGTATCGCCCGCCCTTTACCTGCGGAAGATGGGGGAGCGGGCACCGCCTTGCTCGTCCACTCGCCGAGCCAACCGTATGGCTGCGGCGCGTCAGGTGAGGCTCGCGGCCTGTTCCGCTGTGTTCTGGGTTGCGTGCTCGCGGCGCGGGAGCAGCAGCGGAGTCGCCAGGAGGAGCACTCCGGCGGCGGCGAGCGCGATGCGGGGGCTGGTGACGGCGGCCAGCAGACCCCACGCGGCGGTCAGGGCGGCGATGGCGGTGCTGGTGCTGACCGACCACGCCGCCAGTGTGCGGGCGACGCGGTCGGGGTCGGTGTGGTCGAGACGGTAGGTGGACAGCACAGGGTTGTACACGCCGCAGCAGGTGATGAGGCCGAGTTGGACGGCGATGACGAGGAGGATCCCGGGGAGGCCGGGTTGGACGAACGCCAATCCGACAGACCAGCAGGCGCGCAGTACCCCGAAGGTGCGCATCACCCTGTGCTGCCCGGACCGCGCCACGAGCCGGCGGGCCAGGCGTGAGCCGACGAGGCCGCCGATGCACGGGGCCGCGAACACCAAGCCGTACTGCCAGGGTGCGAAACCGAGACGGTTCAGCAGAAGTACGGCGAGCAGGGGTTCGGAGGCCATGATCAGGCCGTTGACCGCGAGCGTGTTGAAGAACAGCGGGCGCAGCACGGGGTGGGTGAGGATGTGGCGCCATCCTTCGAGCAGATCGCCCGCTCGAAGCCGCGGGGCGCCGGTCCGTGCGGGGCGCGGCTCCGTCCCTCCAATGGCGCGGATGCCGAGCGCCGAGAGCAGGTAGCTGACCGCGTCGGCCATGATGGTCGTCACCGGACCGAACAGCCCGATCGCGGCCCCGCCGAGCGGTGGTCCCACCATGGTCGCGGACCACGTCGTGGACTCGAACCGGCTGTTCGCGACGAGCAGGTCCTCCGGCGGCAGGAGCGCCTTCAGATAGGCGCCGCCGGCCGCGGTGAAGGCGATGTTGGCCGCGGCGACGCAGACGGACACGACGAGCAGCTGGGCGAAGCTGAGCCGGCCGAACGCGAAGGCGGCAGGGACGCTCATCAGAGCCGCGAACCGGACCAGGTCCGTCGCGATCATGACGGGCCGCTTGCGGCGGAACTCCACCCACGGGCCCAGCGGCACCGCCACCAGCGCCCCCACGGCCCGCCCCGCGGCGGACAGCGCCGCCACCTCGGCCGGACCGGAGTGCAGCACGAGGACCGCGATCAGCGGGAACGCGCCGAACCCGAACCCGGTGCCGTACGAGCTGACCGCGTACGAGGCCCACAACCACCCGAACCGCCGCCCCAGCGACCGCCTGCCTGTCATCTCCGAAACGCCTCTCGCCCATCCGAACAACCTCGTGCCGACCATGGGCATCCAAGCGAGTGGCGGATGGCCGGATCAAACAACCGAGGGCGAGGAACGCACAGCCATTCGTTGTACCACTGGCATGTCGGAGTGGTCCTCGACGCCCGCCTGGGCGCGGTGATCGGGCCACCGCGCTGCCCAGGTGTCACGGCACATGACGCTGATGGCACAGGCCGACGCCGGTGAAACCGAGGTGCCTCGCCTGTGGGTCAGTGGGCTCCTGGTCGCCGTCGCGCTGCTCGTCGCGCTGCCTCTGCGTACTGTGATCGCGGGCGGCCGTGGCGCCGAGGTGCTCCAGTGACGCACGCGAACGTTCCGTCGACCATCGAGGGACGCCGAAGGGTCATGTGTCCTCGTGCGCTCCAGCAGAACCTACGCGTCCCAGAGTTCTCCCAGGGCGAGCAGGTCGGCCCGGTACTCGATCCGGTCCGCCCACGGGGCGGGCCAGGCGTCCGTGCCCAGCCAGGCGCCCGCGAAGGCGCCGGTGAGGCAGGCGATGGAGTCCGAGTCGCCGGAGGAACAGGCGGCACGGCGCAGGGCGGTGACAGGTTCGTCGGGGAAGAGCAGAAAGCACAGCAGGCCGGTGGCGAAGGCCTCCTCGGCGACCCAGCCCGCGCCCGTGGCCAGGCACGGGTCGGTTTCCGGGGAGACGGTGCGCACAGCCTCCTGGAGCTGTCCGAGTATCTCCAGGCACTCGTCCCAGCCGCGCGCGATGAAGTGCTCGGGGGTCGGATCCTGGGAGCGGGTCCACAGGTCTCCGAGCCAGGTGTGGTGGTAGCGGGTGCGGTTGTCTTCGGCGTACGACCGCAGCAGGCCGACGAGTCCCGCGGGGTCGGTGCCCTGAGCGAGCAGGCGTACCGCATGCGCGGTGAGGTCCGAGGCTGCCAGGGCTGTCGGGTGACCATGGGTGAGCGCGGACTGCAACTGGGCGGCACCGGCGCGCTGTTCGTCGCTGAGTCCGGGGGCGAGCCCGATGGGGGCCACTCGCATGTTGGCGCCGCAGCCCTTCGAGCCGATCTGGCTGGCCTCCTGCCAGACCCGTCCCTCCGCCTTCAGCAGATTGCAGGCGGTCAGGCAGGTTCTGCCCGGGGCCCGGTTGTTCTCCGGCGACTGGTACCAGTCGACGAACTCCTCCCGCAGCGGTCGCTCCAGCCGCTTCGGGGTGAGCAGGCCCCGGTCCATGGCGGTCCTGAGCCCGCGGCCGAGGGCGAGGGTCATCTGCGTGTCGTCGGAGACGATCGCGCGCTTCGGCAGTTCCATTTCCCGCCAGGGGCCGCACTTGGCGAGAATCGAGGGCACGTCGTTGAACTCGGTCGGAAAACCGAGAGCGTCGCCGAGGGCAAGCCCGATCAGTGCTCCGGTCGCGGCGCGCTTGCCCACCGTATTCGCGGTCATGCAGGAAGCCCCTTCCCTCGCTTATCGTCAAGAAGACCATAAGCGGGGTGAGGGGCTTCTTACAAGCTCGCCCCACGGGCCGCACCGTGGCCGTCGACCAACAGCTACCAGACCCTCCTCGTGAGAACTCCTCGGCGTAATCCGCCACTTGAGTGCCGCGACCGCCTGGAACGCTACGGATCCGGCGACTGGAGACCGTCACCTCGGGGAGCTCACTTGCGCGTATCTCCTGCGGGGGGACAACGCTTCGCCCGCAGGGCCCGTATGTGACATAAAGTCAGGCTTTCTTCGCACCGGAAGGTGGTCCGTCCATGCCCGTGCCGAGCCTGCTCGCGGTTTTCGCCCACCCGGACGACGAGTCCTTGTCGGCAGGCGGGGTGCTCGCGCGTCACGCGGCCGCGGGCGCGCGGACCGCGGTCGTCACCGCGACCTGGGGCGCAGGCACCCCGCGGGCCGGGGAGTTGGCCGAGGCGCTCCGGATCCTCGGCGCCGGCAGCCCGCGCATGCTCGGCTTCGCCGATGCGCGTGTACCGCGGTCGGCCCCGGGCTGCCCGCGGTTCTGTGATGCGCCGCTGGACGAGGCGGTGCGGGGGCTGGTGGCGCACATCCGTGAGTTCCGCCCGGACATCATGGTCACTCATGACGCGTACGGCGGGCTGCCCGGCCACCCGGATCACGTCCACACCCACCGGGTGACCGTGCTCGCCGCCCAAGCGGCCGGACTGGGGCAGCTCTACCCGGATACCGGTACCCCCTGGCGGCCGCGCGCCCTGTACCTGGCCACGCACCCGCGCTCGGCCGTGCCGGCGCTGAGAGACGTGATCGGCGCGCGCAAGGCGAGGTTCAGCGTTCCGGACGAACACGTCACCGCGACTGTCGATGTCGGCCCTTGGATGGAGCAGAAGATCGCCGCGGTGCTGGCCCACCGCTCCGAGGTGGAGAGGGGAGCCCTCCCGGGCGTGATCGCCGGCCTCTCGCCGGATGAACGGAAGCGCTTCTTCGCCACCGAGTGGTACATCCGCCATGTCCCGGTTGCGGCAGTGCCGCCACAGACGGAACTGACCGCCTGACACACGGCCCCCTCCGCGAGGACGACGGCGGGCATCGCCTCCCGACTCGGGCGCCGGCATGCCGCTGTCGGTCGGCTGGAGCTGGAGGGTCCCCGGTGGTCCTCCCACTCCGCTTGGCGCAACCGGGCCTCGCTGATCACTGTGTCGCCTGCCGACCGAAAGTCGTGGTGAGCGGGTGGCGTTGGGGGCAGGATGGTCGTCATGACGGTTGACGGCTCCTCCATCGACTCCAGCAAGCCCAGCATCGCCCGCGTCTACGACTACCTGCTCGGCGGCAAGGACAACTACGCCGTGGACCGGAAGATCGGCGACGTGTTCAAACGTGACCTTCCCGGGTCGGTGGCCATCGCCTTCGCCAACCGTGCGGCGCTGACCCGGGCGGTCGAGGAGATCGTCACGACCACCGCGGTACGGCAGTTCATCGACCTGGGCAGTGGTCTTCCGACTGCCGACAACGTCCACCAGGTCGCGCAGCGCCATGCTCAGGAGTCCCGGGTCGTATATGTCGACACCGACCCCCAAGTGCTGGTCCACGGGCGGGCGTTGCTGGAGGAGAACGAGCGGACCCGGGTCGTCCCGGTCGACGTACGGAATCCGGAGGCCATCCGTACCCACCCGGACACCCTGGAGCTGATCGACTTCGATCGCCCCGTCGCCGTCATGTTCAGCGCCATCCTCCACCACGTCAACGACGAGGAGGACCCGGCTGGAATCGTCCGCTACTGGCGGGACCAGGTGCCCTCGGGGAGCTACTTCTTCGTCAGCCACTTCCGTTCCGGCAACAACCCGGAGACGGCGGAGGCCGAGAAGGTCCTCCAGCAGACCTTCGGGCGCGGCCGGTGGCGCACCGACGAGGAGATCGAAACCCTGCTGGACGGCCTGGAGATCCTCGAACCCGGGATCGTTCCCGCTCCCCTGTGGCGTCCCGGCACGGTGGAGGGCCCGTGGAGCGGCAGCGGCGAACGGGAGCTCACTGTCTGGGAGCGTCTCATCGCCGCCGGGCTGGCCCGCAAGGCCTAGCCTCGCTTCCGCGTACGGCTCGGTCCGGGGGGCGTTGTCGCCTCGGAGATGCCCGTCGAACGTCCGTGGCAAAATCAGCGGGTGCAGATCGGGATGCTGGGTCCACTGGAGGTTCGCACGGACGACGGCCTCCTGGTCGACGTGCCGGGCGCGCGGTTGCGCGGACTGCTGGTCGCCCTCGCGCTCAGGCCGGGTCACGTGGTCCCGAAGACATCGCTCATCGACTGGATCTGGGGTGAGCGCCCGCCCGCCGACGCGACGAACGCCCTGCAGCGCCTGGTGTCCCGGCTGCGGAAGGTGCTGCCGGGCGGGGTGGTCGAGGGGCAGACGGACGGGTACCGGTTGCCGGTGGAGCCCGACGCCGTCGACGCAGTGCGGTTCGAACGTCTCGTCGTGGCAGGCCAGGCCCGCGCCGAGGACGCCTCCCGTCGCGTGCCGCTGCTGCGCGAGGCCCTCGAACTGTGGCGTGGTGCGGCCATGCAGGACGTCGGTCTGCAGGACAGCGCCGCGTTCGACGCCGCGGTCGTCCGGCTCGAGGGGTTGCGCCTGACCGCCACGGAGGAACGGGTCGACGCGGAGGTCGCCGTCGGACGCGGCGCGGAGATGGTCACGGAGCTGACCGACCTGGTGGCCGCGCACCCGGAGCGGGAGCGGCTCGTAGCCGCGCTGATGCGTGCGCTGGTCGCGGCCGGTCGCGACAGCGAGGCGCTGCTGGTGTACCAGCGCGCGAGGGAGGCCCTCGCCGACACACTCGGCGTCGATCCCTCTGCGGAGCTGTCCGCGCTGCATCTCGCCCTGTTGCGGGGCGAATTGGGACAGCGGGAAACAAGTCGCAGGACCAACCTGCGCGCAGAGCTGACGTCTTTCGTCGGCAGGGACGCCGATGTCGCCGCGGTCCGTGAGCTCATGGCCGGGCACCGGCTCACCACCGTGATCGGGCCGGGCGGCTCGGGAAAGACCCGGTTGGCCACGGAGACCGCGCGCACGCTGCTCGGCGAACTGCCCGACGGGGCCTGGCTGGTGGAGCTCGCGGCCATCGGCTCGGACGGCGACGTGGCGCAGTCGGCGCTCGCCGGGCTGAGCCTGCGCGACGCCCTGCTCGGCGGGGCCCCGAACACGGAACTGACGGACCGGCTCATCGCCGCGGTCCGCGAGCGCGAGGCGCTGCTGATCCTGGACAACTGCGAGCACGTGATCGAGTCGGCGGCGGTGTTCGCCCACCGGGTGCTCGGAGAGTGCCGGCGGCTGCGGATCCTGGCGACGAGCCGGGAACCGCTCGGCATCACCGGGGAGGCGCTGTGGCTGGTCGAGCCACTTGCCCTGCCGCGCGAGGACGCGGGCCCGGAGGAGATCGAGTCCTCACCCGCCGTCCGGCTGCTTCGGGACCGGGCCGGGGCGGTGCGCCGCGATCTCGCGGCCGACTCCCCCACGTTGGCGACGACGGTACGTGTCTGCCGGGCCCTGGACGGGATGCCGCTGGCGATCGAGCTGGCCGCGGCCCGGCTGCGCACCATGTCCATCGACCAGCTGGCCACCCGGCTCGACGACCGGTTCCGCCTGCTGACCAGTGGCAGCCGTACCGCGCTGCCGCGGCACAAGACGCTGCGCGCGGTGGTCGACTGGAGCTGGGAGCTGCTCACCGAGGCCGAGCGGACGGTCCTGCGCAGGCTCTCGGTGTTCTCCGGCGGGGCGAGTCTGGAAGCCGCCGAACAGGTCTGCGCGGGCGACGCGGTCGAGCGGGACCAGGTGCTCGATCTGCTCACCGCACTGACCGAGAAGTCGCTGCTGGTCACCGAGGACGACAGCGCGCCGCGCTACCGCATGCTCGGCACGATCAAGGAGTACGCCGGCCGGCGGCTCGCGGACGCGGGTGAATCGGACCGGGCGCGTCACGCGCATCTCGCCTGCTTCACCGAACTCGCCGAGACCGCGGAGCCGCACCTGCGCCGCGCCGAGCAACTGGAGTGGCTCGCCAGGCTCGGGGCCGAGCACGACAACATCGGTTCCGCGATGCGTGGCGCGCTCGCGGCGGGTGAGGCGCAGGCGGCGATGCGGCTGGCGGCGGGCGCCGGCTGGTACTGGTGGCTCAGCGGTCACAAGGCCGAGGGCCTGGAGCTGATCACCGCGGCCACCAGGACGCCCGGCGAGGTGACCGACGACGTACGGGCCATGGTGTACGGACTTGTCGTGCACTTCATGAGCTCCGGGCGGGGCGACGCCCACCAGACGGCGGAGTGGATCCGCAAGGCGTACCGGTTCAGCCGGCGCAGTACGGGCAGCCATCCGACCCTTGGGTTCGTGGCGGTGCTGGAACGGATGGTGCGCACGCCGGACGCGGTCCTGTCCGCGTTCGAACCGCTGCTCGACGACGAGGACCCCTGGGTACGCGCGCTGGCCCGGCTGCATCTGGGCAAGATGCGGATCGTGCTCGGACAGGGCGGCCAGGACGCGGACGCGTACCTGGAGACGGCGCTCGCCGAGTTCCGGGTGCTCGGTGAGCGGTTCGGGATCTCGTTCGCGCTGACGGAGCTGGCGGACCGGATCGCCGCGCGCGGCGAGTTCGCGGCCGCGTGCGAGCACTACGAGCGGGCGGCCGCGGTCGTCACCGAGGTCGGTGCCACGGAGGACGTCATCCGCATGCGGTCGCGGCAGGCGCAGTTGTACTGGCTGCTGGGCGACGAGGACGCCTGCGCGGCCGCGATCGCCGAGGCGCAGCGGTGCGCGGAGCGCGTCACCTGGCCCGACGCGCTGGCCGAGTTGGCCCTCGCCAAGGCGGAACTCGCCCGGTGGGGCGGCGATGCGGAAGAGGCGCGCAGGCAACTCGGTGCCGCGACGGCGATACTGGGCGACGAGGCGGAGCGGGCGCACATCCGCGCGGTGAGGCACGACCTGCTCGGCTACCTCGCCGACGATCTCCGCGAGGCGCGGGCGCATCGCGCGGCGGCCTGCGAGGCAGCGGCCGAGACGGGGCACGCGCCGTTGGTCGCGGGAGTGCTCGTCGGGGTCGCGGACCTGGCGCTGCGCCGTGACGAGCACGAGCAGGCGGCGCGGCTGCTCGCGGCGAGCGCGGGCGTGCGTGGGCTGCCGGACCGCTCCCACCCGGACGTGGCCCGGATCGAGCAGAGCGCGCTGAGCCGCCTCGGCGACGAGAAGTTCGCCGAGGCGGCCAGGGAGGGGTCGCGGGCCGACTGGTCTCAGCTGGTCGAGGTCACGCTCGCTTCCTGAACGCGGAGACCGCCCACACGTATCCGAGGAGGCCGAGCCCGACGCACCAGGCGAGGGCCGCGAACGCGTCGCCGCTCGACGGGTTGCCCGTCAGCAGTCCGCGCAGCGTCTCGATGATCGGGGTGAAGGGCTGGTACTCCGCGAACTGCCGCACGCCGGTCCCCATCGTGTCGGCGGGCACGAACGCGCTGCTCAGGAACGGCAGCATGATCAGCGGTACGGTGGCCAGGCCCGCCGACTCCGCGGTCTTCGCGCCCAGGCCCATGGCGACCGTGAGCCAGCTGGTCGCGAAGGCGAGCAGCACCATGATGCCGATCGCGGCCAGCCACTGGAGGAAGCTCGCGTGCGGGCGGAAACCCATCGCGAAGCCGACGCCGATGATGGCCGCGTCGGCGATCAGGCTGCGCACCGTCGTGGAGACGACATGTCCGGCCAGCACGGCGCCGTGAGAGACGTCCATGGCCTTGAACCGGTTGATGATGCCCTTCGTCATGTCGCCGTTCACGGCCGCCGCGGTCGGCCCCAGCCCGTAGGTGATGGCCATCACGATCAGGCCCGGCACCGCGTAGTCGACGTATTTCCCCTCGACTTTGAAGGCGCCGCCGAAGACGTAGACGAACATGAGCATCATCACGATGGGAAACAGGACTGCCTGGAACACCGTGACCGGATTGCGGGCGGTGTGCTTGAAGTTGCGGCGCAGCATGATGGCCGCGTCGCCGAACGCCGTGGGAACAGTACTCATTTCGCGATCGCCTCCGTGCTCGTGCTCGTGTGGGTGCTCGTGTCGGCGCTCGTGCGCGTGCGCCCCGTCAGGGCGAGGAAGACGTCATCGAGGTCCGGGGTGTGCACGGAGAACTCGGCGGCGTTGATCGTGTGTTCGTCGAGCGTGTGCAGCAGGGCCCGCAACGACTTCGAACCGCCGTCGCTGGGAACGCGCAGGGTCAGTTCCTGGTCGTCCCGTGTGGAGCCGGCCAAAATCCGTGCTGCCGCGTCGAGTTCGTGGAGGCCGGTGAAGCGGAGCCGGACGTGGCTGCCGGGGGCCTGGCGCTTGAGTTCCTCGGGGGTGCCCTGAGCGACCAGGTGGCCCTGGTCGAGCACCGCGATCCGGTCGGCGAGCTGGTCGGCTTCCTCGAGGTACTGGGTGGTGAGGAAGATGGTCGTGCCGTCGGCCACCAACTCGCGGACGATCCCCCACATCGTGCGCCGGCTGCGCGGGTCGAGACCCGTCGTCGGCTCGTCCAGGAAGATGATCCGCGGGTTGCCGACCAGCGTCATCGCCAGGTCCAGCTTCCGGCGCATACCGCCGGAGTAGGCCGACGCCGGCTTGTCCGCCGACTCCCCCAGGTCGAACCGCTCCAGCAGTCCCGCGACCACACGGCCACCCGAGCGCACGCGCTTCAGGTCCGCCATCATCTGAAGGTTCTCCCGGCCCGACAGCAGTTCGTCCACCGCGGCGAACTGACCGGTCACACCGATGGCCGCGCGCACCTGCTTGGTCGCGGTCACCACGTCGTGCCCGGCGACGCGCACCGTCCCCTCGTCGGCTCGCATCAACGTCGTGAGGACGTTCACCGTCGTCGTCTTGCCGGCTCCGTTCGGGCCGAGCAGGGAGAACACCGATCCCGCGGCAACCTCGAAGTCGATGCCGTCGAGCACGACCTTGTCGCCGTATGCCTTCCGCAGCCCTGAAACTGCGATCGCCGCACTATTCATGCCCTCACGGTCCCCGCCGGCCCAGTCACCCGCCTGTCACGCCCCTGACACGACCACTGACACGGCGTTCCACCGTGCACAGGCACGGCCCGACCCTTTCGAAAGACATGTTTCGAGCGTAGAGTCTCGAAACATGTCTTTCGAAACCGGGGACGCTGCTCCGCGTGAGCACCGCAAGCTCACCGACCCGAAGGCCATGCGGGCCGTCGCGCATCCCACCCGCCTGGCCCTGCTCGAAGCTCTGGGTCGGCGCGAGCCGCTGACCGCGACCGAGGCCGCCGAGGTGGTGGGAGAGTCCCCGACGAACTGCGCCTTCCATCTGCGCACGCTGGCGAAGTACGGCTTCGTCGAGGAGGCGGGAGGCGGCACGGGTCGCAGTCGCCCGTGGCGGCGTGCTCACATCGGCTTCACGATCGACGAGTCCGATCCGGCGGGGGCGATCGCCGCGGCAGCGCTCAGCGCCGTGCTGTGGGACTCCTGGCTGGAACGAATCCGCAAGATCGGCGCGATGCGCTACGCGTTCCCCGAGCATTGGAACAAGATCACCAGTGCTGCCGAGTCGGTCTTCTATCTGACCCCCGAGGAAGCCGAGACCTTCAAGGCGGAGCTGACCGCCCTGCTCTTCCGCTATCGCGAGCGCCTTGAGGATCCGTCGCTGCGGCCCGAGGGCGCTGTTGCCATGGAGCTGATCCAGTTCACTTTCCCCGCCGACGCCTTGCACACCCAGGAGGACTGACCGTGCGTGCCCTCCTCGCTCGCCGGGACATCCGCCTGCTCGTCGCCGCCAGGCTGATCGACATGGCCGGGAGCAATGCCCTGTGGATCGCCCTCGGCATCCGGGTCAAGGAGCTCACCGGCAGCAACTCCGCCGCCGGACTGGTCTTCTTCGCCTTCATCCTCGGCACTCTGGGCGCACCCCTGGGCGGTGCCCTGGTCGACCGGGCACGGCGTCGGCCGCTGCTGATCGTCCTGAACCTGGCCTCCACGGTGCTGGTCCTGCCGCTGCTCCTGGTGCACGACCGCCACAGCATCTGGGTCTGTTATGTCGTCATGGCTCTGTACGGGCTGGGCAGCGGCGCCACCGGCTCGGCCATGACCGCGCTCACCCAGACGTTGATCCCACCGGAGCACTTGGGCGATGCCAACGGCCTCCTGCAGACCCTGCTGCAGGGCCTGCGCCTGATTGCGCCTCTCCTGGGGGCAGGCGTGCTGTCCGCATTCGGCCTGGGTCCGCTGGTGGTGGGCGACGCGGCGACCTTCGCTCTCGCGGCCCTGCTCATCGCACTGATCCGGCAGCGGGAGGAACGCCCGCAGCCGGCGCGGCAAGAGGATACCGGCGCCCGGATCGCCGCCGGTTTCCGCTACATCGCGCGGACCCCCGCCCTGCGTCAGTCGACCGTCGCCGCGGTGCTCGCCGTCGTCGCCTTCGGTTTCTCCGAGTCGGTGCTCTTTGCCGTTGTCGATCTGGGGCTGCACCGCCCACCACCCTTCCTCGGCGTCCTCAGCTCCTTGGAAGGTGTCGGTGCCATAGCGGCCGGGGTGGCCGCGGCGGTGTTCATGCGGCGTGCGGGCGAAGCGCGGACCGTGACGCTCGGCCTGGCCTGCGCCGCCGCGGGCTTTTCCCTGAGTGCCGCCCCATCTCTGCTCGCGGTCGCGCCGGGCACCGCACTCATCGGCGCCAGCCTGCCTTTGATCGTTGCGGGCGTCATGACCCTCTTCCAACGGCGCACGCCCGCCTCTCTGATGGGGCGGACCGATGCCGCGTTGAGCGTGCTGATAGGAGTACCGCAGACCGGGGCCATCGCCGCGGGAGCCGCGTTGATCGCGCTGGTGGACTATCGCGCCATACTCGCCGTGATGGCGGTCCTGATGGCCGCCGCGGCGCTCTACCTGGCCACCCGCCCCACCCACCGGCCGACCGGGGCAGGCGTCCAGTCGCCACTGGCGCAGGAGCTCGGCGAAGCGGCAGGCGAAGCGACACCGGAAGCATCGCCACCGCACCGCGCGTGACGTCACCGCTCACGGACTGCCGGTCGGAGTCGGTGATCTGCAGTAGCTGATGCGTCAACCGCGCGCTTTCATGAAGCGGACTGTCCGGCAGGCGGTTGGGAATCCCTTCGCCCCAGTTGCCCTCAGACGTGTATGTGTACCCAGCAACGAGGGAGGACGTCATGGAGCCATGGGAACTCCGCCGCGCGGTTGAGGCGGGACGGGCGACCGCTGTGGAGCTGGGCCTTCAGGTCGACGATGTGGTCGTCATCCACAACTCGGACCGCGTCGCGCTGCGCCTGGTCCCTTGCGATGTTCTGGCTCGGGTCGCGCCTTCGGGGCATCTGGCTGATTCCGAGTTCGAAGTAGAGGTTGCTCACCGTCTCGCCGCCATCGACGCACCCGTGGCTGAGCTCGATCCTCGGGTCGTCCCCCGAGTCCATGTACGTGATGCCTTCGCCATCTCGCTCTGGACCTACTACGAACCTGTGGGATCGGAGATCGCGCCGGCCGACTACGCGGACGTGCTCATGCGGCACCATGCCGCCCTGCGGCAGCTCGATCCGGACGCACCGCATTTCACCGATCGAGTCGCCGTGGCACTGAGAGAGGTGAACGCCCGGGAGCGGTCCCCCGAGCTGCCCGAGCCTGACCGGGAACTCCTCAGCGGCACGCTCAGCGGTCTGACCGCTGCGATCAGCACCGACAAGTCCCGCGACCAGCTGCTGCATGGCGAGCCGCATCCGGGCAACCTCCTCAACACGAGGAGAGGGCCGCTGTTCGTGGACCTCGCCACGTGCTGCCGTGGGCCGGTCGAGTTCGACCTCGCCCATGCGCCCGAAGAAGTGGGGCAGCACTATGCGGGGGCTGACCACGCCCTGCTTCACCGGTGCCGCGCCCTGAACTGGGCGCTGTTCTCGGCCTGGCGCTGGCGCCGAGACGACCAGATGCCCGACCGGGACCACTGGAGAGTGGAGGGCCTCAACCGGCTTCGCGCCGCACTTGATCGCTGCGGACCTGGCTGAACTCGAAACACAGGGGCTGCTGGGCCGGTCCCGATCCGCTGCGTCGTGTGCGGCAACCCGACACGGCGCAGCCGTCGAACTCGGCCGGCACCTGCACCGATGGCTCCGGTCCCGAAACCTCACCCCGCGCATTGCCCGCAAGGGCGTTGAGTCCTCTCAGCGGCTGGGTCGACACCGTTGGACCGTGGAGCGGACCGCCGGCGCGGCTGGCAGGCTGTCGCCGACTGCACCGCCGCTACGAACGCAAGGCCGGCCACTTCCTGGCGTTTGCCGGCATGGCCTGCACTCCCATCTGTTTTCGCCGACTTGCCGGTTGAGGGACCTTACTGGGTATCAGGCCGACGGCGCGCGAGGATGATTCCTCCGAGGGTGCTCTCGGCCGAGGTGAGCGTCCTGTGTTCGCCGATGGTGAAGCCGGCATCGTCGAGCCAGGCGATCATCTGACCGTGCCGGCGGCGATGGACGTGGACCTTCATTGGGTGGCCGCCATAGCCCTGCGTCTTCAACTTCGACTCATCCCCGACATGGAAGCCGATGAGCAACGATCCGCCGGGTTGCAGCACTCGATGGAAGTGCCTGAAGACCGAGCCGATCTGCGCGTCGGGGACGTGGATCAGCGAGTACCAGGCGACCAGGCCGGCCATCGAGCCATCGCCGAGGTCGAGGTCCGTCATGGAGCCGAGTTCGAACCGGAGACCGGGGTGGTCACGTCGGGCCACCTCGATCATCCCGGGCGACAGGTCGATCCCGAACGCGTCCACGCCCAGTTGGCGCAGGTGAGCCGTGATCCGCCCCGGGCCACATCCCACGTCTGCGACCGACCCTCCGCCGCTGGTACTCACCAGGTCGGCGAACAGCGTTAGGATCGCGCGCTCCTCGGGTGTTTCGTCCAGGAGGTTGCGCACCTGGTCCGCATAGCTGCCGGCGACGGTGTCATAGGACGTCCGCGTGTCTTCCAACCAGCCATCAGATTCCATTCCCACGCCCGCAGGCTACTCACAGCCCAAACTTGATGACCTCTTCGCCATGCCAAGCGTCGAGCAAACGGCGCTTCCGTACCGTCGGCCACCGCCGCGGCCACAGCACTGCCTCGGTGCCGATGCCTGCGGCTCGGGGGCGGTGCGGGTGGTTGAGGCCGTCGGGAGTGGGCGACGGACGGAAACGTCACTCGGCGGGCGGGGGTGTCATCCGCCGGGGCTGGCTACCAGCCGGCCTTGACCCCGCTGTAGGCCTTGCGGCAGTCGGCGTTGGTGGCTTCCGTCGAGAGCTTCTCCATGCTGTTCTGCCAGACCTTCTTGGCCACCTTCTCCAAGTCCCGTGTCTGGGCGGGGATGTTCGGCGCGAACTTCTTGATCGTCCCGATGGCGGAGGTGGTGAACTTGTTGCACACGGGTCCGGCGGCGTTCCGGTAGCGGGTGTCCAGGTCCGTGGCCACCGCCTGGCCGTTCTTGGTGGCCCAGTTGTTCCAGGCCGCGCAAGCCTCCTGGGTGATGGCCTTCTGGTCGGCGTCGCTCAGGTTCATGACCTCGACCAGCATGGCGTTCTGGACCTTGTCGGGGACCGTGAAGTCCGTGACGGGGAACTTGTCGAGGGTGGTGAGCAGTGCCTCCTGGCACGCGGGCGGCAGCGGGGCCGCCTGTGCGGAGGCCGGGAAGGCCAGCGCGGAGACGGACAGGAGGGCTGTGGTGAGGACCGTGCGCTGGACGGTACGCGACAGGCTCATGGGGGTGTGCTCCTTGCGTAAAGAATGTGATGGTTCGGGACGATTCAACGCCCGCTTACAGAACGATCATTGGCCGCCGCGGTCACGGCGGCCCGTTCCGGTGGGAGCGCGTCGCGGGTACGGCGGCGGAAGACCATGAACCCGGCCAGCGCCGCCCCCGTCAGCCAGAGGAGCTGGATCACGAGGCCCTGGGCCACCGGCGCGGTGGAGAAGGCCGCGGACATACTGGCCTGCACGGCTCCGTACGACGGCAGGAAGCACACAACGGCACTGTCCGAACCGGAGCTTGAGAGGGGGTTCTGCAGGGCGACGTCGATGATGCTGATCATCAGGATGGCGAACATGCCCTCCACCTCGCGGCGGAGCACCGAGCCGAAGACCACGCCGAGCGCGCCGTAGGTCAGAGCGGCGCAGAACAGCGCGGCAGTGAGCATGAGGGGCTGCCGGGGCGACCAGGCGAAGCCGGCGGCGGCCGTGGCGTACGCGGCGACGGCGGCGCAGACCAGGGTGAGCGCGGAGAGCTTGGCGAGGACCAGGTGGTGCCGCGGGTAACCCGCCATGGCCAGGCGCCGGTCGAAGGCACCGCCCGTGAAGGTGGCGGCGAACATCATGAACCCGGCGATCAGAGTGACCGCGTTCAACGCGCCCGTGATCTGGGTGAGATGGTTGCCGGGCGGGGTCAGCACCTCGCCCGTGGCACGCAGTCGGAACGGCGCCGGCCGGTCGGGAATGGTCACGTAGGCCAGGGCGATCCACACGGGGATGTAGAGCACCACCAGCAGCATCGCGAACCGGTTGCGGGCGTGGCCGATCAGCGCGTACCGGGAGGCCGTGGTGAACAGGGCCCAGTGCCGCTTCATGCCGCCGCCTCCGCGCAGTAGTCCTGGCGGTGCAGGCGTCCGTCCTCCAGGCGCCACAACTGGTCCAGCCGGTCGATGTCGTACGCCAGGTGCGAGACGACCAGCACCGAGCGTCCGGCGTCGCGCAGCCCGGTCGCCAACTCCCAGAAGCGCAGATACGTCTCCCAGTCGAAGCCCTGGTAGGGCTCGTCCAGCAGCAGCACGTCGGGGTCGTGCATGAGCGCGAGGGTCAGGTTCAGCTTCTGCCGTGAGCCCCCGCTGAGGAGGCCCGCACGCTGGTCGAGGTACTCGGTGAAGTCCAGGGTCTCCATCACTTCCTCGGCCCGCCGCAGGTCCGCGAGTCCGAAGGCGTGCCGGAAGAAGTCGAGGTGCTGACGCACGGTGAAGGAGTCGTCCAGGACCACGGACTGCGGGCAGTAGCCGAACCTGCCTCTGTGGCGCACCGAGCCCCGGTCCGGCCTGAGTTCACCGGAGAGGATCTTCAGCAGCGTCGTCTTGCCGGCGCCGTTCTCCCCCACGATCCCGGCGAGCACCCCGGCCCGCAGCCGGAGGTCGACGCCCCGTAGAACCGAGTGCTGCCGGTAGGAGTGGTGCACATCTGTGACGTCCATCGCGCTGCTCCGTCGTGCCAGGTCTTCCGGTTGTCCGCGGAACCGGTCCGCGTCTTCCGGCTCTTTCCGAAGCGGCGGCGGAACCGGGCCGCCCGTGCCCAACGAGCAGCCGCAGCAAGGGAAACGGCGTGGTCCCGGCTCCGTCCCACGGCGTCAATCCGGCGCCCGCCGCGTCACGCGTGCGGCGGTTCCGCCGGCGGAAAGGGGGTTCGGGGTCACCGGGGCGGCTAGCGTCGCCCGGACCGGGGGGCCGGCAGGTCCGCCCGCCCGGGTTTCCGCCCCGGTCCAGAAAGGTCGGTCAGTCATGCGGAGGACATGTGTGATCGGCGCCGGCCCGTCAGGCCTGGCGGCGAGCAGGGTCTTCGCCTCCCGGGACGTTCCGTTCGACTGCTTCGAGGCCGGGTCGGGCATCGGCGGACTCTGGCGGTACGGCAACGACAACGGCATGTCGGGGGTGTACGCGTCACTGCACGCGAACATCTCGAAGGAGAGCATGTCGTTCTCCTCCCTGGCCATGCCGGAGAGCTACCCGGTCTTTCCGCACCACAGCAAGGTCCTGGCCTACCTGGAGGACTACGCCACGTCGTTCGGCCTGCACCGCCACATCGTGTGCGGCACAAAGGTCACTTCGGTGCGGCCCCTGGACGACGGCGGCTGGGAGGTGGTGTGCCGGCGCCGCGGCGACACGGGCGAGGAGACGCGGCGCTACAGCGAGGTGGTGGTGGCCAACGGCCATCACTGGGACCCGCGTCTCCCGTCCCCCGCCGTGCCCGGTGCCGAGGAGTTCGAGGGGACCGCGATCCACTCGCACGACTACCGCACCCCTGACCCGTACGCCGGTCTGCGGGTGCTGGTCATCGGCATGGGCAACTCCGCGTGCGAGATCGCGGCGGAGATCTCGCGCACGGCGGCCCGGACGTTCCTCTCCGCGCGCGACGCGGCGCACGTGTTCCCCAAGATGCTGCTCGGCCGTCCGGCGGACCATCTGGTGTGGAGCCCGCTGTCCGGTCTCCCGCGATTCGTGCAGGACTCGGGGTTGCGGCTCCTCCTGCGGCTCACCCGCGGTGCCCCGGCCCACTACGGGCTGCCCACCCCGGACCGCGGGCCGCTCGCCCGCCACCCCTCCACCTCCGACGAACTCCTCGTCCAACTGGCCCGGGGCGCGGTCACACCGAAGCCCGGTCTCCGCTCCTTCGGCAGGACCACGGCGGCCTTCACGGACGGCAGCCGTGAACAGGTGGACGCGGTGGTGTACGCGACGGGCTACGCCATCTCGTTCCCCTTCCTGGAACCGTCCCTGTTCGCCGCCCCGGACGGCCGCACCGAGCTCTATCTGCGTACCGTCCCGCCCCGCATCCCGGGGCTCTACTTCATGGGGCTCGCACAGCCCTCCGGCGCGGCCTTCCCGCTGCTCGAACCGCAGGCGGAATGGATCGCCGAACTGATCGAGGGCGCGGTCTCGCTGCCGTCACCGGCGGACATGACACGGGCGATCGCGCGCGAGCGGCGCCGGCATGGCACGACGTACGTGTCCACCTACCGCCACGGGATCGAGATCGACTTCCGCTCCTACCGAAGGACCCTGCGCCGGGAGCGCCGAGCGGGCAGGCGTCGCGCACGTGGCGTCATGCCGAGCCTGCCCGGCGTCAGCGGCACCACCCGGGCGGCCGACGTCGTGTGAGCCCTGGGGATCGCCAAGTGGCCTTCTGGAAGGAAGGGTTGGCACCGGGACCGTACCCGAGCACTGAGTTCGGCCCCGGTGCCGGTTCGTTCACTCGGGCGCCGAGGCCCCTTCCAGCTCACCCACGGCCTGCTCCCACAGTTCCGGGAGCAACTCCCCGAACGGCAGGGCCCGGTCGGACACGAAGGTCACCTCGGCCGAGCTGCCGAAGAACGACAGGCCCACTCCGAAGAGGTGTCCGGGCACCAGCAGGGGCAGCAGGGCGACGCCCGTCACCTGGGTGGTCCCCAGGCTGCCCTTGTCGGCGACCGGCATGGACGTGGCCATGACCTGGGTGACGCCCGGGGAGAGCATCCTGCGCAGGTACCACTCGGTCGGGCGGTCGGGCATGTGGCGGACGAGGTCCTGAATACCCTGCCGCCATGCGTCGCCCCGCAGTTTCCGGGTCGTCGCCATGACGTACTCGAGCCGCCACAGGGACGAGTCGCCGTCCCGGGACGGGGTGCCGCGCTGCGGGGCGGCCCGCACGGGCAGTTCCAACGGCAGGGCGAAACAGCGGTTGCCCCAGGTCTGTTCCTCCTCCGGTCGGCGCGCGTCGACGGGCAGCAGTACCGTCACGCGGGGAAGCCCTACACCGGACTTGGCGGACCAGGCCGACAACGCCCCGCCGAGCGCGGCCAGATGGGCGTCGTGCGCCGATCCCCCACGTGCCGCACCGATCCGGCGGAGGGCGTCCGCCGACACCCGGCCCCGCCACAGTCGCCGCTCCCCGGTGGGGACGAAGGGGATGGCCGGACGGCGTCCGGGGAGGGTGAGCGAGCCGGCAATGAACTTCGTCGCCAGCCCGACGGCGGTGCCCACCCGCCGGGGCAGACCGGCCGGGCGGCCCTTCGCCGGCACCGGGCGGGCCGAGGCCTCCCCCTCGCCCAGGATGGCCCGGAACGTCATCGCGGCTGCCGAACCGTCCTGGCAGGCGTGGCGGAAGCGGTAGCACAGGGCGTACTCGTCGGGCGCATGGCCATGGACCAGCCAGAGCCCCCAGTAGGTGCCGGGCGCGAACGGCGCGTTGACCGAGGTGTGCAGGGCCGTGTCCCAGCCCTCGGGGCCTTCGGCGACCACCTCGTGGACGTGGTGGTCGATGCTGAAGTCCGCGTCCGGCCGCCACCGGGGGCGCCGAGAGCCGCCGCCCTGGATCCGGCTCGTGTGCAGGGGCAGCCGGCCCAGGCGGAAGCCCACGTACGCGCGGAGGTCCGCCAGGCTCGGGGGCGGGCCGCTCAGGTAGGCGACGCCGCCCGCGTCCCAGCGGGTGTCGGGGTGGCGGCGTTCCATGCTGAGGAAGACGCGGTCGATCGTGTGGGTGGGGAGACCGGGCAACGGATCGGACGGGACGGACGCGGGCATCGGGGAACTTCCATTCGTGCCGAGGGACGGGCAGGCGGGGCGAGGTCGGGCGGTCGGCCATCCCGACCGACCGCGGGACGCGTCACCTCGGCCTGGATCAACACGGTTTATATCCGCACGTGGTGGGCGGCCGTAGGCGCTCGGGACCGCGGGCTCCTCCGTCTCACGCCGGGCTGGACGCACCGCACCGCCCGCGGGCGGCGAGGCGGAACCACCCGGGGCCGCGCATCGTCACCTCTCCGCCGCCTCCGGCGAGATCATCCGAAAGGAGGACAGGCCTTCCCGTCGCCCGCTCGGTCCCGGCCGCTTCGTCGCGTCGCTGCGGACGGGCGTCCTGCCATCGCGACGGGCGCTTCGAAGGAACGTCCTGGATACGCACGGACCATGGCCCAGGTCATCCGTTCAGGTGAGCCGGTGGGATCGAAAGCTCCGTCGCCGTCCGCCGTCTGACACTGTGTGCCTTGCCCCGCGATCATCAGGCCGAGCCCGCCGGTGCCCTTGCGCGCCGTGGGGGCGGTCGACTGCGTCCCGCCTCCAGGCCGTCGCAGCGACCCGGCCTTCACCACCCTCGCGCGCGGTCGTGGTCCTGTCCCTCTCGGAACCCTTGGAGCCAAGGTCATGCACGTCGCCCTCACCGGCGCCACCGGATTCCTCGGACTGCGCCTGCTGCGCCGTCTGCTCGGCACACACCGGTCGGTGACGGTCCTGGCCCACGCGGGGTCGGGCGACGCGGTGCACCGCATCAGCCGGTTCTTCGAACTGACCGGCGCTCCCGAGCCGTTCGTCGCCGAACTTCCCGGCCGACTACGGGTGGTGGAGACCAAGTTGGAGCAGCCCGGGCTGGGGCTGTCCAGGCGCGCGTTCCAGGAGTTGGCCGACGGGCTCGGCGCGATCTGGCACAGCGCGGGCAGCATCAACCTGGAGGGGGATCTTCCCGAGCTGCGCCGGACCAACGTCGATGGAACCCGGCACGTACTGGAGTTGGCCGCTGCCGGACGCCACAGACCCGTGCTCCACCACGTGAGTACGGCCTTCGTGGCCGGGAGTCGGCGTGAGGGGGTGGCGTACGAGGACGAGCTGGACGACGCGAACGGCTTCGAGAACACCTACGAGCGCTCCAAGTACGAGGCGGAGATGCTGATCCACGCGTGGTCGCGGCAGCACCGCCGTCCGGTCGTGGTGCTGCGGCCCAGCATCCTGGTCACGGATCTGCCGCCGCACCCGGAACTGCCCTCGCATCCGCTGCAGGTCATCGAGCGGATCCTGCGCGACGCGCGACGCGCCGCCGGTCCCGGGAGCCCTGGAAACGGCGGTGCCGGGTCCGACGGCCCGCACAGTGCCGGCCTCCCGGACGGCCGTCCCCGCGTCCGCATGGTGGGGCATCCGCACGGCCGGCTGAACCTGCTGCAGGTGGAGCACGCCGCCGACGTCATGGTGCGGCTGGCCGACCGGACACCCTCGGGCGGAGTCGACACGTACCACGTCGTCCATGACCGCGACGTGCCGGTGCCGACGATCGTGACCCTGCTGGAGCGGCTGGTCGGGTTGTCGATCGACCTGGTCGCCACCAAGCCGGACGATCTGTCGGCGCTGGAGGCGCTGGTGGATTTCTACCCGGGTCTCACGGCCTATCTGGCCCACTGTCGGCGCTTCGACGACACCAGGGTCCGGGCCCTGTTCGGTCCGTCGGCGGCCTCCCGGCCGGTGGACCTCGACCACCTGTTGTGCGGGCTGGTCCCGAGAAACCCGGTTCCCGCCCGGCCGTCGCCCACGCCCACGGCCGCCTTCCCGTCCGCCCGGTACGCCTGACCCGCGCACCTCGCCTTCTCTCTCCCCGCTGGAGCCCCTTCGTGCCCGTGCTCTACCCTCCTGACGCCCCCGTCGCGTCCCCTCCGGCCTTCTCCCTGGAGGAGATCGCCGCCCGTGCCCGAAGGATCCGGGAACCCGTACACGTCGTCAGCGGGCCGAGCGGCCGTGAGCTGGGGCTCGCGACCGGCCCCGGACCCGACGGACAGGTGCTCGGCACGCTGCCGCCGCTGTACCCCGAATGGCTCGGCGGGCGCACCTTCTGCGAGGCGCACGGCGTCCGTTTCCCCTATGTGGCGGGCGAGATGGCGAACGGCATCGCGACCACGCGGATGGTGTCCGCGATGGCCCGGGCGGAGATGCTCGGCTTCTTCGGCGCCGGCGGTCTGGCGTACGCCGAGGTGGAGCAGGCCGTGCACGCGCTGGCGCAGGAACTGCGGTCCCGTCCGAACTGGGGCGTGAACCTCATCCACTCACCGGCCGAGCCCGCGCTGGAGTTCCGCGTCGCCGAGCTGCTGCTGCGCTGCGGCGTGCCCCGGATCTCGGCGTCGGCGTTCATGGAGCTGACCCCGGCCGTCGTACTGTGCTCGGCCCGGGGTCTGCGCCGGGGCGCCGACGGCGGGATCGTCCGGCATACGCGGATGCTCGCCAAGGTCTCCCGGCCCGAGGTGGCCGAGCGGTTCCTCTCCCCCGCGCCGGCCGCGCTCCTCGACCTGCTCGTCGCCCAGGGCAAGCTGAACCCGCAGGAGGCCGCTCTGGCGGCCCTGGTCCCCGTGGCCGAGGACGTCACCGTGGAGGCCGACAGCGGAGGTCACACCGACAACCGGCCGTTGTCGGCCCTGCTGCCGAGGATCGTCCTGCTGCGCGACGCGCTCTGCCGGCGGTACGGCTACCCCCGGCCCGTCAGGATCGGCGCGGCCGGCGGACTGGGCACTCCGGACGCGGTGGCCGCCGCCTTCGCCCTCGGCGCGTCCTACGTCGTCGTCGGATCGGTGAACCAGACCGCCGTCGAGGCGGGCCTGTCCGACGAGGCCAAGGCGATGCTCTGCGAGGCCGACGTCGCCGACGTGGCCATGGCACCGGCGGCGGACATGTTCGAACTGGGAGTCACGCTGCAAGTGCTGTCCCGGGGAACGATGTTCGCCCAGCGGGCCGCCAGACTCCACGCCGCGTACCGGGCGCACAGCTCGCTGGAGGAGATCCCGCCGGCCGTGCGCGTCGCGATCGAACGGGACGTGCTGCGAGCCTCGTTCGACGAGGTCTGGCAGCGTACGCGCGCTTTCTGGGAACGGCGCGACCCCTCGGAGATCACGCGTGCGGAGGCCGATCCCAAGCACCGTATGGCGCTGGTCTTCCGTTGGTACCTGGGCAGTTCCAGCCGGTGGGCGATCAGCGGCGAGTCGGCGCGGCGTGCCGACTACCAGATCTGGTGCGGGCCGGCGATGGGCGCGTTCAACCGCTGGGTCGCGGGCACGTTCCTCGCCGAACCGGGGAACCGGTCCGTGGTGCAGATCGCGCTCAACCTGCTCGAAGGCGCCGCGGTGCTCACCCGCGCCCATCAACTGCGCACCTACGGAGTCCCGTTGCCGTCCGAGGCGTTCACCTACACCCCGTGCGGGCTGGCATGAGCGGCCCCCGAGTCCCGAAGGCGTCAGCAGCAGCCGTCCATCCCCGAGGAGATACCGTGTCCGCTTCCGCCCCCGGGCAGGTGCCCGTCGCCGTGGTCGGTGTCGGCGCCCTGGTGCCCGGCGCGACGGACGCGGCCGGCTACTGGCGGATCGTGACCGGCGGCCAGGACCTGATCACCGAAGTGCCCGCCTCCCGCTGGCTGGTGGCGGACCACTACGACCCCGACCCGGCCGCCCCCGACAAGACGTACGCCCGCCGGGGTGCCTTCCTGCCGGAGGTGGACTTCGATCCGCTGGCGTACGGTGTGCCGCCCGCCGGCCTGCCGGCGACGGACACCTCCCAACTGCTCGCCCTGATGGTCGCGGACCAGGTGCTGACCGACGCCGGCGGTCTGCCGGACATGGACCGGGACCGGGTCGGCGTCGTCCTCGGCGCTGCCGCCCTGGAACTGCTCCCGCACATGTACGGGCGCGCCCAACGCCCGCTGTGGCTGAAGGCGTTGCGGGAGTACGGCTTCGCCGAGGCCGAGGCGCGGGCCGTGTGCGACCGCATCTCGGCACACTTCACTCCGTGGCAGGAGTCGACCTTCCCGGGCCTGCTCGGCAATGTCGTCGCGGGACGGATCGCCAACCGGTTCGACCTGCACGGCACCAACCACACCACCGACGCCGCCTGTGCCAGCTCCCTGGCGGCCCTGTCCACGGCGGTCGGTGAACTGGCGCTCGGACGGGCCGACCTGGTGATCAGCGGAGGCGTGGACACCGGCAACGACATCGGCATGTTCCTGTGCTTCTCCAAGACGCCCGCGCTCTCCCGCTCCGGTGACTGCCGTCCGTTCTCGGACGCGGCGGACGGCACCATGCTGGGCGAGGCGGTCGTGATGTACGCGCTGAAGCGGCTGTCAGACGCGGAGCGGGACGGCGACCTGATCCACGCGGTGATCCGGGGCATCGGCACCTCGTCCGACGGCCGGAGTACGGCGATCTACGCGCCGCTCCCCGACGGCCAGGCACGGGCTCTGCGACGCGCGTACGAGCAGGCGGGCTACGGTCCACGGACCGTGGAACTGGTCGAGGCGCACGGGACCGGCACGAAAGCCGGGGACACCGCCGAACTGACGGCGCTGCGCGCGGTGTTCGAGGCGCCGGGGCGAACGGACGGGCCGCGTACGGACGGGCAGTGGTGCGCGCTCGGCTCGGTCAAGTCGCAGATCGGGCACACCAAGTGCGCGGCGGGCGCGGCGGGGCTGCTCAAGGCGGTCATGGCCCTGCACCACAAGGTGCTGCCGCCGACCATCAAGGTCGACCGGCCGATCCCGGCGGCCGCCGACCCGGACGGCCCGTTCTACGTCAACACCGAGACCCGGCCGTGGGTGCGGCCAGCCGGTCATCCGCGCCGGGCGTCGGTGTCGAGCTTCGGCTTCGGGGGCAGCAACTTCCACGTCACGCTGGAGGAGTACGTGCCCTCGGGCGCCGCGGCCCGGGTGCCGCCGCGCCATCGCTCAGCGCCGGACGAACTCATCCTGTTCAGCGGCGCGTCACCGTCCGACCTGGTGCCGCCGGAGACGGACGGAGACCGTCCGCTGGCCGCGCTCGCCCGGGAGAGCCATCGCGCGTTCTCGCCCACCGACCCGGTGCGGCTGGCCGTCGTCGCCACGGACACCGAGGACCTGCGGGAGAAGTACGCGCAGGCGCTCACACTGATCCGGCAACAGCCCGGCACGGCGCTCTCGACACCGAACGGCATCCGGTACGCCGTGGGGGACCCTGAGCCCGGCCGGCTCGCCTTCCTGTTCCCCGGGCAGGGCTCCCAGTACGTCGGGATGGGCGCTGGCCTCGCGATGCTCTCGCCGACCGCCCAGGCCGTGTGGGACCGGCTGGGCGGTACCGGTTTCGACGGACGGCCCCTGCACCGGGTGGTGTTCCCGCCGCCCGCGTTCACCGACGAGGAACGCGCGGCTCAGGCGGCGCTTCTGGCCGCCACCGAGTGGGCGCAGCCCGCGCTCGCGGTGCACGCACTCGCACTGCTGGACGTACTGCGGGAGCTGGGACTGCGACCGGACTGCGCGGCGGGCCACAGTTTCGGTGAGCTGGTGGCACTGCACTGCGCGGGTGCCCTCGACGCCGACGCGCTGGTCGGTCTGGCCCGCAGGCGCGGCGAGTTGATGCGGGACGCGGCCGCCGTACCGGGCGCGATGCTGGCCGTGGCGGCGGATCACGAGCACGTGGTGTCGGTGCTGGCCGCCGGCGGGTTCGGCGACATCTGGCCGGCCAACCACAACTCCCCGCGCCAGGTGGTGCTTTCGGGGGTGACGGAGGCCGTCGCGCGCGCCGAGAAGGCGTTCTCGGCCGAGGGTGTCGGCACGCGCCGGCTGGCCACGTCGACCGCGTTCCACAGCCCGCTGATCGCCCCGGCCGGTGAACCGCTCGCCGCGTTCCTGCGCACGGTCCCGCTCACGGAGCCACGGTTCGAGGTGTACGGCAACGCGGACGCGGCACCGTACCCGTCGTCGCCCGACGAGGTACGCCGCCGGATCGCCGATCACTTGTCCTCACCGGTGCTCTTCCGCGACCAGATCGAGGCGATGTACGCGGCGGGGGTGCGCACCTTCGTCGAGGTCGGCGCGGGCACCGCGCTGACCGGCCTGGTCGGGCAGATCCTCGGTGACCGCGAGCACGCGGCCGTCCCCCTGGACCGGCCGGACCGGTCCGGGGTCTCCAGCCTGCACACCGCGCTCGGCGAACTCGCCGTGCACGGCATCCCTCTCGACTTCGATCCCCTCTGGGCGCCGTACGCCTCGCCCGGAACCCCAGTCAAGGAGCGCACGCCCCGGATGACCGTGAAGATCAGCGGAGCCAACTACGGTCAGCTGTACCCACCCCGCGCCGACGGGGCCGAGCCATCGCCTGCAGCCGCGCCCGCACCCGCGCCCGCGCTGGAGCACCACCCGTATCGCGCACCTGTCCCTGCCCCCTCCCCCTCCCCCTCCCCCGCGTCCGACATCCCGGTGGTTCCCATGCACGCGTACGAAGCCGAGCCGTCGCACGACCCCGTACCCGCGTACGACGCCGTGCCCGCCGACGACGCCCTGGCCGTGTACGGTGCCGAGCCCGGAGCCGCCCCCGGAGCCGAGTGGTACGCCGCGGTGGAGAGCGTCCAGCGGCACACGGCTGAGGCTCACGCGGCCTGCCAGCGCATGCTGACCGACAGCCATTTGGCCTTTCTGCGGATGACCGAGACCACCCTGGCGGCGATGCTCGGGATCCAGAGCACCGGCGGTGTGCTCGACGCCCCGGCTCCCCCGGCACCGCTGCCGCTCCCCCGTCCTTCAGCCCCTCGGCAGGTCCCTGCACCCGTGACACCGGCCCCGGCAGCGGTCGGCGTTCCCGGGGCCCAACCCGCCTTCGCACCCGCCAGGTCCGGCGTCGCGCCGTCGCCCGCACCGGTCGCCGCCGAGGGCCGGGCGCCTGCCGCCGTCCCGGTGGATTCCCCGGCTCAGGCCACCGATGGCGCGCCCCTGTCGGCGTCCGCGCTGGAGGAACTCCTGCTCTCGGTGGTGGCCCGGCTCACCGGCTATCCGGCCGAGATGCTCAACGTGGACATGGAGTTGGAGGCTGATCTGGGAGTCGACTCGATCAAGCGCGTCGAGATCCTGTCGGCCGTGCGCCGCAGCGTCGGCGACATGGCGACGGGAGACGTCGGAGAGCTCGGCAAGCTCCGGACGCTGCGCGAAATCGTCGAGGCGCTCACGGCGGCCGGCCGGCAGCCCGGGACCCCGGCGCCGGACACCCCGGCCGCGTCCGCCTCGTCCGGGCCCCCCGCCATGTCGGGGGTTCCCACAGCGTCAGGAACCCCCGCAGTGGCGGGAACTCCCGCCGTCTCGGGGATTCCCGCCGCACCCGCGATTCCCGCCGCCCCGGAGATGGCCGGCGTCCCAACCATCCCGGCCATGCGCACCGAGTTCGGGCAGGAGACGGCACTGACGAGGCTGGTACCGCGCGCCGTGGAGTCACCGGCGTCCGGCCTGGCGACGGCCGGGCTCCTGGACGGACCGCTCGTGGTGACGGGCGCGGGCCCCCAGGACGCCGCGCTCACCGGCCTCGTCGCGCGGAAACTGGCGGAGCACGGCGTGGACGCCACCGCCACGGCGGAGGTGCCCGAGGACGCGCGCGGTGTCATCCACCTCGGCGGGCTGACCGCGAGCGGCGCACCGGACGAGGCGCGGGAGGTCCACCGGTCGGTGTTCAGCGCCGCGCGCACGGTCGCGGCACAGGCGGCCGAGCGGGGCGGGCTGTTCGTGACCGTGCAGGACACCGGAGGCGACTTCGGGCTCGGCGGTCACGCACCCGACCGGGCCTGGCTGGGCGGGGTCGCCGGTCTGACCAGGACCGCAGCGAAGGAGTGGCCGGGCGCCTCGGTCAAGGCCGTCGACTGCGAACGCGGCGGCCGGAGCGACGAGGAGGTCGCCGAGGCGATCGTGCGGGAGCTGCTGGAAGGCGGCCCCGACCTGGAGGTGGGGCTCCGCGCGGACGGTACCCGCACCACCCTGCTGGCGGTGCCCGCACCGGTGACGCCCGACGGCACCCGGCGCATCACGCCGGAGTCGGTGATCGTGGCCACCGGAGGGGCCCGCGGGGTGACCGCAGCCGCGCTGCTGGACCTGGCCGGGACCCACCGTCCGCGAATCGTGCTGCTCGGCAGGACGGCACCGTCTCCCGAGCCCGAAGGGCTCGCGTCGGCCGCCGACGAACCGGCGCTCACCCGGCTGCTCGCCGAGCGTTCCACCGGGGACGCGGCGGACTCCTCGCCCGCCCGGATCGCGGCGCGGGCCCGGGAGATCCTGGCCGCGCGCGAGGTGCGGGCGACGCTGGCGGCGCTGGAGGAGGCGGGGCCCCCCGTCCGGTACGTGCAGGTGGACGTCCGCGACGAGGACGCCGTGGCCGCGGCACTGCGCGACGTACGTGACGCGTGGGGGCCGGTCACCGGCATCGTGCACGGCGCGGGGGTGCTGGCCGACAAGCTGATCGCCGACAAGACCGACGAGCAGGTCGAGTCGGTGATGTCCACCAAGGTGGACGGTCTGCGCGCGCTGCTGGCCGCGACGGCGGACGATCCGCTGGACGTGATCTGCCTGTTCTCCTCGGTGGCGGCCGTGTTCGGCAACGCGGGGCAGAGCGACTACGCCATGGCCAACGAGATCCTCGCTCAGGTCGCGTCCGCCGAGCAGGTCCGCCGCCCCGGCTGCCTGGTGCGGTGCGTCGCCTGGGGTCCGTGGCGCGGCGGTATGGTCACGCCGGCTCTGGCCGGGCTCTTCGGCCGGTCAGGGGTTCCACTGATCCCTCTGGAGCAGGGGGCGGCCGCCTTCACGGCCGAGCTGGACGGCGCGGCCGGTGGGGCCCGGGTCGTCCTGGTGGCCGGGGACGATCCGGAGGCCCTGTCGCCGGCCGGCGATCCGCGTCCGGCTGAGCTGCTGGTCCGGGCGGACAGCCTGCCGCAGCTGGCCGATCACGAGATCGCCGGGGTTCCCGTGCTGCCCGTGGCGATGGTCCTGAACTGGTTCGCCGGGGCGGCCACCGCATGGCTGCCGGGTGCAGCCGGCCCTCTCGTCCTGCGCGATCTGCGGGTGTACAAGAAGTGCGCCCTGCCCGAACTGGCCGGAGCGGGCCACCGGCTCACCCTGCACGGCAGCCGGGGCCCGGCCGGTTCGCCGTCGGGGCTGGAGGCGGAACTGCGGGGCGACAGCGGGGTGGCGCACTTCCGGGCCGTACTGGACACCGGAGCCGAGGAGCCGGATCCGGCCGCGTGGAGCAGCCCGGACGGCCTCAAGCCGCTGGATGGCGCCGAGTTGTACGACGGCGAGATCCTCTTCCACGGCCCCCGCTTCCGCTCCGTCCGCTCGACGCACGGTGTTTCGGAGCACGGGGCCGAGGCGGTCGTCGCGGGCGTATCCGTGCTGGAGTGGCCGGGTGAGCACTGGCCGCTCGACCCGGCCGCCGTGGACGGCGCACTCCAACTCGCCCTGGTCTGGGCGCAGGAGGCACTCGGTGCGGCGACGCTGCCGATGGCCGTCGCGGAGTGCAGGGTGCACCGGCGCGGCCCGGTTGAGGGCACCGTGCGGTGTGTGCTGCGGGGCCGGAAGGTCCACAGCACGGGGGCGCGCTGCGACGCGGCGCTCATCGACGCCGATGGAGCCGTCCGTCTGGAACTGCTGGGCGTGGAACTCGTCCGCCGCCCCTCCTGAGCCGCGCGCCCTCCGATCCCTGGCTCCCCGCGTACCAGTCCCGACCTGCCCCGCCGTGAAGTGAGATCCGCATGCAATTCGAACCGATCGCCGTCGTCGGCCGGGGCTGTGTGCTGCCCGACGCGCTCGATCCGGACACGTTCTGGGACAACGTCGCCGCGGGCCGCGCGAGCCTGTCGGCCGTCCCGGAGCGCCGGTGGCGGCTGCCCCGCCGCTGGGCCATGGGCTCGGTGGACGACCATCTCGACCGGACCTGGACCGATGTCGGCGGGTTCGTCACGGGGTTCGAGTCCGTCTTCGACCCGAGCGGCTTCCGGATGGCCCCGGAGCGGATCCTGTCCCTGGACCCGCTCTTCCACTGGGTCCTGTACGGCGTCCGGCAGGCGCTCACGGAGGCGGGCCGCGAGGGTCCGCTGCCGCGCGCGGGCCTTGTGCTGGGAAACCTGTCCTACCCCACGCCCTCGGGGGCGGCTTTCGCCGAGCACGTCTGGCTGTCCGCCCAGCAACCCCGGCTCCGTGACGCCCTGCTGACGGGAGAGCGCGGGGAGCGGCCCGACGCCCGGAACCGCTTCTCGTCCGGGCTGCCCGCCCTGCTCGCCGCACGGGCCCTCGGGCTCGGCGCGGGCGCGTGGTCCCTCGACGCCGCCTGCGCGTCGTCGCTGTACGCGGTCAAGCTGGCGTGCGACCAGCTGCACGACGGCACGGCGGACCTGATGGTGGCCGGTGCGGTCAGCCGGGCGGACCCCCTCTATCTGCACGTGGGATTCTGCGGGCTGTCGGCGACGAGCCGTACGGGGCGCAGCCGCCCCTTCCACCGGGACGCGGACGGCCTGGTGCACGGCGAGGGCGCCGGGTTCGTCGCGCTGATGCGGCTGTCCGAGGCCCGCGCCGCCCGTCTGCCCGTGCTCGGGGTGATCCGCGGTGTCGGGTTGTCCAACGACGGGCGGGGGGCCGGGCTGATCAGTCCGTCGGAGGAGGGCCAGGTCCGTGCCATGCGCCTGGCGTACGAGGTGGCGGGCGTCGCGCCCGGGACCGTGTCGCTCGTCGAGTGCCATGCGACGGGGACGCCGGTCGGGGACGCGGTGGAGGCGCGCGCCATGGCCCGGGTCTTCGGGGCCGGTGACGACGTGCCCATCGGTTCGGCGAAGTCGAACGTCGGGCACCTGCTGGCCTCGGCGGGCGCGGCCGGGCTGCTGAAAGTGCTCGGCGCGCTGCGCGCCGGGGTGCGTCCGGCGACGCTCGGGGCACAGCGGCCGCTGGAGGCGCTGGCGGGCACGCCGTTGCGGGTGCTGGCGGCGCCGGAACCGTGGTCGGGGCCGCGCCGGGCGGCGGTGAGCGCGTTCGGGTTCGGCGGGACCAACGCCCATCTGGTGGTGGACCTTCCGGACGGCGACCCGGTGCCCGCCGCACCGGGACCTCTGCGCCCGGTGTCCGCCGTGTCGCGGCCGGTCCACCCGCCGGCCGACGCCGTGACCGCCCCGGCCCGGGTACAGGAGTCGCCGGGCGGCCGTACGCCGGTGGCGATCGTCGCCCTGGGCGCCCGCGTCGGCGACGGGACCTGTACCGAGGACTTCCGTCGGGCGGTGCTGGGCGGTGAGCGGCGCGGTCCCGCCACGGAGATCGCCGTGGAGTTGAGGGACCTGTGCTTCCCGCCCCTGGCCCTTCAGCGGACGGTGCGCCATCAGCTCCTGGTGCTGGAGGCGGCCCGGGAGGCCGTACGGTCGGTGTCCCTGCCTCGGGAGCGGACCATGGTGGTCGTCGGCATGGGGGTGGACCCCGAGGTGGCCCGGGCGGGCGCCCGCTGGCGGGTTCCCCACTGGCTGGAGCAGGCCGGGCTTCCCGCCACGGCGACGTCGGCGGGGCTCGCACGGGACGCGTTCGTGCCGCCCATGACCGCGGAGGCGGTGGTGGGCAGCATGCCGAACCTCGTCGCGAACCGGATCAGCACCCAACTCGACCTGGCGGGACCGGGGTTCGCGGTCTCGGCGGAGGAGGCGTCCGGACTGGTGGCGCTGGACCTGGCGGCCCGGGCCGTACGGTCGGGGGAGGTCGACGCCGCCCTCGTCGGTGCCACCGACCTGTCCTGCGAGGCGGTGCACCGGGCAGCCCAGCGGGAGTTGGGGCACGAGGACGAACCCGGGGACGCCGCCGTCGTCCTGGTCCTCAAGTCGCTGGACACCGCGCGCAGGGACGGCGACACCGTCGTCGCCCTGCTGGACGAGGACACCGCCGGCACGCCCGGCATGGTCATCGGGGACGGCCCCGACGCGGTGTTCGACCCGGCGTCGGCCTTCGGGCGCGCTCACGCCGCGTGCGGGCTGGTCTCCGTCGCGGTCGCGGCGCTCTCGCTGCACCACCGCGCGGTGCCCCGTTCGGGCGGTCCCGCGGACACCGCGGCCGTCGCGGTCACCGCGAAGGCCGTGGTGACACCGATGGAAGGTCCCGCCGCGAGTGTCCGGCTGCGCGCGGGGGACGCGCGGCCGTGGCTGCGGGGCCCGGCTCCGCGTCTGCACGTCTTCTCCGGGGCCGGCCGCCGGGAGGTGCTGGCCGCGCTGGAGGCCGGTGCGGAGTCCGGGGCCGGACCGGCCCGGCTGGCGCTCGTGGCCGATGACGACGCGTTGCCGGGCCGTGTGGAGGCGGCCCGTCGTTGGCTGGCCGGGGACGGGACCCGCCCGACCGATGTGGCGTACCGGGACAGGCCGGTCACGGGGCAGACGGCGTTCGTGTACACCAACGGCTCGGCCGCGTACCCCGATATGGGCCGCGAGTTGATGCTCGCGCTGCCGTCGCTCGGCGAGGCCTTCCGGGCCCGGCACGGGGCGATCGGCGCACGACTGCGTTCCCGTGCGGAGCGCGGGGTGTTCGACCAGATCTGGGCCGCCGCCGAACTCGCCGCCGTTCACACGGTGTTCAGCCGGGAGGTGCTCGGGCTGCGGCCGGACGCCGCTGTCGGGTACTCCTCGGGCGAGTCGGCCGCCCTAGTGGCGCTGGGTGCCTGGCCGGACTCGGCGAGGCTCTTCGACGCCACCCGTGACAGTGGTCTGTTCACGACCGAACTCACCGGTGAACTCAGGGCGGTCCGGCGGCACTGGGAGCGTCTGGGTGTCCAGGGCTCCCGCTGGTCCAGCCATCTGGTCACGGCGCCCCTGGAGGTGGTCCGTGCCGAGCTCGCCGCCGAGGCCGCGGTCCATCTGATGGCGGTGAACGCGCCCGGAGTCTGTGTCATCGGCGGCGAGTCCCGCGCGTGCGCGGCCGTCGTGGCGAGGATCGGCGGCGACCGGGCGATCGAGCTCGACTACGACCTGGCCGCCCACGCACCGGAGTTGTCGGAGATCCGCGAGGTGTGGCGCCGGGCGCACCACCAGCCCACCGTCGACGTGCCCGGTGTGCGGTTCTACAGCGGAGCCACTGGGCAGTCGTACCGGCCGACGGCCGAGCGGGCCGCCGAGGCCCTCACCGCGCAGGGACTGAACACGATCGACTTCGCGGCCACGGTCGAGCAGGCGTGGGCCGACGGTGTCCGGGTCTTCGTGGAGCACGGGCCGCGCAAGCTGTGCACCGGCTGGATCAAGCGGGTGCTCGGCGACCGGGATCATGTGGCCGTCGCGCTGGACGCCCCGGGCGACACCGGGCTGCGGCAGCCCTGCCTCGCGGCAGCCGAACTCGTCGCCGCCGGGGTGCCGGTGCGCGCCGACGAGTTGTTCGCCCGGCTGGCGGAGGCCGCCACCGAGGTTCCGCGTCCCGGGCCCGCGGTCACCGTGCCCGTACCCGCGTCTCCGGTGCTGCCGCCGGTGGAGGCGGCCCCGGTGACCCTGCCCCGGGCCCCCGAGCTGGCGCCGGTGCCGGACCTGGAGCCCGGCCGGTCGGGGGCACCGGCTTCCGTTGCCGCGCCCCGCCCCGGCGCCTCCGAGCGGCGTGCAGCACTGTCCGTCCGGCCGACTGACGGACGGGAGCCGCCGGTGACGGGCGCCCGTGCCGCGGTTGTGCGGCAGACCGGTCGGGTCGCCGCGCTGCACCAGGAGATCCTCGCCGGGCACGCCGAGGCCCATCAGCGGTTCCTGCGGCTGTCCGCGCTCGCCGTCACCGCGCTGAGGAGCGGCGGCGTGTCCGTTCCCGTACGGCCACCGGACCTCCCGGCCCCGCGTCCGGCCCCCGTACCGTCCGCTCCCCGCCCGCTCTCCCTGGAGACGGCACCCTTGAGGCCGGGGCCGAAGTTCGACCGTGCCCAGCTGGAGCATCTCGCCTCGCGGGAGGTCTCCGCGCTGTTCGGCCCCCGGTTCGCCGAGCAGGACGCGTACGCGGTGCAGACCCGGATGCCCCAGCCGCCCATGCTGCTCGCGGACCGGGTCACAGGCATCGACGCCGTGCCGGCGGCGCTCGTCGCGCCCGGCCCGGTGCGCACCGACGGGACGATCTGGACGGAGACCGACGTCCTGCCCGGCGGCTGGTACCTGGACTCCACCGGACGTATGCCCGCCGGGCTGATGATCGAGGCCGGCCAGGGGGATCTGCTCCTGCTCAGCTGGCTGGGCATCGACCTCCTCAACCGGGGCGAGCGCGCCTACCGGCTGCTCGGCTGCGAGGTGACGTACCACGGCAGCCTGCCGGAAGCGGGCGACACCCTGCACTACGAGATCCACGTCGACGGCCACGCGGAGCACGACGGTGTCCGGCTCGCCTTCTTCCACTACGACTGCTACGTGGACGGCGAGCTCCGGCTCAGCGTCCGCGAGGGCCAGGCCGGGTTCTTCACCCCCGAGGAGCTCGCGGGCAGCGGCGGTGTGCGGTGGGATCCCGCCGAGCGGCCGCCCGGCGACGACCTGCCGCTCGACCCGCCCGCCGTGCGCTGCGGGCGCGCTCGCTTCGACGCGGACCGGGTGCGGGCCCTGGCCCAGGGACGGCCGGCGGACTGCTTCGGCCCCGGCTGGGAGACGACGGCGGCGCACGTACGCTCACCGGGGCTCGACGACGGCAGGCTGCGGCTGCTGCACGAGGTGACGGAGTTCGACCCGGCCGGAGGTCCGTGGGGCCGCGGCTATCTGCGGGCCGAGACCCCGCTGTCGCCGGACGACTGGTTCTTCGCGGGGCACTTCAAGAACGACCCCTGCATGCCGGGCACCCTGATGCTGCAGGGCGGCCTCCAGGCGATGGCGTTCTACCTGACCGCCCTCGGCTTCACCGTGGACCGGGACGGCTGGCGTTTCGAGACCGTCGACGGGCTGCCCTTCAAGGCGATGTGCCGCGGCCAGGCCACTCCGGCCGGGCGGCGCGTCGTCTACGAGGTGTTCGTGCGCGGTGTCTCGGCCGGTCCGGTGCCGACGCTGTACGCGGACGTGCTGGGCTGGGTGGACGGGACGAAGGCGTTCCTGGGCCAGGAGGTGGCGCTGCGGCTGGTGCCCGACTGGCCGCTGTCGCACTGGCGGCGCTCGGGCCCGCCCGTAGTGCAGGGCAGCGGTGCGCCGGTGCCGCTCCCGGTGCTCGGCGGGCTGGCCGGGCACCGGGAGGAGAAGCCGGTGGCGACGGCGGCCGATGGACTCCCCTTCGGCTACGCCTCGTTGCTGGCGTGTGCCTGGGGCAGGCCGACCGAGGCGTTCGGTGCGGCGTACGAGCCGTTCGACGGCACCCGCAGGGTCGCGCGGCTGCCCGGTCCGCCGTACCACTTCATGAGCCGGATCGTCTCGGTGGAGGGTCCGCAGGGCGGCATGCGGGAGGGCAGCGGTGTCGTCGCGGAGTACGACGTGCCCGCGCGTGCCTGGTACTTCGAGCAGAGCGGCGGCCGTACGATGCCGCTGGCCGTCCTGATGGAGATCGCGCTGCAACCCTGCGGGTGGCTGGCCTCGTACGTGGGCAGCGCGCTGACCACCGGTACGGATCTGCTGTTCCGCAACCTGGACGGCGCGGGGACGGTCACCGGTGAGGTCGCTCCGGCGACGGGCACGGTCCGCACCCATGCCGAACTGACGCGTGTCTCGCAGAGCGGGGACATGATCATCGAGTCTTTCCGGGTGAGGTGCACGGCCGACGGCGTGCCGCTGTTCGAACTGTCGACGACCTTCGGCTACTTCCCGCCGTCGGCCTTCGAGGACCAACAGGGCCTCACAGTGTCGGCCACGGACCGGGCGCGGCTCGACGAGCCCTGCGACCGCGTCGTCGATCTGACCGCCCGGCCCGCCCGTTACTGCGCCGGGGAACCGCGGCTGCCGGGCCCGATGCTGCTGATGCTCGACCGGATCACCGGCTCCTGGCCGGACGGGGGCAGCCGGGGGCTCGGGCGGCTGCGGTCGGAGAAGGACGTCGTCCCGGGCGAGTGGTTCTTCCGGGCGCACTTCTTCCAGGACCCGGTGCAGCCGGGGTCGTTGGGCGTCGAGGCCATGTGTCAGCTTCTCCAGTACCACCTGCTCGAACGGGGCGCGGCGGACGGCATCCCGCACCCGCGGTTCGAACCGGTGCTGCCCGGCCGCGAGACGACCTGGACCTACCGCGGCCAGATCACCCCGGCCAACCGGCTGATCCGGGTGGACATGGACATCGTGGAGAGCGGCACGGACGCGCGGGGGCCCTACGTCGCGGCGGACGCGACGCTGTGGGGCGACGACACCTGCATCTACCGAGTGCGCGGGCTGGGCATGCGCGTGGTGTCCGACGCGGCTCCCGGGCCCTCATCCACTCCGTGACGTGAGTGCCCGGCCGTGGCGGGCGTACCGCTCGCCGGTGGGGTGGCCGGGTTTCACGGGCCCTGGCCCGTCGCCGGGAGCAGGACGACCAGCCGGGCGCCGGGGCGGTTGTCCTCGATCCGGGTGCTGCCGTGGTGGGCCGTGACGGTGTCACGGACGATGGCGAGGCCGAGGCCGCTGCCGCCGGTGTCCCGGGCGCGGGCGCCGTCGAGTCGGGTGAAGCGCCCGAAGACGCGCTCGCGGTCGGCCTCCGGGATGCCGGGTCCGTCGTCGGCGACGGTCAGTTGTGCGGTGTCGCCGAGCGTGTGAAGGCTGACGTCGATCCGGGTGCGGGCATGGCGCAGCGCGTTGTCCAGCAGGTTGCGCACGACACTGGCGAGGGCGTCCCCGTCGCCCGCCACCCGCGCGGCACCCACGGCGTGCTGGTCGATGACGAGGCGCGTGCGCCGACGGGCTTCGCGCACCTCGGTGAAGACGATCTCGTCCAGGTCGACGGGGCGGGCCCGCAGCCGCGGCCGGGCGTCGAGCCGCGCGAGCCGGAGCAGGTCGTCGACGAGCCGGGTGAGGCGTTCGGTCTGCGGCAGGAGCCCGGCGGCGAGGGACTGCCCGTCCGCCAGGCCGGGGTGCTGGGCCGCTACGGACAGGCGCGTGTGCAGGGTGCTCAGGGGGTTGCGCAGTTCGTGGGCCGCGTCCGCGACGAACCGCCGCTGCCGCCGGGTCGAGGTGTCCAGGCGGGCCAGCAGGTCGTTGAGGGTCGTGGCCAGCCGGCCGAGCGCGTCCTCGGCGGGCGGTACGTCGAGGCGGCGGCTCAGGTCGGACGCGGTGATCTCGGCGGTCTGGGCGCGCATGCCGTCGACGGGGCGCAGCGCACGCCCGGTGAGCAGCCACGCCACTCCGGTGAGGGCGGCGACGACCGCCGGTACTCCGGTGGCCAGGCCGACGGTGAGCTGGGCCAGACCGTGGTCGACGCTCTCGGTGGGCACGGCGACGTAGACGGTCACCGGGTCGTGGGCGGTGCCCGCGGGGATGCCGACGGCGCGCCATGTCCCGCCCGTGCCCACGGGTATGTCGTCGACGGTGTGGGCGCGCGGGGTGGCGGCCCGGCTCGCCGGGAAGGTGAAGGCGCGCGGCCGGCCGTGCAGGTTGGCCGAGCTGGCCCTGACCTTCCCGTTCCCCGCGATCACCTGGACGGCGACTCCCCCGTGGTCGGTGGTGGGCACGTCCGCCGTGGTCTGGTCGCCGTCCTGGTCCGCCGCCACGACCTGGGCTCCTTGGAAGGCGGTCTGGTCGAGTCCGCTGATCAGGCTGGCGTGCAGCCAGACGACGAGCAGCACGGCGGCTCCGGCCAGTCCGGCGGCGATGACGGCGGCCGCGGCGGCGGTCAGCCGCAGGCGCAGTGACCGTCGGGCCCACCACGACCGGATCCCCGCGGCCATCGGTCACCCCGTACCGCCGCGCAGCCGGTAGCCGGCACCGCGGACGGTCTCGATGGTCCGGCGTCCGAAGGGGGCGTCGATCTTGCGGCGGAGGTAGCCGACGTAGACCTCGACGATGTTGGTGTCGCCGTCGAAGTGCTCGTCCCACACGTGGGTGAGGATGTCCGCCTTGCTGATCACCTCGTCGGGGTGCCTGAGCAGGTATTCCAGGAGAGTGAACTCGCGTGCGGTCAGGGCGATGTCGCGGTGGCCACGGCGGCAGCGGCGGCGTGCCGGGTCGAGCGCCAGGTCGCCGACGGTGAGGACGGCGGGGCGGGCGGGTGCGCCTCGCCGCAGCAGGGCCCTGAGGCGGGCGACGAGCACGACGTAGGAGAAGGGCTTGCTCAGGTAGTCGTCGGCGCCGAGGTCGAGGGCGTCGGCCTCGTCGTACTCCCCGTCCTTGGCGGTGAGGACCAGCACCGGGGTCCAGGTCCGGGCCGCCCGCAGGCGTTTGAGGACCTCGTAGCCGGACAGGCCGGGCAGCATGATGTCGAGCACGATGACGTCGTACGGTTCGTGGAGCGCCCGCCAGAGTCCGTCCGGGCCGTCATGTGCCAGGTCCGAGACGAAGCCCTCCGTGGCAAGTCCGTCGGCGATGGCCTCGGCGAGTGCCTGCTCGTCCTCGATGATCAGCGTCCGCATGGCAGCCTCAGGAACAACGATAGCTCCGGACGGGAGCCGCCGTTCCCCGTGAGGGGGACGTGTGCGGTACGGCGGTGGGGTCATTCCTCCATCACGGATTCCACCAGGTCCATGGCCAGGTCCAGGGTGTCGTGCACCGGCAGGCCGTGGTCGGTGTACCAGTCGGTCGTGGCCTCCGGGTGGGGACCGGTGACCGCCACCCGCCCGCGGCCGAAGGGGGTCACGAGGGCGGCGGGGGTGCCGTTGTCGTAGGTGGCGAGGACGGTGGCGTCGGCGTGCTCGTCGAGGACGAAGAAGGGGCCGTCCTGGAAGAAGACGGTGCGGGGCCTGCCTCCCCAGTTCACCGTGACGAGGGTGTCGCTCTCGTCGTGGACGGTGGCTCCCGGGGAGGAGATGTACTGGTCGGTGTCGCCGGGGAGCAGGCCGAAGCCCGGGGTGGCCCCGGCGAGGTAGCCGCCGAGGCAGAACCCGAGGTAGCGCCCGCCGTCGCGGACGAAGTCGCGGATCTCCCGGCGCCGCCGCCGCAGTCTCCGGTAGGCGGAGGCGAGCGTGCCCCCTCCGGGCTGGGCGTACAGCGCGGCCTCGGTGAGGATCTCGGCCGACAGCGGGAGCGCCTCGTTCGGGCCGGTGTAGCGGACGTCCAGGTTCCACGGCCCGGAGGAGAGCAGTGCGGCGACCGCCTCGGGGCAGCCGGGCAGCGAGGCCGGGCCGCGGTAGACGAGGGCGAGGGGGCGGCGCCCGGCGGCGGCCCCTGGGTGCCCCGGGTGTGTCATGGCCGCCCCACCGCGGGTACGTCGTCGGTCTGGCGGGCCATCGGTACCGTGCCGTCTCCTTCGGCGGGGAGCCCGCGCCAGCTCGTTCCCGGTGTCAGGCGCTCGCCCTTCATCACCAGGGACAGCGCCCCGAGCCGGACACCGGCGCCCACCTGCGTGTCGTAGAGCACGACGGTCCGCGCACCGACGCTCGCGGCGGGGCCGACGGTCACCGTGGACATCTTCATCACCCGGTCCTCGAACAGGTGGGTCTGCAGGGAGACGTGCATGCCGATCGAGGCGTCGTCGCCCACTTCGACGAGGTCGAACTCGGTGAGGTAGGTGGTGCCGATCCAGGTGCGCCGTCCGATGCGGGCACCGAGCAGGCGCAGTACCGGCGGCAGGAACGGCGTCCCCACCAGGGCGCCCACGCCCGCGGGCACCGCCGCCGCCTCGAAGAGGCCGGTGACGAACTCCGTGCGGCGCACGAACAGGCTCCACAGGGGCTCCACGCGCGGCCGGTACCGTCCCGCGACGACCCACTTGGCCGCCACGCAGCACCCGATGACGATCAGCACCGTGCCCGCCGTGAAGAGCGGCGACACGACCGGCGCCACCCACGGCCCGGTGCGGCGGGCGGTCTCCGACAGCGCGAGCAGGTACAGGCAGGCCGCGGTCGCGAGCAGCGACATGGGCACGGTGACGCGGAAGAACTCGATGGCCAGTCGGCCGAGCACGGCTCCGCGGGTGGGCCGGAACGTCTTCTCCTCCGGGTAGGAGCCGCTGTCCTGGCGCACGGGCAGCCGCAGGGCCGGTGAGCCCAGCCAGGTACTGCCGGCGGGCACGCGCTGCGCGGGCGGCACGGTGCCCACGCCGACGAGCGAGCCCGGGCCGAGCCGCGTCCCGGCGGGAACGAGCGCCGCGTTGCCCACGAAGGCGCGTTCGCCGATGTCGGTGGGCCGGCAGGCCATGCGCCCGGCCGCGAAGGCCGCGGCGCCGACGCCGGCCATGTCGGCGACGAAGCTGCCGTCGCCGAGGGTGAGCAGGTCGGGATCGAGGTGCGCCGCGGTGGAGATCTCGGCCCGCCGGCCGACGCGGGCGCCGAGCAGCCGCAGCCACGGCACGGTGTAGAGCGTGGCGTAGAGGGAGTTGGTGAGGGTGAGGCTCTGCTCCAGCAGCTTGTCGGCGATCCACTTGCGCACGCCCAGCGCCGAGCGCGCCGGATGGATCCCGGGTGGTGTCCTGGTCAGCACGGCCCGCTTCCCGGCGGCGACGACCAGGCACACCGTGGCCACGAAGACCGGGCCGGACAGCGCGGTCGCCGCGAGAGCGGCGGAGGTGCCGCCGCGCGACCAGGCCCACCAGAGCAGGGCGGCGCTCGGCAGGGCCGCGGCGACCACGACCGACTCCAGCAGGACCAGGCCGAGCACGACGGCGGCCAGGTGGCGGGGCCGCCAGGGATCCGCCCCGGTCCGCTCGCGCAGCATCGTCTCGACGTGCGGGGCGAGTGCCTCGACCGGGCGCGCGGGCGATCCGGCGCGGCGCGCTCCGGCCGGGACGGCCTCGTCCGGGCCTGCCGCGGACTGCTCGCCGAGCGCGGACCCGGGGCCGAGGCGTGCCCCTGGTTCGAGGACCGCGTTGGCCCCGACGTACGCCCGCTCGCCGACGGTGATCGGCGCGACGGTGACCCAGCCGTCGGCGACCTGCCAGGGGCGCAGCGTGGCGCCGTAGCCGATCGTGGCGTCCTGGTCGACGCGCAGCAGCGTGGGCAGGCCGACGAAGCTGGTGGCGATGGTGGTGCGGGGGCCGACGCGGGCGCCGAGGAGCCGCAGGTACGGGCCCATCAGGGGGGATCCGCTGAGCGTCCGCAGGGGGCTGATGCCGTGCAGCAGTACGTCCAGCAGCCACAGCCGCAGGTATGTCGCCCCCCAGAGGGGGTACCGGCCGGGCCGGACGCCCGCCGCCAGGGGCCGTGCGAGCAGGACGGGGACGAGCCAGCGTACGGCGAACCAGCCGGCCAGCACTGCGAGGGCGGGCCCCGTGGCTTCGCCGCCCGTCACCTGTCCGTGGCTCAGCACGAGGGACCCGGCCACCGGGCCGGTGAGCAGGAGGAGCAGTACGTAGAGGGCCGTGGCCTGGACGAGGCCGGCGCGCGCGATGCGGGCGCGGCCGTGCCGCAGGGGGGCGGGGCGGGGCCGCCGTGGCGTGCGGGAGGCGTCGGCCGTGGCGCGCAGCCGTGCCGCGAATCCGCTCACGGTCGGGTTCTCGTACAGGTCGCGCAGGGTGGGGCCGGACCCGCCGCCCGGGTCGCGCAGCAGGGACACCGCTCGGGCGGCGAGCAGCGAGTGGCCGCCGAGATCGGTGAAGAAGTCGGCGTCCGCGGAGAGTTCGCCGGGGTCCATGGCGAGCGTCCGTGCCCAGGCGCCGCGCACCCTGGCCTCGAGCCGGTCGCGGACCGGCGTGACACGGCCGGTGCCGGCGAGCCGGCGGCCGGTGGGTGCGGGCAGTCTCCTGCGGTCCGTCTTGCCGCTGAGCATGACGGGCAGCCGGTCGAGGAAGTCCAGTGTGGCGGGGACCATGTAGGCGGGCAGCGACCTGCGCAGGCGTCGGTTCAGGCGGGCGGTGAGATCGTCGTCGGGGTCCGTGCCGTTCCCGGCGGGCACGACGTAGGCGGCGAGGACGCGGTCGCCGTCGTGACCGTCGCGCGGCGCCACAAGAGTGGTGGCCGCCTGGGCCACGCCAGGGTCCTCCAGCAGTACGTTGTCGATCTCCTCCAGGGACACCCGGTAGCCGCGGATCTTCACCTCGGCGTCGGCCCGGCCCAGGTACTCGATCTCCCCGTCGTCGGTCATCCTGCCGAGGTCTCCGGTGCGGTACAGGCGGCCCGAGTCGGGGGCCAGGGGGTGCGGGACGAAACGCTCGGCCGTCAGGTCGGGCCGTCCCGCGTAGCCGCGTGCGAGGCCCGGACCGCCCAGGCAGATCTCGCCGACGGCGCCCTGCGGCACGGGTCGCAGCCGCTCGTCGAGGAGAACGGCCGAGCAGGTCGGCAGCGGGCGGCCGATGGTCACCGGGCGTCCCGGCCGGACTTCCTGCCAGGTGGCGGTGACGGTGGCCTCGGTCGGCCCGTAGGTGTTGAGGACGCGCCGTCCCGGCCTGCACCACCGCTCGACGAGCGGGGCGGGGCACACCTCGCCGCCGACGACGACCGTACGGAGCCGCGGGAGGTCGCGGGAGATCGTCGCGAGCAGCGTCGGGACGCAGTACAGGGCGGTGACCTGGTGCTCCTGGAGGAAGTCGGCGAGGTCGTCGCCCAGTTGTCCTGGGCCGCCCGGTCCGGCGACGAGCGTGGCGCCGGCCGCCCAGGTGGGCCAGATCTCCTCGATGGAGAAGTCGAACGAGAGGGTCATGCCCTGGTAGACGCGATCGTCCGGCCGGATGCCGTAGATCGGTGCCACGACGCGCAGGAAGTTGCAGATGCTCGACTGCGTGATCTCCACGCCCTTCGGCCTGCCGCTGGATCCCGAGGTGTACATCACGTACGCCAGCGGATCGTCCGCTCCCCCGGTCGGGACGGCGGCCCGCCCGGGCGGCTGTGCGGCGAGGTCCGCGGCACACGTGTCGATCTCGATCACCTGGCACGTCGTCCGGCACCGCCGCGCCCAGGCGGCGCCGGACGCGAGCGCCGACGTGGTCAGCACCGCGGCCGCGCCCGCGTCGCCCAGGATGAAGGCGACGCGGTCGGGCGGCGCGGCAGGGTCGATCGGCACGAACGCCGCGCCCGCCTTGCACACGCCCAGCAGGCACGCGTACATGTCCACGGTCCGGGGCAACAGCAGGGCCGCCCGGCTGCCGGGGCCGATGCCGGCGCGCAGCAGGTGCCGGGCCACTCGGCCGGCCCGCGCGTCGAGTTCGGCGTAGGTCACCCGCCGCGATCCGCAGACGAGGGCCGGGGCCGACGGGGTGCGGTCGCAGGCGTCGTCGAAGAAGCGGTTCAGCCGGTCGCCGGTGCCCCCGGTTCCCGGGGCCGTGCGGCCCCGGCGAGGAGAGACGGGTGGGGCTGCGGTGTGGGAAACCATGGTCGCCTCCTCGTTCTATGCGGAAGAAGATGCGGGAAGGACTCGCTTCCTCGGTGCGCAAAGGACCCGGTCGTCCCCAGGACTCCTCCAGCCTCGGCGACGCCCGCTGAGAGGAGACTGAGAAGCCGCCCGGGGCCGGCCCCGCGGGCCGCCATCCGTGCCCGTCAAGGCGATCGCGAGGACCGCGGCCCCGGCCCGCGGGACGACGTCCTGCCCAGCACCCCCTGCTCCCAGATCATCTGAGTACGGCACCTGAGTACGCGCGCTCATGCTCCTCGGCGGGGCTCGCATCAGACTCCTCGGCATGACCCACCTACCGCCACCGGCCGAGGAGTTGCGGATCCTCGACGCGGAGTTGCGGCAACTCGACGCCCGACGGGCTCAGTTGCTGTTCCGCCGCGCCCACCTGATAGGTCTCCTCCAGCCGGCCTTCCCGCCCGCTCCGCCTGTCGCGCGGCGGCCCGAGACCACCGCGTCCCGTGTGCAGAACGTCCTCCTGGTCCTCGGCGGCGTCCTGCTGACCGTCGCCGCGATCGCGTTCACCCTGGTCAGCTGGGGGCACCTGGGCATCGCCGGGCGGTCCCTGGTGCTCGCCACGGTGACCGCGGCGGCGCTCGGCGCTCCCGTGCTCCTGCTGAGGCGCGGGCTGCGCTCGACGGCGGATGCGCTGGCGGGCCTCGGTCTGGCGCTGACGGTGCTCGACGCGTACGCGCTGCACGAGGTGGCGCTGACGGCCACCGACGGCACGGGGTACGCGGCCGTCGCGGCGGTGTGTCTGGCCGGGCTGTGGTGGGGGTACGGCAGGGGGCTAGGTTCGCTGCGCCTCCCCTTCCCCGCCGCGCTGGCCGCCGGCCAGTTCCCACTGCTGCTGTCGGCGGTGGCGGCCGGCGCGGGCCCGTACGCGATCACGGCCGCGCTGCTGCTCACGGCCGCCTGCGACACGGCCGTCGCGCTGCGGACGTCGGTGGGGTGGCTGCGCATCGCCGCCGCCGTCGGCGCGTACGGGATGGGCGGCTGGGGCGTGGCGGCGGCGGGCGTGCTCTCCTCGGAGGCGACCGGTCCTAGCGCCGCCGCCCGTGCCGCGTCGCTCCTCGCCCTGGCGGCGGCGATCGCGCTGTACGCCGCGTGTCGCACCCAGCGGCAGGGCCTTGCCGTCGGCGCCGCGGTGACCGGCGGACTGCTCCTGGTCGCGGCGCTCGGCGGCATCCCTCGTGCGGTGCTGCCCGGGGTGTGGACGGTGCCCGGCTATCTGGTCTGCGGGGCCGGGCTCCTGGCAGCCGTGCGCCTTCGGCTTCCGGGCCCCGTGCGGCGTGGTGCCGCGTGGGCGTCGGCCGCCGTCCAGGCCCTTGCGGTGGTGTGGGCGCTTCCCCTGGTCTTCGTGGCGCTGCTGGGTCCGGTCGGGCTGACGGGACGGGTCTGGTCCGGGGCGCCGTCGGATCTGCGTGCCGCGATGTCGGTCTGGGTGTACTGGCCCCCGGACGCGGCGGCCGCGCCGCTGGTGTTCGCGGTCGTCGCGACGGTGCTGGCCGTGGCGGCCCGCGCCACCACCGCCTGGCGCGACCAGGCCTCGGCCGGTGTCGTGGTCCTGGCCTGGGCGGCCGTGCTCGTCCTCCCGTTCGCCCTGCGACTCCCTTATACGGCCGGGCTGTTCGCGCAGGGGCTGACGGTCGTGGCGGCGCTGGCGGCGGCGGTGTACGCGCGCCGGACACCGACGTCCCTCACCGCCGTACTCCTTTCCCTGCTCACTGCGGCCAGCCTCTCGATCCTCTCGGTCGCCTCCCAGGAGGCGACCCTGGCCGTGCTCGCCGCGCTGACGGCGATCTTCACGGTGGCCGCCGCGCACCCGCGGCTGACCGCCGTCTGCGCGAGCGCGTCCCTGGCCGGTGCGGCGGGTCTGGCCTGTGCGGTGGGTGCCGCCGCGGGCTGGTCCGCCGCGCACACGGCACTGTTGCTCCTGGTCGTCCCGGCCGCCGCGGCCCTGCTCGCGGCGCGTGTCCCGCGCTCCGCGGTTCCGGTCGAGGCCACCGGCGCCGGTGCGGGGCTCCTGGCCATCGGGCTGGCCGTCACCGACGCCCCGGTGCTGGCCCTGGTACTGGCCCTGTGCGGGGTGATCGCCGCGGGCACCGCCGTGCGCGCCGACCGCCGTCGGGCGGGGTACGCGGCCGCCGCGTTGTTCGTGCTGGCCGGCTGGGTGCGGCTCGGGTCGTGGGGCGTGGGCGCGCCGGAGGCGTACACCCTGCCGGTGACCGTGCCGGCGCTGGTCGTGGGCTTCTTCCGGCGCCGCCGGGACCCCGGGGCCTCGTCGTGGACGGCGTACGGCCCCGGGCTCTCGGCGACGCTCGTGCCGAGCCTGCTCGCGGCGTGGGCCGGCGCCGACTGGCCGCGCCCCCTGCTGCTCGGCACGGCCGCCCTCGTCGTCGTCCTCGTGGGTGCCCGCCACCGGCTCCAGGCACCGCTCGTTCTCGGCGGGAGCATGCTCGTGCTGGACGCGCTGCATGAACTCGCCCCCTACCTGGTGCAGTTGGCGGGCGCCCTCCCGCGCTGGCTGCCTCCCGCGTTCGCCGGACTGCTGCTGCTCGTGCTGGGCGCGACGTACGAGCAGCGGATCCGGGACGCCCGGCGGATGCGGGACGTGCTGGGCCGGCTGCGCTGACGGACGGCCGGGCCCGGGAGCCGGGCGGGCTCAGCACATGCCGGCCGGGCACCTACCAGGGCAGCGGCCCCGTCACGTCGAAGTACCCGCCGCTGGGTCCGTCCGGGCCCAGCCCTGCCATGCGGACGATGATCTCGGCGCCCTCCTCGACGGTCTGGGTCCCGGTGTTCCCGTTCAGGTCCGTCTTGGTGAAGCCGGGCTCCACCGCGTTGATCCGCATGGCCGGGAACGCCTTCGCGTACTGCACGGTGATCATGTTGACCGCGGTCTTCGACGCCGGGTACGCGACCCCCGGGTAGGCGGCGGCGGGGTGGGCGGGGTCGGCCACGTGCGTGAGCGAGGCCAGGCCGCTGCTGACGTTGACCACGACCGGCGACGCGGACCGCCGCAGCAGCGGCAGGAACGCGTGGGTGACGCGTACCGTGCCGAAGACGTTGGTCTCGAAGACCTCCCGCATCAGATCGGCGGTGACGTCCGCCGCGTCCGCCACCCCGTTGTCCGGGCCGCGCGCCTCGACGCCGGCGTTGTTGACCAGCACGTCGAGACCGCCGTCGGACTCGATCGTCCTCGCCGCCGCCGCCACGGACGCGTCGTCGGTGACATCGAGCTGGACGGCCCGGGCCCCGTCACCCAGGCGCTCGGCGGCGTCGCGGCCCCGGGCCTCGTCCCTGCTGCCGACGTAGACGGTGTGGCCCGCGGCGATCAGACGGCGGGCGGTCTCGTACCCGAGACCCTTGTTCGCTCCGGTGATCAGTGTTGTGGTCATGCCTCCACGATCCGCCCCGCCCGCCCGCGCAGCCAGGCGTCCCGCCTTCCTGGGACCGGTGGTACCAGGCAGGTCTCTGGCCGGCGGGGGCACACTGGCCGCATGGCGACGGCGGAGTTCGGCAAGGCGGTGCGCCGCTGGCGCGACCGGGTCCCACCCGAGGCGGCGGGGCTGCCGACCGGGGAGCGGCGGCGTGCGGCCGGGCTGCGCCGTGAGGAACTGGCCCTGCTGGCCGGGATCTCCGTCGACTACGTCACCCGGCTCGAACAGGGCCGCGCCACCAACCCCTCGTCCCAGGTCGTCGAGGCCATGGCCCGCGCGCTGCGGCTGTCGGAGGAGGAACGCGCGCACCTGTTCCGGCTGGCCGGACTCGCGCCGCCGGGCCCCGAGACGGTGCCGGCGCACATCACCCCGAGCGTCCAGCGGCTGCTGGACCGGCTGACGGGGACGCCTGTGGCGGTGTTCGACGCGTCCTGGACCCTGCTGCTGGCCAACGCGCCCTACGCGGCCCTGATGGGCGACCCGTCCGGCCGGCGCGGCAACGAGCGCAACGGCGTGTGGCGCCACTTCCTCGGCCCGGGGCCCGGTGCCCGGCGCGCACCGCGGGCGCGGGACGACCACGAGGCCGCTCTCGTCGCCGATCTGCGCACGGCCGCCGAACGCTACCCGGCCGACCGGCGGCTGCACCGGCTGATCGCCGAACTGCGCGGGGGCAGCGAGAGGTTCTCCGAGCTGTGGGACGCGGGCGCCGCCGGCCGCCACGAGGCGTCGCGCAAGACGATCGACCATCCGCGGGTCGGACCCGTCACGCTGGACTGCGACGTCCTCACCGTGGCGGGCAGCGGCCTGCGGATCATGGTCTACACGGCCGAACCCGGTTCCGGGGACGCCGAACGCCTCGCCCTTCTCACCGTCCTCGGCACACAGGATCTCGTCGAACGCTGACGACTTTTGCCTATAGGTCGTAGGTAAATGCATAATGGGGTTCGGGTCGAGGCTTCCCTCGACGCTCCGACTCCTGATCGACAGGCTGAGGCGATGAACACCGAGCACGACTGGATCACCACACCCGTCACCGCGGACCTCCTGCGCGGGCACCTGGACGTGGAGCGCACCGCGCACGGCCTGCTGCCGCACCGGCTGCCCGCCGGCGCGCGCCGGCAGATCCCCGACGACCAGCTGGCCATGGCCGAGGCCCAGCCGTCCGGCGTACGGCTGGTCTTCCGCACCCGGGCGACCACCGTCGAACTGGAGACCCTGCCCACCAAGAGGGCCTACCGCGGCTTCCCGGCCCCGGCGGACGGCGTCTACGACCTGCTGGTCGACGGCCGCCTCGCGGCCCAGACCACGGTGACCGGCGGCAACGTCCGCACCGTCGACATGGCCACCCAGTCCGCCGAACTGCTCGAAGGGCCTCCCGGCACCGCCCGGTTCACCGATCTGCCCGCGCGGGACAAGGACGTCGAGATCTGGCTTCCCCATACGGAGATCACCGAGCTGATCGCCCTGCGCACCGACGCCCCGGTCGCACCGGCGCCGGACAGTGGACGCAGGGTGTGGCTGCACCACGGCAGCTCCATCAGCCACGGCTCGAACGCCGCCCATCCGACCGCCATCTGGCCGGCCCTGGCCGCGGCCCGCGGCGGAGTGGAGCTGGTCAACCTGGGGTTCGGCGGCAGCGCGCTGCTCGACCCGTTCACCGCCCGCGCGATACGGGACACCCCCGCGGACCTGATCAGCCTCAAGATCGGCATCAATGTCGTCAACACGGACGCGATGCGCCTGCGGGCCTTCACACCCGCCGTCCACGGCTTCCTCGACACCATCCGCGAGGGGCATCCGACGACACCGTTGCTGGTCGTGTCCTCCATCCTCTGCCCGGTCCAGGAGGACACCCCCGGACCCCTCGCACCCGACTTCGCCGACGGGACCCTGCGGTTCAAGGCCACGGGCGATCCGGCCGAGCGCGCCGCCGGGCGCCTGACGCTCAACGTCATCCGCCACGAACTCGCCCGGATCGTCGAGCAGCGGGCGGCCGACGACCCGAACCTGCACCATCTCGACGGCCGTGAACTGTACGGCGAGGCGGACTACGCCGAACTCCCACTGCCCGACGAGGTCCACCCCGACCCCGCGGCGCACCGCCGCATCGCCGACAACTTCGCGGGGCTCGCGTTCGGCACCGGTGGCCCCTTCGCCCCGTGACCGGCGGCTGATCACGTCGCGGTCGGCCAGGGCGCGACAGCGGTCCCGCATCCCGCGCCCCGCCGTGGTCCCGATGCGGTGGGCCGACGGCCGCGACTCAGTGTCCGAGACCGACGTCGACCGGTGGCCGTTTCCGTCAACGAGCCCCGGGGCGTCCGGAGCCGCTGGTCAGGTGTGGTGCCCGGTGGTTCTCGGGGCGGCGCCGAGGATCGGTCCGGGCCAGGCCCCCGGAGACCGGCGCGGGGCCGAGATCGCCGTCGCCGTCCTGGTGGCGGAGGACCCAGTCGTCGAGGTCGAGGGCCGTTTCCAGCGGCTCCCTGGCCATGTGGGCGCGCAGGCAGCTCGCCGCGCCGGTCCCGGTCCGCCCGGGCAGGAGCAGTTCCTCCCGGAAGCCGCTCTCGGCCACGGCGAAGCGCGCCCGGGCGGCCTGCGGGGACACACCCAGGACGTCACCGACGAGCTGCCAGTCGGCGCCGCCCGTGCGCTCGTACACGGCGGCGCTTTCGAGGAGCCGCCGCGCGGCCGCGAGCACGTGGGCGGCGTCGGCCATTACGGCACCCGGCGCGCGCGTGCTTCCGTCAGCGTTCAGCTCGTGCGCGCCGACGGGCACCGAGGCCCGCGCGAGGTCCGCCAGTACGCAGGCGTCGTAGGCCATCAGCAGCCTCGCTCGCGCCGTGTCCGTGTACGGCGCGCCCGCTTCCTTGTCGCCATCGCTCATGCCGGTCAGCCTCAACTCCCATCGATCGGGGGTGGTCGCCACTCAGTGCCCTGCGTGGGGTCGGCAGAATGGTGCCTACGGCACCGCCGAAGTGTCCGGCGCGTTCGCCGCCACCAATGACGAGCATCGCCGCACGACCAGCGGGTCCACAATGCGTAATCGACGCAGTCTGCCCAAGGCTGGGCCATAGGCTGCCGCTAAGGTTGAGCTTTAGGCTGGGGCGATGCGCTACGACCTGGACGACCTGCGGCTCTTTCTCCACATCGTGACGGAGGGGTCGATCACGGCGGGCGCCGAACGGATGCACCTGAGCCTGCCTTCCGCCAGCGCCAGGGTGCGTTCGCTGGAACACCACGCCGGCGTGGCACTGCTCATCCGCGGACGACGAGGCGTGCGGCCCACGCCGGCGGGCACGACGCTGGCACGCCACGCACGCGACGTCCTGGACCGGACCGCGCGCCTCGAAAGCGCCGTCGCCGGCTACACCCGGTCCCCGACCGCCCCGCTCACCCTGCTGGCGGGCGGATCCGCGATGCACCGGCTGGTGCCCCAGGGCCTGGTGTCGTTCCTGCGCGCGCACCCGGACGTCGACGTCACAGTGCGCGAGAACCGCACGCCGCAGACGGTGCGAATGCTCGCCGACGGCGAGGCGGATCTCGGGGTCGTCGTCGACGACGAGGCCCGCGACTGCGGCCTGCGGATGGAGGCTCTCGGCGACGACTCCCTCGTGGTGATCGGCCAGGCCGGAGGAATCATCGCCGGCCGGACGTCACTGACCTTCAGCGAGGTCGCCGAGCATCCGCTCGTCGGGCTCGACGCCGGCTCCTCGCTGCGCCGCTGGATCGAGGAGCACCTCGGGCCGCACGCTCCGGTGGCGCGCTACCGCACCACCGTGGCCGACCTCGGCGTCCTCGTCGCCCTCGCCGCCGCGGGCGTCGGGCTCGCGGTCGTACCGCGTCGCGCCGTCGACCCCGAACAGCCGCTCGCCGTCTGCGAACTGCAGGATCCCTGGGCGCGCCGCCACCTTCTGCTGGCCTGGGGCGTCAAGGACGGCGCCACGCCGACGGCCACCGCGGCGCTCGCCGAGCATTTGCGCGAGGCGGCACTGTCCGAGGGGCGCGCCGACGGTCGCGGCTAGTGCGCGGCGGCGAGCGACAGGCGAGAGGCGGTCTCGGGCCACCTGGGGCAAGCTGCGAGAGGAGGAAGCACCACGCCGGCCTCGGTGGATGCGATCTGTGAAGGACGGTGCTGAGCGTGAGGGACCCGAATACCGGACGCGTGGGGACTGCGGAACAGAGCGCGGAACAGGACGGCGTGTCGCCGGGCGCCGACGCCGAAGCACCGCCGGACGCGCCCTTGTCGGGGTGCGCGGCGCTGGTGACCGGCGCGTCCAGCGGCATCGGCGCGGCGACGGCCCGGGAACTGGCCCGACTCGGCGCGGCCGTGGCCGTCGTCGCCCGGCGTACCGAGCGGCTGGAGGAACTGGCCACGGGCATCCGCGACCAGGGCGGCTCGTGCGCCGTCCTCACCGCCGACCTGCGGGACGCGGCGCAGGCGCGTCGGGCCGTCGAAGAAGCCGTCGGCCGCCTCGCACGGCTGGACGTGCTGGTGAACAACGCCGGTTACGTGGCCATGGGTCCCGTCGAGGAGAGTGACCCGGCGGACTGGGAGCGGATGGTCGGCCTCAACCTCAACGCGGTCCTGCAGATGTCTCGATCGGCGTTGCCGCACCTGCTGCGGGCGGCGGAGGAGGGGACTCGCGGGGTCGCCGATCTGGTGAACGTCAGCTCGGTCGCGGGCAGGGTGGTGCGCAGGAACAACGTCGTGTACTCGGCGACGAAGCACGCGGTGGGCGCGTTCAGCGAGGGCATGCGCCAGGAGGTGACCGGGCGGGGCGTACGGGTAGGTCTGATCGAACCGGGCTTGACCATGACGGAGATGGCGACCGGCGGCGGGCGCCTCGCCGCTCGTGCCATGCCGGAGGATGCCTGGTTGCGTGCCGAGGACATCGCCCGGGCCATCACCTTCATGATCACTCAGCCCCCGCACGCCGCGATCAACGAGATCATGATGCGCCCGACGGCCCAGGAACACTGACCACTCCCCCGGCCCGCGCCCGCTTCACCTCTCAGACAGTGAACGTACTCAATCAGTCGCCGGAGTTCCGCGACTGCCGGGATCGGCTGGTTCCCTTCCCCAAGCCGCGAGTCCGTTGAGTTGCCCAGGCCGAGGTCATAGAGTGTGGCCCGTCAGCCGCCTTCCAAGTGACGGTGGAACGTTGGGAGTTCGGCTCCCGGGTGGGTGGGCATGTTCGAAAGGCGTGTCCCCATGCAAGGCCTCCCCCAGGTGGTTGCTTCCGGCCCCGCCGAGCAGGTCGGCCGGGCCCGTGCGGTGGTCGCGGTTACCGCACTCGCGCTGGCGCTGTTCGTATACGGCACCGTGCAGAGCCTGCCGATCGGACTGCTGCCGCAGATCGCGCACGGACTGGACGTGTCGGAATCGTCGGTCGGGCTGCTGGTGACCGGCTACGGGCTGGTGGTCACCGTCACCGCGGTACCACTGACCAAGGCGACCCGGCGGCTCCCGCGTCGCCGCCTGCTCACCGCCCTGCTGTGCGCCTTCTCCGCCGCCGCCTCGCTGGCCGCCCTGGCACCCGGCTACGCCGTCCTGCTGTCGGCGCAGATCCTGATCGCGCTGACCCATGCGGTGCTCCTCTCGATGGTCGCGGCGACCGCCACGAGCATGTTCCGCGAAGCAGTGCGGGCCAAGGTGGTCGGGGCACTGTTCAGCGGCATCCCGCTGGCGAGCGCGGTCGGCGTCCCGGCAGGGACCTGGCTCGGACAGCGGACCGAATGGCGGGTGCCGTTCCTGGTCATGAGCGCCCTGGGCCTGATGGCCGGAGTCGCTGTCGCGCTCCTGCTGCCCTCGGCACAGACCGCACCGACCCCCGCGTCCATCACCCAACGGCCCAGCAGCTCGCGCTTCGCCCTGCTGATGGCGGCGACCGGGCTGGTCGTCGCCGGCGTCTTCACCTTCTACACGTACGTCGCCGTCTTCCTCACCCAGGCAGCCGGCCTGCCCTCGGACACCGTCAGCGCGGTGCTCCTGCTGAACGGCCTGGCGGGGCTGGCCGGTACCTGGCTGTCCGGTGCTCTGTCCGACCGCGACGCCCGGGCCACGATGACCGGCACGGTGGGGCTCCTGACGGCCGCCCTGGCGTTACTCGCGGCGGCGGGCGTCCACCCGTGGGCCGCGGTCACTGCGGTCGCCCTGCTCGGCCTGGCCCTGGCCGCCCTGATCACCGCGCTCCAGAGCCGCATCCTGCGCATCGCTCCCCGCAGTGTCGAGGTCGCGTCCGCGACGGGCTCCGCAGCCATCAACGCCGGCATAGCCGGCGGCGCCCTCCTCGGAGGACACCTCCTGGAGTCCCCCGGCCACCACAACCTCCCCCTGGCCGGCGCCCTCCTCAGCGCCGCGGCCCTCGCCCTCCTCCTCGCCGAACGCCGCGGTTAGCCTGGCGGCATGGAAGCGGTCCTGGTCAGCGCGTGTCTGCTCGGCATTCCGTGCCGGTTCGACGGGCGGCACAAGGTGTCCTCGGCGATCGAGGAGGCGGTGGCCGGCCGCGAAGTCGTCTCCTTCTGCCCGGAGGTCGCGGGCGGGCTCGTGACCCCGCGGCGGCCGGCGGAGCTGGTGGGCGGCGACGGGCATGACGTGCTCGACGGGACGGCACGAGTCGTCGACGACACCGGGCGTGACGTGACGGCGCAATTCGTGAACGGAGCACGACGTGCGCTCGCGGCGGCGCGGAACGCGGGTTGCGCCGAGGCACTGCTGATGCCGCGCAGCCCCTCGTGCGGACGCGGTGCGGTCTACGACGGTTCGTTCGCCGGGGAGCTGGTGCCGGGAGACGGAGTCACGACGGCGTTGCTGGAGCGGAACGGCATCGCCGTGCGACCCGCGCCCGGGGTGTGAGTCGGTCTCCTTACCGATCTTCGGTCTCCTTGCCGATCTGATGAGGAGGGCCGGGCTGCCCGGCCCTCCTCATCGGCTGTCAGGTGGGCACCTTCTCCGGTTCGGTGGCCGGTTCTGCGGTGGGCGGGCCGGGTGTCGGCAGCGGGCCGCCGCGCAGCAGCGCGCCGCTGACGACGGCGCCGAGCGCGAAGATGCCGGCGCACCACAGACCGCACTCCGGCCGCGGCCCGCCAACTGGCCAGCCATCTGCACCGCATACCTCATGCTGACCCTCGACGCCACGGTGTCCCGCGAGGGCGCGCGCCCGCCGCCGCATCCAGCGGCAGGGCGTCGCCGCGGCCGCACCGGGCGCGGGCCCGACGGGCGCGCCGGCACCGGACGGGGGCGCCGACACCGACCAGGCCGGCAAGGCCGATCTCATCCGCGCCTTCCTCACCGCTTACACGATCGGCGCGATCTCCTCGAAGGGCACGGCGAACATGTCGTGCAGCACGAACGCCAGCCGCTCGGCGGGCGTGAGCGTGTCGAGGATGAGGAGCATGGCGGTGCCGACCGACTCGGCTAGCAGCGCCTCCCGTTCCGGGTCGACCGGTGTGTCCGGGCGGGGCGAGCCGCCGGTCTCGGGGACGTCGACCAGGTCCTCGCGGCGCGACCTGCGCGACTGGAGCATGTTCAACGACACCCGGGCCACGACGGTGGTGAGCCAGCCGCTCATGTTCTCGACCGCGGCGGTGTCCGAGCGGCTGAGGCGGAGCCAGGCCTCCTGGACGGCGTCGTCCGCTTCGGCCGGCGAGCCGAGCATCCGGTACGCCACCGCCCGCAGGCGAGGGCGGTCGGTCTCGAACCGAGCGGCCAGCCAATCGTGTTCGGTCATCGGGTCACACTCTCCCCACGGGTGCCTCGGGTCCGACGGGCCGGAGCCCGCCCATGTGACGCCCTCGGGGCCGAATGTGTGACATCCGGGCCGGGTGCCAGGCCCGATGGGATCGCAGCGGTCGGGCGCGGGCCGGAGCGCTTCCGCCCGCTTCGTTCTCAGAAGTGGGTGCCGCCGTCGATGCGGACCTCGGTGCCGGTGGTGAAGCTGCCGTCGTCGGAGCCGAGCATCGCGACCACGGACGCCACCGTCTCGGGGCCGGCGAAGCCCTGGCCGAGCGCCGGGGAGAGCTTCGTGAGCAGGCTCATGTCGGCGTCCTCGGGCAGACCCGGACCCGCGCTCTGCCTACTGGCACCACTGCCGTCGGTCATGCCGGAGGAGATGGAGCCGGGCTGCACGGCGGTGAAGCGGATGCCCTGCCTGGCGTACTCGCCGGCGAGCGCGTGCGTCATGGACTGGATGCCGCCCTTGCTCGCGGCGTACGCGGCCATGTAGGGGTGCGCGAACATCGCGGAGGTCGAACTGAAGTTGACGACCGCGGCGCCGCGGCCCACCAGCAGCGCCGGGATGGACTCGGGATGCCTCCCGCCACGGATCACGGCAGGTGGACCCGGCGGGGGGGCTCCGCCTCACTCGTGGGGCACGACGGCCAGCGGGCAGCGGACGTGGTGGACGGCGGCGTGGGTGACGGGGCCGATGCGCGGAACCGCCGGCCGGCCGGACAGGCGACGGCCGACGACGAGGAGGCTCGCCGCGGAGGCGGCCCGGACCAGCACGGTGGAGGCCCCGCCCTCCACGACGGTCTCCAGGACTTCGGTGTTCGGGTACTTCTCGCGCCACGCCTTCAGCACGGCGGACAGGAAGCCCCGCCACTCCTCGGCCTGCTCGGGATCGTTGATCAGCCCGATGTCCCCGGGGCCGAGGCTGATCGCGGAGGGCGGCTGCCAGGCATACACGACACGCAGCCGGGCGTGCCGCAGCCGGGCCGCCTCGAACGCGAACTCGATCACCTCGTCGCAGGCGTCGGCGAGGTCGATGCCGAGCACCACGTCACGGAAGCCGGTGCTGGTGGACGGGCGGCCGTCGCCGGCCGGGTAGTGCTCGTCCTCGGCCTCCTCCCCCGCCCGTACGAGGACCACGGGGCGCGGGGCCGTCGCGACCACCCCCTGCGCGACGGAGCCGACCAGGACTCCGGTGAAGCCGCTGAGGCCTCGTGAGCCCACCACCAGCAGTTCGGCCCGCTCGGTCGCCTTCAGCAGGGCCGCGGTCGCCGGGCCGTCGACCTGCTCGTCGGTGAGTTCCACATCGGGTACGGAGCCGCGGAGGTACTCCTCGGCCTGCCGCAGGGTGCGGCGTGCCCGGTGCCGCTGAGCGGCGTGCGCGGTTTCGCTCTCCGCCTGGCCACGGGTCCAGTTCCGGGCATGCACCAGGCGCAGCGGCCGGTCGCGGCGCACCGCCTCACGGGCGGCCCACTCGACGGCGGCGAGGCTCTCGGCGGATCCGTCCACTCCGACGACGACAGGCGACAGCATGGCGCGCACCTCCTGCGCTCGGTCTGCTCCTTACTGTCAGTGTCTTACCGCGATCACTCGGTGGATATGGGCCGCAAGGGCTCCCCCAGGCCCATTCGGCCCCTGGGGGCCCGCACCTGCGCGTGCGGGATCGCCCCCCTGATCAGGCGGAAGCGGAGAGCTGTTCGCGCACCCAGGCGGGATCGGGATTGGTGTGCGGCCGGCCCGCAACGACGACGGTCGGCACGGTCTCGTTGCCACCGTTGGCCGCCCGCACCGCCGCCGCGCCGGCCGGGTCACGCCAGATGTTGACCCAGTACGCCTGGCGGGCGCGATGGCCCAACCGGATACGCAGCCGCAGACAGTACGTGCAGCCCGGCCGCCAGAAGATGATCGGCCGGCCGTCGGCCGCGCTGCGGTCCTGTGCCTCCAGAGCACCGATCGACCGCGGGAAGAGCAGAGGCGAGCACGCACCTGCGAGCAGCAGGAACAGCAACAGATATGCCACGGCTCCGCCGGGGCTCCCCTGGGAGATCAGCCTGGCCGCGAGGACCGAGCCGCAGAGCACGAACAGGACCGGCAGAAACCACGCGCGTTTCATGAACATGATGACTCAGGCTACCGATACGCGTTCGCCCGCCGCTCGGCTACGGGGCACTCGGACGCCGCGCCGCCGCCTCGATCAGTCGCCTGATGTCGTTCAGGTCGGCCTCGAACTCGGCGGTGAGGTCGACGGGAAGGTCCAGCCACTGCCCGAGTCTGTTGTGGCCGGGCAGTTCACCCTCCGGAAGCCGGCCGCGACGGCTGCGCGGGTCGAGAGCGCCGGGAGCGAAGCGGCCCGAGGCCTCGGAGGCGGCGAACCCGATCACGAAGGTGCTGACCAGGCGTTCCAGCCGGGGAACTTCCGGCTCGGGAACCCCCGCTTCGATGAGCGCGGTGTAGATGATGTCCACCGCGCGCACGGCGTCCGGTGTGACAGCGGGCCGGGAGAAGAGCAGGTGGGCGGCCCAGGGGTGACGTTGGGTCACCGCTCGGCAGGCGTGCGCGAGGGCGTTGAGCCGCTCGTCCCAGGCCTGATCCTCGGCGGTGCCCGACGGCAGGAGCGCGGCGAGCAGGCGCCCGACCATCGCGTCCAGGAGCGCGGCCTTGTCCTTGACATGCCGGTACAGGGCCATCGGTGTCACGCCGACACGGTCGGCCAGCGCGCGCATCGAGACGGCTTCGAGGCCGCGCTCGTCGGCGATGGCCAGGGCCGCGTCCAGTATCTCTTCCCGCCTGCCGCTCATGGGTCTACAGTGTAGACGTATACGGCGTAGACCTCACGGAGACGGGATGCTCAGCGCAGAGGAATTGGTGAAGCGTTACGGCCCGCGCCGCGCGCTCGACGGCTTCGACTTGACGGTCGCGCCCGGCGAGATCGTCGGCCTGATCGGGCACAACGGTGCCGGCAAGACCACGTTCGTCGAGATCGTCACCGGTCTTGTGCGTCCCGACGCGGGCCGGGTCCGCATCGGCTCGTACGACGCGCTGCGGGCCGGCCGGGCCGCGCGGCGGCTTCTCGGCGTGGCTCCGCAGGAGCCGGCCCTGTACGGCGGCATGACCGTGCGGGAGAACCTGCGGCTGCTCGCCGGACTCGCGGGCCTGCGCGGACGCGGACGGGACGCCGAGATCGCCCGGGCCCTCGACGAGCTGCGGCTGGCCGCCGTCGCGGACCGGCCCGTGGGCCTCCTGTCCGGCGGTCAGCGCCGCCGCGTCCAGGCGGCCACCGCCATGGTCGGCTCTCCCCCGTTGCTGCTGCTGGACGAGCCGACCGCCGGGGCCGACCCGGAGACCCGCTCGGCCCTGCTGGCCGCCGTCAAGGGGCGCGCCGAAGCCGGTGCCGCCGTCGTCTACACCACTCACTACCTGCCGGAACTCGTCGACCTCGACGCCACGTTGGCGCTCGCCCGGGCGGGGCGTGTCATCGCGCGGGGCACCCAGGACGAACTGACCCGCCATCTGCCGGGCGAACTCCGGCTCACCTTCTCCGATCCGGCCGAACCCGAACTGCGTCTGCCGACCACGGACCCCGGTGCCGACCTGGCGGCCCTGCTCGCCTCCGGCCGCACCCCCGCCTCCGTCGACATACGGCGCCCCGGCCTGGACGACCTCTACCACTCGCTGGAAGCAGCGGCGACCGACGAGAGGACGGAGCCCCGTGATGTCGCCGCGTGAGTCCGCCACCCGCCTGAGCGTCCTGATACGTCACAACGCGCTGCTCATGCTGCGCGAACCCGGCCCGCTGCTGAGCCGGATGATCCTGCCGCTCGCCTTCATCACCCTGCTGCGCCCGCTCTACGTGGCCGCGCAAGGCCCGACGGCCGGCACCGAGCAGGCGGTCGTCGGCACACTGGTCACCTTCTCGCTGCTCGCGCTCAGCATCTCCGGCAGCGCGATCCTCGCCGAACGGATCGGCCGCACCTGGGACCGGCTCCGCGGTACGCCCCTGCATCCCGCGGAGATGCTCATCGGCAAGGCGATCCCCGTCCTCGCCGCCCTGCTCGCGCAGCAACTCCTGATCATCGGCTTCGCCGCGTGCGTCTTCGGGCTGCGAGTGCCGCATCCGGTCCTGCTGCTGGGCGTCCTGCTGAGCTGGAGCTGCACCCTGCTCGGCCTCGGCGCACTGGTCGGTGTGCTGGTCCGCAGCATGGGCGAACTCTCGGCCGCCTACGACATCGGCGGCATGCTCCTCAGCAGCGTCGGCGGCGCGCTCGTCCCGCTCGCCGTCCTCCCGGCCTGGGTCGCACGCGTGGCCCCGGCCTCCCCCGGCCACTGGGCCGCCCGGGGCCTGCGCGCCGCCCTCCACGGCGACGCGCACACCGTTCTGACGGCCTGCGTCACGCTCGCCGCCGTGGCGGTGCTCTGCGGCATCCTGGCCTCCGTCCGTCTGCGGGGCCGCGGCGGACGCCTGGTGGCTCTCTAGCGCCCCAGCCTCAGCCATGGGCGACGGGGACGGCGGCGTGGTGCGGGACCGCGTGGATGACGGGACCCTTCAGCGGAACCGTGGGGCCGTGCGGCGGGTCGGCGCGACGGGCCTCGTGGTGCGGGCCCGTCGCAGTGTGGTGCCGTCGCGCTGTGCCGCCCTCGCGCCGGGCGTGCTTCAGCGCAGCCAGGTGTGGTCGCGGACGATCGGCAGCCGCGCCCGCAGCCGGCCCAGGCCCCAGGTGGTGCCCGCGCCCGCCGCCGCCACGGCGATCAGGGCGACCGCGTAGATCATGCGGCTTCAGATCACGTTGCCCGGCTGGTCGACCCGGCGCGTGCCCGCGTAGTGGTGCACGGCGACCATCAGCGCGGCGATCAGGCGGATGCCGTCGATGGCGTAGAGGAGGCGGCGTACGCGCGCGGCGGGGCGGGCAGTGGCAGTCGGCCGGCCCCGGTCGCTATGCCTTCCACGGGTTCCGACAGGTGCCCTGCGGGTCAGGCATCGGTACCCAGCTCTCCTCACGAAGAATCACGGCTGAACGATCAAGGACGCCCCCGCCACAAAGATGCGAGGGGTGGGCCGAAGTTGCCACGATGCTCAACCGCCCGCGGCCGCCGCCCGACGTTCCGACAGCTGCCGCGGGATCACCCAGCGCGTCATGGCGTACCCGAACAGGCCGGTGTACACGGCCATGAACGCCACGAATCCCGGCAGGGGAAGGCCGGACCACCCCAGCGCACCGAGCAGCCACAGCACGACGACGGCCACGACGGCCACCGGGACTCCCCACAGCAGGCCGAAGACCCACCAGCGTGCGGGCAGCCGGGACAGCACACGTCCCGCTCCGGGCGACGCGTCCGTCACGCCGAGGCGTCCGGAATCGAACTCGCGCCGCACTCCCTTGGAGACGAAAGCGACACGAGCAGGGGCAGCACGATCGAGGTGATGAAGACGTCGATGACCATGCTGCCGTTCCCGGTGAGCGGCACGAAGCCCGCCGGGTGATGGCTGAGCCAGGTGATCAGCGAGTTGACCACCACGTTGATGATCGCGGCGATCGTCCCTTGCGTGCGGATGTACGAGGTCACCGGGGGGGAGCTCCGTCTCCCGCCGGGTCGCGGCCCGCACGGGAGAGGGGCGCCGCACGCATGGTCGCCGCGGTCATCAGCTCGCCTCCAGGACGGGTTCACCCGTCGGGCTGAATACCCGGTACCTACCCTTTCGCGAGGGTCGTAACGGCCGCGTGCGCCCCGCCCGGAACTGGTCCCCCGACAGGGGGTCGCGCCGCTGTTACGGAAGGCCTTCGGCCATTCGCGGGAGGAGAGGCGGCGAAACCGCCAGGTGGCCCGCGCACTCCCCCGATCGATGCTCCGTACAAGGGAGAGTTACGGATATATCCGCGTTTCGTAACACGAATCGGTTCGGCGATCTGCTGTCGTCGTGGAGGGCCACAGTGTGGCGTCTCGGCACCAAGCCGGGAATTCGGACCGCACGCCCGGCCAACCAGGGCGGGTGTGCATGACCGTGAGGGGATTCATGTCTGTTTCTCGTACGGCGCTCCGCCTGATCGCCACCTGTGTGGCTTCGGGCGCCCTCGTCGGCGCGGCCGCACTGCCGGCCCTGGCGGCCGGCGCGGACCACGACGGCGCGAGGAACCTCCCGCAGAGCCAGCGGGCGGACCTCTTCAGGATCGACCACGACAACGACCGCGACGACCGTCACGGTCACTTCGGCGACCGCGACCGCGACCGCGACGACCGTCACGGTCACTTCGGCGACCGCGACCGGAACCGGGCCTGGCACCACGGCTGGTACAACAACCGGCCCTGGTACCGGCACCACGGCTGGTACGGCGACCGGCACCACTTCCCCGGCCGCCGCTGACCCGCCCCTGAACCAGTGCTGTGACGCGGAGGCGAACCGCATCCTCCGCCACCGCCGTCACAGCGGGTGTGGCCGTTGCACCGAAGGGCCGAAGACCGTGCGCACGGTCTTCGGCCCTTCGGCCGTGTGCGGGGCCCTCCGGCAGACGTCGAGATGATGCTCTCGCCGCAGTCGTCCGGTTGCCGCTCGTAATCCGCGTGTGAGGTCGGCCACCTAACCATTGCTGACAGCGGAATCTTCGGCTTAACGTCCCCGCAATCCGTTTGAGCGGACGGCCTGTACGGCCGGTCTCCGTTCGGCGGCGGCCTTCGGGCGCGGGCTCAGAGCGGAGCCTTCTCCGTGCGGCGAGGCGAGTTCCGCCGCGTGGTTCCGGCAGCGCGTGCCCCTGGCGGCGTGAGGAGTCGCCCCATGATTCGCGTAAGCCCGCTCCCCGTCCGCACTCTGACCGGAGCCGTGTTCGGCGCCGCCGTAGAGGTGGCCGCGATCGTCGCGGCGCTGGCCCTGTACCCGTCCGGCTTCGGCGAGGGCCGGGAACGCCGCGCTCCCGGATCCTGGCCGGTGGCGCCTTCGGGCACCGTGGCCCTTCCTGCCCTCTCCACCGACAGCCCGGTCCTGCTGGTCCACGGCCTGTGCAGCAACCGCGCGATCTTCCACATCATGAGGCGCGGCCTGCGGCAGGCGGGCTTCCGCCGGGTCGCCGTGCTGAACTACAACTGGCTGAACAACGACGTCCGCGGTGCCGCGCGCCTGCTGGCGGATCAGGTGGAACGGGTCTGCGAGGACAGCGGGCACGAGCGCGTCCACGTGATAGGCCACAGTCTCGGCGGCGTGGTCGCCCGCTACTACGCGCAGCGCATGGGCGGCGACGCCCGTGTGCACACACTGGTCACCCTGGGCGCCCCCCACACCGGCACGCTGGCCGCGGCGCTGCCTCTGCCCGTGCGGGCGATCCGGCAACTGCGCCCGGGCAGCGACGTGCTCGCGGAGCTCGCCGAGCCCGCTCCCGGCTGCGGGACCCGCTTCGTGGCGTTCCACAGCGACCTCGACGAGCTGATCGTCCCCGCCGCCAACGCCCGGCTGGTCCACCCCGACCTTCGGATACGCAACGTCCCGGTGCGGGCCGTCGGCCATGTCTCGCTGCCGATGCACGCCAGGGTGGTCGGTGAGGTCTGCCGCGTGCTCCACGACGCGCACGACGCCGAGCCCCTGGCCGCGGCCTGAGCCGCGCCGGCCCGCCTCCTGGCCGGTCCATCGGTTCCGGCACCCATTCCGTGCCGTCCGTGGGCGTCGGGTCCGCCCGTAAATGGGTGTCGGACCCGATGGCGGCACATCCCGGCCGCGGGTGAGGGTGTACGCAACCCCTTTCGACGGTCGTACCGGCGTGTGGCCGGCCGTTGCCGCGTGCTCGGGCCCCGGTGCGAACCCGCGGTGCCCCGGAGTCGGGGGAAGCCGCGTCCGTCGAGTTCAGTCGAGTCACGAGAGGAGCCCGGCACCGATGGCGGCAGTGCCACGGCGGCCTGCCCGGTCGCGGGGTGTGGGCTTCCGACCGTACGGCCCGTGCCGCCGTGCCATGGCTCCCGCCCGCCGCCGCGTGCCGAGAGGAGCGCGTCATGCCCGGAACCGATGACAAGCTGCTCGGCGAGATCGCGGCTCGCGTGTACCGGGACGATCCCCGGTTCGCCCGCGCCCTCCGGGCCGGCCGTCCCTGCCCGCCACGCGAGTACCGGCGCACCCGGGCCTGGCTGCTGCTCACCTTCGCCCTGCTGGTGCTGGGCACCGGCATCACTCTGGCCCACGGACTGCTCATCGTCACCGGCATGGTCCTGGCCGGTATGGCCGGAGAACTGTGCGACCCCCGGCGCGGTCCGCGCAGACAGCGGGTTCCCCCGCCCCGTTCCTGACTGCGGCGGGCCGCCGCACCGTGGTGAGCGGCCGGGGGCGGGTGGCGGACCCATGGGGGTGCTCCATCAGTGCCACCCGGCCGTCCTCATTTCACCGCCGGCCGACCGTCCCGCTCACGACCGGGACCGGCCGACCGCCTCACTCGTGATCGGCCGGTCCTGACTCACGACCGGCCGACCGTGTCCTGATCGGCCACCTTCTCCTGCGGCTCGGCCCCAGGCGCCCAGCCCTCGGCCGGTGCGCCGCCGGCCGGGGCGGACTTGCCGAGCAGGCCCGTCAGGCGCCGGGCCACCGGTTCTGTGTAGCGGGCGGTGAGCGGGCCGATGATGACGAGGATCAGCACGTACGCCGTGGCCAGCGGGCCCAGGTCGGGTTCGATCCCGGCCGTGACCGCGAGCCCGGCGATGACGATGGAGAACTCGCCCCGGGCGACCAACGTGCCGCCCGCGCGCCAGCGGCCCCTGACGGAGACACCGGCCCGCTTGGCGGCCCAGTAGCCGGTGGCGATCTTGGTCAGCGCGGTGACGACGGCCAGGGCGAGCGCGGGCAGCAGCACCGGCGGAATGGACTGCGGGTCGGTGTGCAGTCCGAAGAACACGAAGAACACCGCCGCGAACAGGTCGCGCAACGGGGCCAGGAGGTTGTGCGCGCCCTCCGCCACCTCGCCGGACAGGGCGATGCCGACCAGGAACGCGCCCACGGCGGCCGAGACCTGCAACTGCTGGGCGAGCCCCGCGACCAGCAGGGTCAGGCCCAGTACGACCAGCAGCAGCTTCTCGGGGTCGTCGTTGGAGACGAAGCGCGAGATGTGCCGTCCGAACCGCACCGCCACCAGCAGCACCAGCGCGGCGACACCGAGGGCGATGGCCAGCGTGACGCTGCCCGCCGCCAGCCCAACACCGGCCAGCAGGGCGGTGATGATCGGCAGGTACACGGCCATGGAAAGGTCCTCGAGGACCAGGATGCTGAGGATCACCGGTGTCTCCCGGTTGCCCAGCCGGCCCAGATCGCCCAGGACCTTGGCGATCACACCGGACGAGGAGATCCAGGTCACCCCGGCCAGGACGACGGCCGCGACCGGCCCCCAGCCCAGCAGCAGCGCCATGGCGGCGCCTGGCAGGGCGTTGAGCGTGGCGTCGACGAGCCCGGCCGAGTACTGGGTCTTGAGGTTGGAGACCAGATCACTGGCGGTGTACTCGAGCCCCAGCATGAGCAGCAGCAGGATGACGCCGATCTCGGCGCCGATGGCGACGAACTCCTCACTGGTGTCCAGCGGGAGCAGTCCGCCCTGGCCGAAGGCGAGTCCGGCCAGCAGGTACAGGGGGATGGGCGAGAACTGGAAGCGCCCGGCGAACCGGCCCAGCAGGCCCAGGCCGAGGATGATCGCACCGAACTCGATCAGAAAGACAGCGGACGAGTGCACGCGATCACTCCCGTCCCAGTATCGCCGCGGCGGCATCGGCGCCTTCGCGCGTGCCGATCACGATCAGGGTGTCCCCGCCCGCCAGCCGCAGGTCGGGCCCGGGGGACGGGATCGCCTCGGCCCTCCGCAGCACCGCCACGATCGACACGCCGGTCTCGGTACGCATCCGGGTCTCGCCCAGCACCCGCCCGTTCCAGTACGAGGTGGCCGACAGTTCGACGCGCTCCGCCACCAGTCCCAACTCGGTCGTCGACAGCAGGTTGGGGCTGTGATGGGACGGCATGAGCGCGTCGATGACGGCCGCCGTCTCCCCGGCGGTCATCCGCACGGACAGCGCGCAGGCGTCGGGGTCGTCCTCGCGGTACGCGCTCAGGGTCCGTGTTCCGTCCCGGTGTGCGACCACGGACAGACGGCGCTGTTCTCGCGTGGTGAGGTCGTAGCGGACCCCTATTCCCGGCAACGGCGTACCACTCATGCGCGCAGCGCCCACGGTTGTGCTCCCTGTCGTCCGACTTGGTTGTTTCTTTGCCAACCCTTAACGGCACCCTATCGAGCTGAGCCGGGCGGAGGGAATGCGGACCGTGTCGGCTCCGTCTCATTCCGGAGCACGGGAGAGGGATTACGGCAGGTGCGGCGGCCCGGTCATTCGGGCCAGTCGGAGTTCTTGACGACCTCGACGAAGTCGGTGCGCCGGAAGCCGGGGACGTAGTGGGCCAGTACGTCGGCCTTGATGTTCCCGAAGGTCGTGTCGGGGCGTTCCTCGATGCCCTCGGTGAACGCGGCGAGGATCCCGTTCTTGAAATCCGGGCGCGGGTGCGCGGCGACGACCGCCGCGCGCTCCTCGTCGGAGACCGCGTGATAGCCGATTCCCAGGACGTCGAGTTCGACGCCGCGGGTCACCAGGGCGATCTCGGGTGCCATGTGCAGCGGGATCTCCGGGGTGGTGTGCAGGGCGATGCTCGTCCAGACACGGTCGGCGGGCTCGCCGGCGATTCCGTGGGCGTGCAGGAAGCGGCGGGCCTCGTCGGCACCGTCGATCTCGAAGCGCTGGTCGGTGCGCCGCATGCGCTTCGTGAGCCCCAGGTCGTGGAACATCGCGCCCACGTAGAGCAGTTCGGGGTCGAAGCCGAGCCGCTGTTCCCGGCCGCGCAGCGACCCCCACAGGAAGACCCGCCGGGAATGGTGGAAGAGGAGCGGCGGGGCGACGTCGCGGACCAGTTCGGTCGCCTCCCGCACCAAGGTGGTGTCCGGGATCTCCACTCCTGCGATCACTTCACTCATTGTCCGTCCGCCTTCTTCGTCCGATCGGGATCCGGCTCCGATGCCTCCGGATGTCTCCAGGGTTCACCGGACGGCATAGGCTGGGCCATGTCCCTGCTGCCAGGAAAACCACGGATTCGGACATGACACATCGGGTCGGCTTCATCGTCTTCGAAGGCGTGACCATGCTCGATGTCAGCGGTCCGTCGGAGGTTCTCCATCAGGCGGGCCGGCTCGCTCCCGGCTACGAGCTGGTACTCGTCTCCCCCCGCGGCGGGACGGTGACGACCTCCGCCGGGCCCGCGCTGAGCGGCACGGTCCGGGCGGCCGAGGCAGGGCCGGTCGACACGGTCGTGGTGGCCGGAGGCGACCGGCTGGCGCGACAGCCGGTGGAGGAGGAGCTGCTGGCCTCGGTCCGCGTACTCACCGAGCGGGCGCGACGGGTCGCCTCGGTGTGCACCGGCGCCTTCGTGCTGGCCGAACTGGGCCTGCTGGACGGCCGTCGCGCGACGACGCACTGGCGGCACGCGGCCACGCTCGCGCGCCGCTACCCGCGTGTGCGCGTCGAGCCGGACGCCATGCACATCCGCGACGGGCGGTACGTCACCTCGGCGGGCATCAGCGCGGGCATCGATCTGACGCTCGCGCTGGTGGAGGACGACCACGGCGCCGACGTGGCGCGGAACGTCGCGCGTGAGCTGGTCGTCTTCATGCAACGTCCGGGCGGGCAGTCGCAGTTCTCCACGGCCATCACGACCCCGCCGCCTCGCGGTGACCTGCTCCGGCCGCTGATCGCGTCGGTGCTCTCCGATCCGGCCGCCGACCACAGCCTGCCCGCCATGGCCGCGTCCGCGGCCGTCAGCCCCCGGCATCTGGCCCGGCTGTTCCGCGCCGAACTGGGCACCACGCCCGCACGCTGGGTGGAGCGGGTCCGCCTCGACCGCGCCCAGCAGTTGCTACTCGAAGGCCACAGCGTGACCTCGACCGCGCGGCACAGCGGGCTCGGCTCGGACGAGACACTCCGACGCGCCTTCGCCCGCCATCTGGGCACGACGCCGAGCCAGTACCGCAAGCGCTTCGCCACCACCCGCGAGGAGCGGTCGGACGCGTCAGGCGAGGACGCGGCCGAGGAAGTCACGGATGTGCCCGGTGATGGTGTCGAGGTGGCTTTCCAGAGCGAAGTGCCCTGACTCGATCAGGTGGATCTCGGCGTCGGGCAGGTCCTGGCCGAACGCCGTGGCACCCTCGGGGCCGAAGATCTCGTCGTTGGCTCCCCAGACCGCCAGCAGCGGCACCTGGGAGTCCCGGAAGTAGCGCTGGACCCGGGGGTAGAGGTCCACGTTGGAGGGATAGTCGCGGAATAGCCTCAGCTGGATCTCGTCGTTGCCCGGCCGGTCCAGCAGGGCCTGGTCGTGGACCCAGTTGTCGGGGCTGACCAGGGTGGCATCGGCCACCCCGTTGACGTACTGCCAGCGTGTGACGTCGGGGGTCAGGGCACCTCGCACGGGGGCTTCGGTGTTCGGCCCGGGCGCCTTGGCGTAGGCGAAGAGGCCGTCCCAGAAGGGCTTGACGAAGCCCTCGTCGTAGGCGTTGCCGTTCTGGGTGATGATCGCGGTGACGCGGTCCGGGGCCTGGAGGGCGAGACGCCAGCCGATGGGGGCACCGTAGTCGTGCACGTACATCGCGAACCGGTCGACGCCCAGCCGCTGGAGCAGCCCGGAGGTGGTCTCGGTGAGAGCGTCGAAGGTGTACGGGAAGTCCTGCGGGGAGGGCATCGCCGACTGGCCGAAGCCGATGTGGTCGGGGGCGATCACGCGGTACCGGTCCGCGAGCGCCGGGATCAGGTGACGGAACATGTGCGAACTGGTCGGGAAGCCGTGCAGGAGTACGACCACGGGGGCCCGTGGATCGCCGGCCTCCCGGTAGAAGACGTCGAGACCGTCGACGGTGGCCGTGCGGTGGTGGACTGCGAAGACCATGCCTCTCACCCATCTCTCGAGTTTCGGACGCTGTCACTCCAGTCGAACACCTCCCCCTCTAACCAGTCAAGGCACTTTTACAGGTTAGGTTGCGGTGGGGCAGTCGCGTTGCGGGAAGCAGACCGAGGGCGGTGAGTGCGGCCAGGACCAGCAGGGCGGAACTCATCGCCGAGACGGCGGACCCGGTCGTGCCGGCAGCGACGGCGATGCCGAGGGTCGGCCCGATGTTCATGGCGGTCTGCTTGAGCCCACCCACGACTCCCGCGTACCCCGGCGGCGCGTCGCCGACCACGGTCCCCGTGGCGGTGACCATCACCGCGGCGAACCCGGCGCCGATGAGGCCGAAGGCCGTGCCCGTGACGATCCACGGGCTGTCCGCGTCGAGCCGGGACAGCACGGTGATGCCGACCACGACCAGGGCGGTGCCCGCGATCGCGGTGTGGCGCGCACCGTAGCGGCGCAGCGCGGCGCTCGCGGCGGGCGAGCCGAGGACCATGAACACGGTCAGCGGAAGGACGCGCAGACCGCAGGTGAGCGGGTCGAGGCGGAGAGTGTCCTGGAGATAGAACGTGGCCCTGAACAACGATCCGAACAGGCCGGCGGACGTGACCAGCAGGACGGCCATCGAGGCCGTCACGGGTGCGGACCGCGCCACGGCCGGCGGGACGATCGGGTGCGTGGCGCGCCGTTCGTGCCGGACGAGTACCGCCAACACGCCGACTACGGCGAGGAGTTCGAGCAGCGTAGGCGCCGCGGTCCACCCTCGCTCGGGTACTGCGGCCAGGGCGTGCACGAGGACCGCGAGCGCGAGCGCGAGCAGGCCCGCGCCGTTGAGGTTGAGGCGCGAGGAGTCGGCACGTGCGGGTACGGGTGTCCGCACGGCGAGGACGAAGGCGGCGATGACGAACGCGACGGGCACGTTGACCCAGAACACGGCACGCCAGCCCAGGTGTCCCACGAGCAGACCGCCGAGGATCGGCCCGGAGCCCGCCGCGACCGCGATCGCACTGGTACGGATGGCGATCGCCGTGCCGAGCCGTTCCGGCGGGTACGTCTGCCGCAGCAGCGCGAGCGTCGCGGGTTGCAGCAGCGCGCCGAACCCGCCCTGCACCACACGGAGAGCTGTCACCCAGCCGACGTTCGGCGCGAGCGCGATCCCGGCCGAGGCGGCCCCGAAACCGAGAACGCCGACGAGCAGCAGGCGCGGATGCCCGTACCGGTCGCCCAGGTGCCCGGCGATCACGAGTAACGCGGCCACCGCGACCAGATAGCCGGTGCTCGTCCACTGGATCTGGGCGATGCTCGCGCCGAGATCACGCTGGAGGCTGGGCTGCGCCAGGAGCAGGACCGTGCCGTCCAGTGCGACGATCACCGCGCCGGCCGCGCTGACCAGGAGCGCGAGCCGCCGCTGGGCGGATGTGGTCATGAGGTCACCGGGCCGAGGTGGGCGGCCACGACGGTCGCGACGAGCCGGTCGCACTGATCGTCTTCGGGACCGCCGTCCGGCGGTGGGGACCCGAGGGCGAGTTGCAGGCTGCCCCAGGCCCACAACTGGGCCATCCCGTGCAGGTTCGACCACAGGGCGGCGGCGGTCACGGCGGGCGGCGGTGCGGCGTCGTCGGGCCCGCCGCCCTCTCGCGTGCCGTCCCGCTCCGCTCGGCACCGGGCGACGAGCTGGGTCATGTGCTCGAACAGCGGGAGGGTCGTCCGGCGCAGCCGCTGCTGGTCCGGCGCCTGCGGCCCGCTGTCGAGCAGGTCGTGCCGGAACATCAGCTCGAACATGCCGCGGCGCTCCAGCGCGTACCCGACGTACGCCCGCGCGACGGCCTCCAACTGGGCGCGCGCCGTGGTCGCGTCGGCGACCGCGGCCTCGAACCGGGCGCCGAGGTCCTCGAAGCCGCGGCGGGCGATGGCCGACAGCAGCGCGTGGTGCGTCGGGAAGTACCGGCGCGGCGCCCCGTGCGACACCGCCGCTCGGCGTGCTGTCTCCCGCAGGCCCACGGACGCGGAGCCCTCGGTGAGCACGAGGTCCACACCGGCATCGATCAACCGCTCCCGCAGGGAGCTCTCCTCAGTCATAGACAGTGTCTACCACTGCGTCGTAGACACTGTCTACTCAACCTCCGCCGGCGATCGCGGCGCGTGTAACCTGTCAAGCGAGCCCATTCGGTTAGGGGATGCGATGGCGAGCGAGCTGGAGCGGCAGGACGCGCTGCTGGATCTCCTCAACAGCACGCCGGTTGTCGGCGGTGCCGTCCAGGACGAGCTGGCGGACCCGGAAGCGGCCAGGTCATGGCAGCGGGCCCACGGCGGCAGCGGAACGGCGGACGAGCTGCGCGGCCTCGTCCAGGCACGCGACGCCCTCCAGGACGTGGTGCGCGGTGCCCGGACCGCCACGACGCTGGGCCCGCTCCTGAAGGGCGTCACCTCCCGGCCGGACGTGTCGTCCGAGGGAGTGTCGTGGAAGCTGGACACCCCTCCGGAGCGCCGGATGGCGGTGGAAGCGGTGCTGGCGTGGAGCGCGGTTCAGCGGACGATGCCCGGACGGCTGCGGCCGTGCGCCAACCCCGAGTGCCGGCGCTTCCTCATCGACCGCAGCAAGACCAACAGGGCCCGCTGGTGTTCGATGGCCGTCTGCGGCAACCGCATGAAGGCGCGGCGCCACTACCAGCGCACCCGTGACGTGGCAGCCGAGTAGGCGTGCTCAACCGGCGGGTGCGCCGAACCACTTGGTGAGCCGGTAGAGCAGATCCTGCTGGTCCTCGCCGGCCCACGCCACATGGCCGTCGGGCCGCAGCAGTACCGCGGGTACGTCCAACTCCTCGCTGGCGTCGATGACATGGTCGACCCGGTCCGCCCAGCCCGCCACCGACAGCCGGCCGGTCCGGTCGAGCAGCAGCCCGCGTCCACCGTGCATCAGCTCGTAGAGGCGCCCTCGCTTCAGCCGCACGTCCCGCAGCCGCCGGCCGAGCAGTTCGTGGCCGTCGCCGATGTCGTAGCGGACCTCCACCGCGGTGATGATCCCGGTCACGTACCGGTTCACCTCCTCGAAGTCCATCAGCTTCGAGAACAGTTCCCGCAGCGCGGTCGCGCCCGGATCGGTGCCGAGCAGCGTGATCTGCGCGCGGGTGTTCTCCAGCACCCGGGCGCCCACCGGGTGCCGTTCGGTGTGATAGCTGTCCAACAGCCCGTCCGGGGCCCAGCCGTTGACCTCGGCGGCCAGCTTCCAGCCCAGGTTGAACGCGTCCTGCACGCCGAGGTTGAGCCCCTGCCCGCCGGTCGGCGGATGGATGTGCGCGGCGTCGCCGGCCAGCAGGACCCGGCCCACCCGGTAGCGCTCGGCCTGCCGGGTGGCGTCGCCGAACCGGGACAGCCAGCGCGGCGAGTGCGCCCCGAAGTCGGTGCCCGCGACGGCCCGCAGCCGCTCCTTGAACTCGTCGAGCGTCGGCGGGGCCGTACGGTCCTCGGCCACCCCGTCGGCGGGCACGATGATGCGGTACACCCCCTCGCGTCCGTCCACGTCGGGGATGGCGCCGAACCGCAGTTGGGTCCTGCGGACCTCGGTGACGACGGCGGCGACCGTCGCCGGATCCTCGGTCGTCTCCATGTCGCCCAGCAGGGTCTCGATCCTGGCGGGTTCGCCGGGGAAACCGACGCCGAGCAGTTTGCGCACGGTGCTGCGGCCGCCGTCGCAGCCGACGAGGTAGCGCGAGCGCAGGCGCGTGCCGTCGGCCAGTTCGACGGTCACGCCGTCCTCGTCCTGGCTCAGGTCCACCACTTGGTGGCCGCGCCGGATCTCGGCGCCGATTTCGATGGCGCGCTCTTCGAGCAGCCGCTCGGTGACCGGCTGCGGGGTGGCGAGGCCGTACGGGTGTGCCGTGTCCAGCAGGTCCGGCCACGGCTTGACGATGCCACCGAAGAGTCCGCCGGCCTGGAACTTCTCGCTGACCGCGAGGAACCGCTCCAGCAGACCGCGCTGGTCCATCATCTCGACGCTGCGCGCGTGCAGGCCGCGTCCGCGGGACTGCCCGGTCGGCTCGGTCAGCTTCTCCAGCACGACCACGTGCACGCCGTGCAGCCGCAACTCGCCGGCCAGCATCAAGCCTGTTGGTCCGCCGCCGACCACGATCACGTCCGTCATCAAATCGCCCGTTCAAGAAGAGAGGGTTTCGCCGGCCGGCCACTCCGCGTGGTCCGGCGGCGCGCGCACGCGCACATTGACAAAGCGCGCGCATTTCGCGAATCACTTATTTCCGCAGCTTCTGGCTTCGACCGGAGATTCTGCGGCACGACCCGGGCCTTGCCGCAAGGCCCCCGGTGCGCTATAAGTTGAGAGTGGCAAGGAGCGGGTGCTCCTTGCCTTTGCTTTTGTCTGCCGCGGCTTTGCCTTTGTCCGCCGCTGCCGTCCGCACCCCTCGCCCTCCCCCGCGGACGAACGCGCCCCCTGCCGGTGCACGAACTAGGATCGATCCCAGCGCACAGATCACAGCGCCATGAGGGGCTGCCCCGGCTGCCGCCCCGGCCGACCACCCCGCAGGAGGTCCGCGATGGCGACGCTGCTGTCCGTGAACGTGGGAATGCCCACGGACGTCTCATGGCAGGGAAGGACCGTCCGCACCGGAGCCTGGAAGGCTCCCGTCGAAGGCCCCCGCATGGTCCGGCGGCTGAACGTCGACGGAGACGGTCAGGGAGATCTGGCCGGGCACGGCGGCGAGATCCGTGCCGTCCTCGTCTACCAGTCGGAGTCCTACCGGTACTGGCAGAAGCAGCTCGGTCGCGACGATCTGAGCTTCGGGATGTTCGGGGAGAACTTCACCGTCGAGGAACTGCCCGACGACGAAGTGTGCATCGGTGACCGGTACCGCATCGGCGAGGCCGAGTTCGAGGTCACCCAGCCCCGCGTCACCTGCTACCGCGTCGGCATGCGCCTCGGCGAACCCACCATGGCGTCCCTGCTGGTCGCCCACCACCGCCCCGGCTTCTACCTGCGCGTGCTCACCGAGGGGCACGTCCAGGCCGGCGACGAGATCACCCTCGTCCGCAAGGGGCCGGAGGAACTCAGCGTGGCCGACACCGACGCGCTGCTCTACCTCCCCCACCGTGACTCCGCGAAACTGCGCAAGGCGCTCAGCATCCCTGCTCTCAGCCCCGGTTGGCAGCAGTCCTTCCGCGAACTCGCCGCCGCCCAGCAGCCCCAGCAGGAACCCGGATGGCCGGACGAACGCGCGAGCACACGGCAGTCCAGGCAGGAGCCGGGGTGGCCGGGCTTCAAGAGCATGCGCGTGGCCCGCATCGTTCCGGAGACCGCCGACATCTCGTCGGTCTACCTCGACAGCGCCGACGGCACGCCGCTGCCCGAGGCCCGCCCCGGCCAGTACCTCTCCATCCGGCTTGCCGTCGGCGACAGCGTCCCCACGGTGCGCAGCTACTCCCTGTCCTCCACGCCCACCGACCGTACCTACCGCATCAGCGTCAAGCGCGAATCCTGCGGAAGGGTCAGCGGCTACATCCATGCCACGCTCCATCCCGGGGACCTCGTGGACATCGCAAGTCCCCGGGGAACGTTCGTACTTGAAGCAGGTACCCGCCCGATCGTCCTCGTCTCCGCGGGCATCGGTGCCACTCCCGTGCTCGCGATGCTCCACGGGCTCGCCGCCGTACGAGACCCACGCGCCGTCTGGTGGATCCACACCGCGCACGACCGTGCCCACCACGCGTTCGCGCACGAGGCCCACGCCCTCCTGGCCCGACTCCCCGACGCCCACGAACACATCTACTACACCTCCGAGGCCCCGCCCCCGGGCGAGCGGCACATCACCCGGGGCCGCCCGACCGCCCCGGCGCTCACGGCCCTGGGCATCCCCACCGACGCCGACGCCTACCTCTGCGGACCGACCGCCTTCATGGACGACCTCGGCGGCTACCTGCGCGACCACGGTCTGCGGGCCGAGCGGATCCACACGGAACAGTTCAGCGCCCTGCCCGCCATCAACCCCGGCGTCACGCCCACCGCCGCCGTCCGGCCGCACCAGCCGCCCGGTCCCGCGGGCTCCGGCCCGCTCATCACCTTCGCCCGCAGCGGCATCAGCACCCCCTGGTCACCGGCCCACGCCTCCCTGCTCGACCTCGCCGAGGCCTGCGACATTCCCACCCGCTGGTCCTGCCGCACCGGCGTCTGCCACACCTGCGTCACCCACCTCATGGCGGGCGACATCACCTACACCACCCCGCCCCTCGAACTCCCGGAACCCGGCACCGTCCTGGTCTGCTGCAGCGAACCAAACACCGAAGTCGTCCTCGACCTCTAGCCAGGTGTCCTATGATGCTCGGGTGATGAACCTCTCCTCGAACGGATTGGGGGACTCTTTCGCGCAAGGTGAGTGCTGATGGCACATCACATCGCGAACGAGATTCCGACCCGCCTGTTGATGTGGCAGCGCGTACGTGAGTACGCCGTGCCACCGTCCATGATCGAGACCGCGACCGCACGGCGTGCGGCCGGTGACTGGGCGGGGGCCTGCGCCGCCGCTCGTGTCGACGTCGATTTCGATCTGCGCGCCGTGCGCGACCGCCACGGCACCGATCTCGCCACCCGCCTTCGCGCGGATCTGCGTCGGCTGGCGCCTGATCTGCTCCGCTGGCACATGCCCCGGATCGCCCCCGACGGACGGCTGCGGCCCGGCGTCACCATCTCCCTCGCCCGCTACCGGAGTTCGGGCCCCACTCCGCTGCAACTGGTGGTGCGGACACCGCCGGTCCGGGCCGACGCCGGACAGCGGATGTCCCTGGCCTTGTGGGAGGGGTCCGGGAACGAAGCCCCCGGGCAGCACCTTCCGCACCCGCACCCGCATCCCGACCGGCGTTTCCGGCTCGACCTGCACCGGCATCTCTGGGACTCCGGGCGCAGCGGGGAACTGGCACGGCGGTGCGGTGCCGGCGCGGCACCCTCCGTGGCGCCGCCCGGCCGGCCGACCGGGCACGATTCCCCCTGGGCGGTAGCTCGTTGGGCTGCCGAGGCGGAGTTGCTGTTGCGGGCCGAAGGGCCTCCTCGCGGCGCCTTCACGGTACGGCTCGGTGCGCGGAACCGTGCCGTGCTCGAACTCGTCGCCCCCGACGACAGTCATGCGCCGACGTTCCGGCCCCTGCGGGACGCCCTGCCGCCGCACGCGGTCGCGGCGCTTCCTGTACTTCCGGAGGCGGCGGCCCGGGTCCTTCCGGATCTGGAGCTGCTGCGCGCGGGGCTGATCGCGGCCGGGCGACTGCATCCACTCGTCGCCGCGGCACTGGCGTCGGACGGCTCGGCACCGGCGGCCGGCCCCGTCCACGAGGCCGGCGATCCGCACCGGGTGCAGTGCCGCGGCGAGGTCCACCGGATCGCGCCGAGGAACGGTGTGCTGACGGCGATCGATCACGATGCGGCCCAACTGCACCGTGAGGAACTGCTGATGGCGCTCGGCGGCCCTGGGCTGCCCTGCCTGCGGGCGATCGACGCGGTGCACCGCAGCCCGGAGGCACTGCCGGCCGTCCGGGAACGGCTCGGCCACGGTGACGTCGCCGGGGCACTGGCCGTGGTCGAGGCACTGCTCGGTCCCGCCGCTGTCCTGCGCGACGGACCACTCCGGGAGGCACTGGAGTCGGCCGCGGCCCGCCGGATCGACCACGGGCTCTTCCGCTCGGGACTCCTCACCGCGCACCCCCGTGCCGAGGCGGTCGGGGACGGCAACGCCTCGGGCGCCGGTCGCACGGAGGCGGGCCATCGTCCCCGGCTCGACCGTCGTACACCTCCCGCCGTGCGCCACAAGCGGAGCAGCCGGGCCCGGCCCCGCACCGGCCTGACCCGCTGAAGCCCCACCTCTCGCACCGGCGAAGTCCCCCTACCGCGCCGCGCATCGCCGGCGCACGCCCCACTGCACCACGACCACTCCGGCGACGGGCCGTCCCGTTCCCTTACCCACCCCAGGTGATGCCCATGACGTCCAGCACTCTTCTGTCCGCATCCTCAACCGGCACTCAACTCAATGTCGCGGACGACCTCTTGACCCTCCTGCGGACGACCACCACGGAGCCGCGCCCCGACGAGCAGCTCGAAGCGCTCGCCCTGGCCGTCGCGGCCGACCTGCCCGTGCTCCTCTGGGGCGAGCCGGGCATCGGCAAGACCGCTGCCCTGACCCAACTCGCCACCTCACTCGACCTGCCGCTGACCACCGTGATCGCCAGCGTCCACGAGCCGTCCGACTTCTCCGGGCTGCCCATCGTGGGCGACGACCCGGCGGTGCAGGGGGTGCCGATGGCACCACCACAGTGGGCCGTCGAACTCGTGCGGGCCGGGCGCGGGTTGCTTTTCCTCGACGAACTCTCCACCGCCACCCCCGCCGTCCAGGCGGCACTGCTCCGGGTCGTCCTGGAGCGCAGGGTCGGTGCGCTCCAACTGCCGCAGGGCGTACGGATCGTCGCCGCTGCCAATCCGCGCACGTCGGCGGCGGACGGGTGGGAGCTGAGCCCGCCGCTGGCCAACCGGTTCGTGCATCTGCACTGGGTGCACGACCGGGAGGTGGTGGTACGCGGGCTGGGCGGGGTCTGGCCTCGGGCCGAGCTGCCCCGGCTGGTGCCGGAGCGGTTGCCGGACGCGGTGGCCCTTGCCAGGCGTGCGGTCTGCGGCTTCCTGGAGGTCCGGCCGACGCTGATCCACCGGCTGCCGAGCACCGAGACACGGCGCGGCGGTGCCTGGCCCTCGCCCCGGAGCTGGGAGGCTGCCCTGACCCTGCTGGCCTTCGGCACGGCTGCCTCCGTCTCCCGGGAGGTGCTGGCGCTGCTGGTGCGGGGCGCGGTGGGAGACGGACCGGGGCTCGAACTCCTCGCCCATCTGGACCGGATGGATCTGCCGGACCCGGAGTCGCTGCTGGCCGATCCGCCCTCCGCCGAACTGCCGGCGCGGGGCGACCTGCGTCAGGCGGCGCTGGAGGCGGTGGTGGCCGCCGTCGGTGCGTGGCCTGAGCGGGAGCGTTGGGAGGCGGGCTGGGCGGTGCTCGTACGGGCGCTGGAGACCGGCGCCCCGGACCTGCTGGTCGCCCCGGCGACGGCGCTGGCCGCGCTGCGGCGCGACGACTGGGAGGTGCCGGAGGCCGTGGAGCGGCTGGCCGGGGTGATCGGTCTCGCCCGGCGGGCGGAGCGGTCGGTGGGACGGGCCACGGCGTCGGCCGGCGTCGGATGTACGGCGGGGGCGGGCCAGTGACGGAGGTCTCAGGGCACCCGGGGCCTCGCCGGCGGCCGTCCCCACTGCCGCGCCCGATACCCCGGCCCGCGCCGGCGCGCTCCGGACGGGCCACCGTGCCCGGGGGACAGGGGGGATCCGGCAAACAAGCCGGCCCTCCCGGACTCCCGCTGGACATGGAGAGGTTGCTGGCCGCGCGGCTGCACGCGGTGAAGGTCCGTCCCTATCTGGCCGACGCGCTGTTCGCGTTGCATGTGGTGGAAGACCGGTCGGTGCCGACGATGGCGGTGGACGCGCACTGGCGCTGTTACGTCTCCCCCGGCTTCGTGGCGCGCACCTCGGTGGAGGAGCTGGCGGGCGTCTGGGTGCACGAGGTCTCCCATCTGCTGCGCGACCATCACGGCCGGGGCGAGCGGTATGCGCGGATGCACGAGGAGCACGGACCGGACGGGCGAAGCGGGGCAGGGGTCCCCCCTGCCGAAGGCTGGGGGAGGCTGCGCCTGAACATCGCCGCCGACTTCGAGATCAACGACGACATCTACGGTGACGGTCTGCCCCTGCCCGCCGGGGCGGTGCTGCCGTCGATGCTGCGGCTGCCCGACGGGCTGCTCATGGAGGAGTACCTGCGGACGACGTCGATGTCCGGGCTGACCGCGGACCTTGCCTGGCTGGACTGCGGCAGCGGCGCCGACGGGCAGGACCGGCCGTGGGAGCTGGGACCCGACGGGGTACACGGGCTGAGCAGGCAGCAGCGGGACGCGGTCCGCTTCAGGGTCGCGGAGGGGATCAGGGGCCGCCCGGGGGACGCGCCGGCCGGTTGGCGCCGGTGGGCGGAAGAGGCGTTCCATCCGCCACAGCCGTGGCGGAAGTTGCTGGGGGCGGCGGTCCGCTCGGCGGTGGGTGCGCCGGGGGTGGGCGAGAACCACAGCTACCGGCGTCCGTCCCGGCGCTCGGCCTCCGTCCCCGGGGTGCTGCTGCCGAGCCTGCGCCCTGCACCGCCCCGGGTCTGCGTCGTGATCGACACGTCCCGGTCGGTGAGCGACGGTGAGCTGGGCAGCGCGCTGCTGGAGGTGGCGGCGATCTCGCGGGCGGTGGGCGGACGGCGTGATCTGGTCTCGGTGGTCTCCTGCGACGCGGCGGCGGGGGTCGCCGTCCCGCTCTGCCACGCCGAGAACATGGAACTGCTCGGCGGTGGGGGCACGGATCTGCGGTCCGGTTTCGCGCGGGCGCTGCGCTCCAGTCCCCGCCCGGACGTGATCGTCGCCTTGACGGACGGTCAGACACCGTGGCCATCCGCGGAACCGCCCTGCCGTACCGTCGCAGGTCTGTTCCCCCGTCCCGCCCGCGCCGTGAACGAGGGGAATCCCGCCTACGTCCCGGACGCCCCGCCGCGTTGGGCACGCGTCGTCACCATCGGCTGAGCCGGCAGGGCGAGTTGGTGCGGGGGCACCCTTGCGGGCGCCCCCGCGCCGGTCAGTTCCAGGTCATGTTGATCTCGCGTTCGAAGTTGACGTAGCCGGCCCGGTGGAAGGCGTGTGCCATGGGGATGTTGCCGAGGTCCGTGGACGCCCGGATGCGGGGAACGTCCTGCTCAGCGAGCACACGGGTGCCCTCGGCGAGGATGTCGTCGATGTAACCGTTGCCCCGGTGGGCGGGCAGGACCGCGATGTAGGCGATGATCGGGTTGTAGCCGTTGTGGGCCGGGACGACGAATCCCACGGGCTCTCCGCCGGGCAGGGTCGCGACGCGCCACCAGTCCCGCGGGCTGGTGTAGCGGGCGAGTTCCTCCTCGTAGTGCTTGACGGCCGCTTCGTGGACGGACATCCCGGTCAGCTGCTCCCGGCTGTGCGCGTCGAGTGTCCCGTCCAGGACCGAGGTCATCAGGGCGACCAGTTCCCCGGCGTCGTGGACGGGCCGGAAGGCGAGACGCCCGCGGGGCTCGGGAACGGGTGATCCGGGGCGCCATTCCAGCCGCAGTCGTTCGACCAGGAGCCGGGCACCGGTACGTTCCACCACGGTCATGCGCTCCTCGACGACGTTCCTGGTCGCCGCGTTCTCACGCCAGTCGGGCGGAAGGAAGCGCCCGTACTCGGGGAGCCGCGCCCTGTTCGGGAGGGTGGCCGCCATCGCGGTGCGCAGAAGTCGTACCCCGGTGTCCACGCGATCGGGGGCCGGGATGCTGTCGTCGACGTCGAGGACGTCCAGGATGAGTGGTGCGTCGCCGCCCGGCCGGCTCCACCAGGCGGCCCTGGCCAGCAGGCGGTCACCACGCACGGCAACCCACATCCATTCGGGTCGTCGGCGGCCGGCGGAGAGGTCGTCCGCCAGTTCCTCGTTGAGGGTGTAGGGCAGTCGGCGGAAGAGGTCGAGTTCTTCGCGTCCGGTGATCGGACGCATGGTCAGGTCGTTCTGATGCAACGTCAAGGCACACTCCGGTGAAGGCGCCCGTCCGCTCCGGGTCGGTCAGAGACCGTCCGTACCCCGGGAGGACTCAAGCGCGGTGATGATGCGGATCATGGGCTTGTCCCTCCTTTCGCTCTCGTCGTCCCTCACCCGTGTGGTGGGGCTGATCGACTCTAGCGCAAAGCGCCGGGCAGTCCAGCCCCTCAGCTCGGCGTTCCCGTGCGGAGGAGGCGCTCGCGCTGCGGCTGCGGCGGGCGGTCGCGTCGATGCACGAGGCTGACCGGACCCTGGAGTTGTGCGCCGCCGCGGTGTACCTGGCGGAGGCGGAGTGGCGGGCGGGCGACCCCGACGCGGCGGACCGGGCCGCCGACCTGGCGCTCGCCACGGCCGGCCGGCTGGGCACCCAGCACGCCCTGCTCGGCGCGCTGCGCGCCTTTCCCGGGGTGCTCTCGCGCCGTCTGGGCGGGCTCACCGGCGCCGACTCCCCGTGGCACAGCCTCGGCCGCCCTCTCCTCGCCCCGGCCGCCGCGCGCCCCCGGCCCGCGACGGCCGCGGATCCGCTGCCGGTGGCCGAACCGTCGTCCGCCGTGGTGGAGTTCCACGATCTCGGCCCCGTCCACCACTACCGCCGGTTCGGGCTCGCGCTGGAGGAGGTCAGCGCGAGCCCCTCCTCGGCGACGCGGCGGCTGCTGACGGAACTTCGGCATGCCTGAGCCGTAACCGCCGTCCACAGGCGTCGAGTTGCTGCCGCCCTACCGTGAGCTCCGCCCGAGACGTCACTGCGGGGCCTCTGTGTAGCCACGGGCCCGGATGAGGTCCTGGGTGAGACGGGTGAAGGCGCGGGCGGCGGCGCTCTGGTAACTGCTGCCGCGCCGGAGGAGGGTGACGGTGCGTGCGGGCAGGGGCGGTTCGAGGGGGACCGGACGCAGGTGCGGGTGGTCGTGGGTGATGGCGTCGGGAAGCACCGTGGCGATCGGGGTGCGCCGCACGATCTCGACGAGGGCCTGGACGGAGTTGGCCTCCACTGTGATGCGCGGCTGCACCCGGTGGGCCGCGAAGTGGGCGTCGATATGGCTGCGAGTGGCGAAGTCCCCGTTCAGCAGCGCCAGTTGACGCTCACTCAACTCGTCCACACGTAGCGGCTGGGACGGGCCCGCGTCGAGGTCGGGGGCGCCCGTGACGAGGCTCAGGGTCTCCGTGAACAGGGTCTGCGCCACGACGCCGGGCAGATGGGCACCGGAGAAGGCGATGCCCAGGTCGAGGTCGTCGGCGAGCAGGGCCGACTCTATACGGTCCTGGGTCATCTCCTGGAGGTCCAGGGTGATGCCGGGGTGCCGGGCGTGCAGTTCGGCGACCAGGGGGCCCACCAGATAGGCGGTGAACGTCGGCGTCGCGGCCAGGCGCAGATGGCCGCGGGTCAGGTCCTGGACGTCCTGGACGGCACGCTCGGCGGCCGCCAGGTCCCGCAGGGCACGGCGGGCATGACGGGCGTACGTCTCCCCCGCGTCGGTCAGCCGCACCCCGCGGCCGGTGCGGTCAAGCAGCGGCACCCCCACGGACCGCTCCAGTTGCCGCACCTGCTGGGAGAGCGTGGGCTGGGAGATGCGCAGGTCTTCGGCGGCGCGGGTGAAGCTGCCGTGCTCGGCCACGGCGAGCAGATAGCGCAGATGACGCAGTTCCAGGGCCATGGAACCGATTATAGATGCGGGCAATGGGAGACATGGGTACTGCGTCTTGGACTCTATAGACCCAGGTCATGCATGGTGGATTCACCGAGTCCGGCAGACCGGAACCCACCGAAGGGAGTGACCAGTGCGCGATCTCGCCCAGGGCGTCACGCGTTTCCAGCGGGACGTTCACCCCGCCAAGGCGGACCTGTTCGCCCACCTCGCCGAGAACCACGCGCCGCACACGCTGTTCATCGGCTGCTCTGACGCCCGCGTCGTCCCGGAGCTGTTCACGGCCAGTGAACCGGGTGAGCTGTTCGTCGTCCGCACCGCGGGCAACCTCGTCCCGTCCCACGCGCCGGGCCCCGACGCCGTGGCGGCGGCCATCGAGTACGCCGTGGCCGTGCTCGGCGTGTCCGACATCGTGGTGTGCGGGCACTCCGGCTGCGGCGCCATGACGGCCCTCGCCGAGGACCACGACCTGCGCGGGGTGCCGGCGGTCGCCGAGTGGCTGCGGCACGCGGACGCCTCCCGCGCCCGTACCGCCGCCCGCGGGGACGTCGCCGCTCTGGTCCGCCAGAACGTGCTCGCCCAGCTGGCGAACCTGGTCACCCACCCCTCGGTCGCCGGCGGCGTGGCCGAAGGCACTCTCACCCTGCACGGCTGGGTCTACGACATCGCCACCGGAGGCGTCGAGAACGTCGCCGCCGAGCCGCGGGCGACCGCGTCCGCGGCCTGACCCACCGGTCCGACCCGCAACCCGCAACCCGAATCCAGAATCCCGAAAGGAACCCCCATGCCGCACGCCCAGTTCGACCCCGCCGCCCGGCAGGCTCTCGCCGTCATCGCCGTCGAGGCCAAGACACGCAAGGACCTCACCTGGCAGCAGATCGCGGACGCGGCCGGCCTGTCGGTGGCCTTCACCACCGCCGCCCTGCTCGGCCAGCACGCCCTCCCCGAGCCCGCCGCGCGGGCCGTCGGCGAGCTGCTCGGCCTGGACGCCGACGCGGTGGCGCTGCTCCAGACGATCCCGACCCGCGGCTCGATCCCCGGCGGCATCCCGACCGACCCGACCATCTACCGCTTCTACGAGATGCTCCAGGTGTACGGCACGACGCTCAAGGCCCTGGTGCACGAGCAGTTCGGTGACGGCATCATCTCCGCGATCAACTTCAAGCTGGATGTGAGGAAGGTCGCCGACCCCGAGGGCGGCGAGCGCGCGGTGATCACCCTGGACGGCAAGTACCTGCCCACCAAGCCCTTCTGATCCACCCCGATCGGACCGGAGCCGGGGCGGTACGGCCATCCGGCCACCCCGGCTCCCCCCTGTCACGGAAGGACACCACTGATGGACTTCGCACAGCGCACCGTCGACATCGCCCGCCGCAACGTCGCCGAGGGCGGCCGCCCGTTCGCGACCGTCATCGTCAAGGACGGCGAGATCCTGGCCGAGAGCCCCAACCGGGTCGCCCAGACCAACGACCCCACGGCGCACGCCGAGATCCTCGCCATCCGCGAAGCGTGCACCAAGCTGGGCACGGAGCACCTCGTCGGCGCCACGATCTACGTACTGGCCCACCCGTGCCCGATGTGCCTGGGCTCGCTGTACTACTGCTCACCGGACGAGGTGGTCTTCCTCACCACCCGGGACGCCTACGAGCCGCACTACGTGGACGACCGCAAGTACTTCGAACTGGACAACTTCTACGAGGAGTTCGCGAAGAACTGGGACGAGCGCCGGCTGCCGATGCGCTACGAGCCGCGCGACACCGCGGTCGACGTGTACCGGCTCTGGCAGGAGCACAACGGCGGCGAGCGCCGTGTCCCCGGCGCGCCCACCGCGGCCTGAGGGAGCGGACGTGACCCTCAACGAACCGAGCGCCGCCGAGCTGCGGCATCTGGAGCGCGCGGTCGAGCTGGCGGTCGAGGCGCTGCGGGCCGGGGACGAACCGTTCGGCTCGGTCCTGGTCGGCGCCGACGGACAGGTGCTGGCGGAGGACCGCAACCGGGTGAACAGCCTGGACGACCGCACCCGGCATCCGGAGTTCGAGCTGGTCCGCTGGGCCACGGCCCATCTCACCGAGCGGCAGCGGGCGGAGGCCACCGTCTTCACCTCCGGGGAACACTGCCCCATGTGCGCGGCCGCCCACGGCTGGGCGGACCTCGGCCGGATCGTCTACGCGCACTCGGCAGCCCAGCTGACCCACTGGCTGGCCGAACTGGGCGTGCCCGCCGCCCCGGTGCGCTGCCTGCCGATCCAGGACGTGGTACCCGGGCTGACGGTGCAGGGCCCGGTACCGGCCCTGACCGACCGGCTCCGCGACCTCCACCGCGACTACCATGCCGGCCGCCGGGGCCCGGCCGCTTCCTGACGGACGGCCGTGTTACCGGCCCGCCGGTGCTTCGCCCTCGCGCAGCAGGGCCGCGATCGCGTGGAAGCCGCGGCGCTCGGCGTGGGCGCGGGCCGGCGTCCCGTCGGCGTCCGGCAGCAGTGGGTCGGCGCCCGCCCCGAGCAGCACCTCCACCACTTCCTGGTGCGTGCGTCCGCCGTCGCCGAGGATCACCGCCTCCAGCAGTGCCGTCCAGCCGAGCCGGTTGACGTGGTCGACGTCGATGGCGGTCTCGGCGAGCACGGCCCGTACGTAGGCCACGTGGCCGCGTTCGCTCGCCGGGATCACCGACACCCCGCCGAACCGGTTGGTCAGCTCGAGGTCGGGTCCACCGGGCAGCAGCGCCCGCATCATCGCCACGCTTCCGGTGACCCCGGTCACCAGCCAGGGGCTGTCCAGGCGCTCGTCCTGCGCGTTCACGTCCGCGCCCGCGTCGACCAACGCCCGCGCCACCTCCACCTCGTCGGCGAGGGCCGCCCGCAGCAGGGGCGTACGGCCCTGCGCGTCGCGCGCCTCACGGTCGGCGCCGGCCGCCAGCGCCTCACGGACCGCGGCGACGTCGCCCCGCTGTGCGGCGTCCAGCAGGGCGCGGTCGGTCGGGGAGAGCGACTTCTTGGCCACGGCGGAACTCCTCCACAAGGTGACAACGGACAACGGGACGACGGCGGCAAGGACGACAAGCAAAGCAGAGGAGGGGAAAAGGGTCATGAGCGAGGGGCCGGAGAGGCGGGAGAGGTCGGAGCGCGCGGCGCGCGGGGCGGAGACTCCCGCGCGCCGCGGGGACCGAGCACCCGCCGGCCCGGGAACGTCCCTCACCGAGGGACGTCGCTCGCTCGGGTGGTGCTACGAGGTGGGGTCAGCGCCCGTTGCTGATGGCCGCGACGCCTGCCTGGGCGAGCTTCTCGTCCAGGTCGCCGGAGGGACCACCGGCCACGCCGACGGCGGCGACCGGGGCGTTGTCGTACGCGACCGGAGCACCGCCGGCCAGGAACAGCGTGCCCGGGATGTCCTTCAGGGTCGGCGCCGAGTCCAGGCGTTGACCAGCTCGGAGGTGGGCGCGTTCCAGGAGACGGCGGTGTACGCCTTCTTGATCGCCGAGTCGTAGGACTGGGGGCCGGCGCCGTCGCCGCGCAGGGTGACGATCGTGTTGCCGTCGCGGTCCACCACCGCGACGCTCACCCGCAGGCCCTCCTTCTCGGCGGCCTTCAGCGCCGCTCGCGCGGCGTCGGTGGCGGCGTCGGCCGTCAGGTGGGTGCTGGTGGTCGTGGCCTTGCTCTTCTCCGCGGCCCCGGCCGCGACCGGAGTGGCGGCCGGGGTGTCGGCGGAGGCGGATACCGCTCCGGCCACACCGGCACCGACCGCCGCCACGGCCGCCACGGAGGTGATGGCCTTGGCGCGGGCGGAGAACTTCTTGGCCTTGTGCTGCATCACGGATACCTCTCCAGTCGTGTCGCGTTCCCCGGCACCCGGACCGCCGTATCGGCGCACCCGAGCGGGTGCCGGAGGACTCGGCGCTTCCTGCGCCGTGCCTCCACTCTCGGCCCGCTCAGGGCGCCTTCCCGTCGACGTACCGGCTGCTTCCGGCGCGTGGAACGGTGTACGCCGCGGTCATCCGACCGGTTGACCCCCGGCCGTTCGACGCGGGCGACAATGACCGTGTTCGCCGAGTCCGGGACCTTTCCGCCGAGGCCGCGCCGAAGCCCGCCCGCCGCCGAGCCACAGCCATGTCCGTACGTCCCGGCCGGGGAGGAACAGCCCATGCCGTCCAGGAACCGGCCGTCCCCGGCCGGCCCGAGCACTCCCGGCGGCGAGGCCCGCGGGCCGGCGTTCGTCATCCATCTGGCGTTCTTCCTGCTGCTGGGCTCCGACCTGTTCCGGTACGTCCAGCGGCACGGCGCCCAGCCCCAGGTGCCCGCCGTCCTGACCCTGGCCGGCGCCCTCGCCCTGCTGTACGTCGCCGGCCACCGCACGGGAGTCGCCGCGGCCGGTGGGGACGTGCGCGAGACGGTCTCCTTCTCGTCGCCGGGCTCGGCCTTCGCGGTGCGCGGGCGGCCTCCCCTCACCGGGCTGCTGTGGCTGGGCGCGCTCGTCGGCGTGTGGGCGGTCCTGGTCGCCCTGGCGCCCAGCTTCGCCTGGTGCGCGGTGCCGCTGTTCCACACCGCGCTGCGCACCCTGCCGGCCCGCGCCGCGTACACGCTGGTGACGTTCTTCACCGTCTTCGTGGTCGTCGCGCAACTGCGGCTGGCCGACCGTATCGAAGCGGACCTGGTGATCGGTCCACCGGCCGTCGCCGCCCTGGCGACCGCGGTCTTCACCCACATGGACCGGCAGGCGATCCGGCAGGCCGCCCTGATCCGCGACCTGGTCCGCACCCGCCGCGAACTCGCCGCCACCGAACGCCGCGAGGGCACACTCGCCGAGCGGCAGCGACTGGCCATGGAGATCCACGACACCCTCGCCCAGAGCCTGTCCAGCCAGCGGATGCTCCTCCAGGCCGCCGACCGGCTGTGGGAGACGGAGCCGGCTCAGGCCCGCGCCCATGTGCGCAGCGCGGGGTCGATCGCCGAGAGCAGCCTGGCCGAGGCTCGCCGGTTCGTGCACGACCTGGCGCCCGCCGACCTCGCCGGGGGCGACGGCCTGGAGTCGGCCCTGCGGGTCCTGGCCACCCGCGAGACCACGGCCGGACTCGCCGTGACCTGCCTCGTCGACGGCGCTCCCGGTCCCGACGGGCTGCCTCACCGGGTGCAGTCCGCGCTGCTGCGCATCGCCCAGGGCGCCCTCGCCAACGTCCGGGAGCACTCCGGCGCCAACCGGGCCGCCCTCACCCTGACCCACCTGGAGGACCAGGTCCGGCTGGATGTCGCCGACAACGGCCGCGGCTTCGACACCGCCGCGCTGCCGGAACGCGCCGTCGGGGTCCGCGGGCACGGTCTGCCCGCGATCCGGGCCAGGGTCGGCCAGTTTGGGCGGCACCCTCACCATCGAGTCCGCGCCGGGTGACGGCACCGTCGTCTCCGCGGCCGTCCCGCACCATCCCACCACCGCGGAGGTCCCTTCCCCATGATCCGGACCGAGTCCACCGATTCCGCCGAGTCCACCGAAGGCATCGGACCGGCGCCCGTACGGCTCGTCCTGTGCGACGACCACGCCGTGGTCCGCGCCGGGCTGCGCGCCCTGCTCGGCAGCGCACCGGCCATCGACGTGGTGGGCGAGGCCGGACAGCGGTGCGGAGGCCGTCGCGCTCGCCGCGAAGCTCGTGCCCGACGTGATCCTCATGGACCTGCAGCTCGGCGACGGGATGGACGGTGACGAGGCCACCCGCCGCATCACCGCCGACTCCGGCGGCTCGGTGCATGTGCTGGTCCTGACCACGTACGACACCGACGCCGACATCACCCGCGCCATCGAGGCGGGCGCCACCGGCCACCTGCTCAAGGCCGAGCGCCCCGACGAACTGTTCACGGCCGTCCACAGCGCCGCCGCCGGCCGCACCGCCCTGTCCGCACCCGTCGCCCACCGGGTCATGACCGGCATGCGCAGCCCGCGCCCCAGACTCACCGAGCGCCAGCGCGACATCCTCGGCCAGCTGGCCCGCGGGCCGACCAACCGGGACATCGCCAGGGCCCTCTTCCTGAGCAAGGCCACCGTCAAGACGCACCTGGGCCGCATCTACGACAAGCTCGGCGTCGACACCCGCGCCGGCGCCGTGGCCGTCGCCAAGGAACAGCGCCTGCTGCCCTGACGAGCACGGCCCGGCACCCCGCGCACGCCGCTCACCCGCTGTGTTCGGCGTACTCCCGGAAGTGTTCCAGGTCGGTGCGTACGAGTCGTTCGATCGCGTTGGCCTGGGCGAATCCCCTGGGCCCGCCGAACGCCTCCCGGACGGTGTCGGGGTCGTACTCCAGCCGTGCCTGGATGCGGGTGTTCCCCTGGTCGATGGGGTGCAGGGTGAGGGAGCAGCTCATTTGCGGGGATTCCGTCGTGTGCCATTCCAGCACGCGGTCCCCGGCGCGGTCGGAGGCTTTCATCTCCATCTGCCGGGCCCGTCCGCCCGCCTCGATGTCCAACTGGGCGCGGCCACCGGATTCGGTCCGGGCGTCGCGCACGCCGTCCATGAAGCGGGGGTAGTTCTCCACCCGGTGAAGGCTGTCCCAGGCGCTGTCGATGGGGACTCCGACGTCGATGTGTTCTTCGAGGGTGCTCATGGCGACCTCCACGGTTCGGCTCACGACGCACGTCCTTCCGCCTCCAGTGTGCGCCCCGCCCCGGCGGGCCGGGAGCCGGGCCGGGCGGCCGGGCCGCCAACCGGCGGGACGCTGAGGCAAGCACGTCGCATCCAACTCCGAGTGCCCGCGACAGGGGCCCGGGCTACGCTCCCCCTATGGCTGGTCCATCCCGCCGGGACGTCCTCCGGCCCGAGCGGGCCCGGCATCCTTCGCCGCCGGACTGGGGTCGCCGCGTGCGCGATCGCGTGCGGAACGCGGCCAGGGCGGCATGCCGGACGCGCGCGCCCACCGCACTGGTGACCGCGGCGGCGCTGGCGCTGGCCCTGTCGGGCTGCGGTGGCGGCGGAGACGCGCCGCGGGCCGGAGCGACGCGGCAGGTGTCGTCGGTGAGCGGCGCGGTGGCCGGGGCCGGGATCGCCCGGGGCCCCGGCAGATCCGTCGACTGCCGCAGGACGAGATGCGTGGCGCTCACCTTCGACGACTCACCGGGCGTCCGCACTCCGCGCATCCTGGACATCCTGCGCGGGTACCGCGTGCACGCCACCTTCTTCACACTGGGCAGGCACCACGTCGCCACCTACCCCGGAACGGTTGTGCGGATGGCCTCGGAAGGCCATGAGGTGGAGACCCTCACCTGGTCCCACCGGGTCCTCACCGGGATCAGCCCGGCCGAAGCGCGCGAGGAGATCACCCGGGGCCGCGAGGCCGTGGCGAGGGTCATCGGCCGCCGGCCGGTCCTGCTGCGCCCGCCGGAGGGCCGTACGAGCGCGACCGTCACCGCGATCTGCCGGCGGCTCGGCATGGCGCAGGTCCTGTGGAGTGCGACCGCGTCCGACTACGAGACCACCGACTCCGCGCTCATCACCCGCCGGATCCTGGCCCGGACCGGCCCCGGCGGGATCATCCTGCTGCACGACCGGCTGGACCCCACCCACCGCGGCTACAACGGTACGGTCGCCGCGCTGCCCGGCATCATCTCCGGCCTGAAGGCCCGTGGTTACGCCTTCGTCACCGTCACCCGGCTCCTGGCCCCGCACGGGCCCCGGCCCGGCGAGGTGTACCGCGAACGGCCTCTCGCCCGGTGACGGTCCACCTACCGGCGGGCGTTGAGCCGGGCCGCCTGGCGCGTCAGGTGGTCGCGCTCGGCGAGGGTGGGTGCCTTGTGGGCCGCCGCGGCGTACAGCCGTGCGGCCCTCGCCGGATCGCCGTCACGCTCGTGGAGGTACGCCGCCACCGCGGTATGGCGGGGCAGGGCGGAGTCCAGCGCCGCGAGCGCCGCCAGGCCGGCGCGCGGCCCGTCGGCCTCACCGACGGCGACCGCGCGGTTGAGCCGGACGACCGGGCTGTCGGTCAGCCGCGTGAGCTCGTCGTACCACTCGACGATCTGCACCCAGTCGGTCTCCTCGGCGGTGGGCGCGTCGGCGTGGAGTGCCGCGATGGCGGCCTGGGCCTGGAACTCGCCGAGCCGGTCCCGGGCGAGGGCCGCCTGAAGGATCTCGACGCCCTCGGCGATCGACTCGGTGTCCCACCGGCCGCGGTCCTGCTCGGCGAGCGGTACCAGGCTTCCGTCGGGCGCGGTCCTGGAGGCGCGCCGGGCGTGGTGGAGCAGCATCAGGGCGAGCAACCCCGCCGCCTCGGGGTGGTCGATCGCGGCCGCGAGCTGCCGGGTGAGCCGGATGGCCTCGGCGGCGAGGTCGACGTCGCCGGAGTAGCCCTCGTTGAAGACCAGGTAGAGGACACGCAGCACGGTGGCGACATCGCCGGGCTGGTCGAGCCTCACGCCGGAGACGGTGCGCTTGGCCCGGCTGATGCGTTGCGCCATGGTCGCCTCGGGAACCAGGTAGGCCTGGGCGATCTGGCGGGTGGTGAGTCCGCCGACGGCGCGCAGTGTGAGCGCGACCGCGGACGCCGGCGTCAGGGACGGGTGGGCGCACAGGAAGTAGAGCTGGAGCGTGTCGTCCACCGCGGGCGCGGGTCCGGGCGCCGGCTCCTCGTCGACGCGGTCCTCCCGCCGCCGGCGGGCGGCGTCGGCGCGGGTCGCGTCGAGGAACCGGCGCCAGGCCACGGTGACCAGCCAGCCCTTCGGGTCCCGTGGAGGGTCGGCCGGCCAGACACGGACCGCCTCGACCAGGGCGTCCTGCACGGCGTCCTCGGCCGCCGCGAAGTCGGCTCCGCGGCGGACGAGGATCCCGAGCACGCCCGGTGTGAGGCTTCGGATCAGTGCCTCGTTCACCGGCGGGGTCACTCCGTGATGGTGGGCGGTGCGGCCAGGAACGGGCGTACCTCCAGCCACTCGTGGATCGGCTTCCCGCCCGCGCCGGGGGCGGCCGACAGTTCTCCGGCCAGCTCGACGGCCCGCTCGTAGCTGTCGACGTCGATCACCATCCAGCCGGCGATGAGGTCCTTGGTCTCGGCGAACGGTCCGTCGGTGACCGGCGGGCGCCCCTCGCCGTCGTAGCGGACCCAGGCCCCCTCGGGGGCGAGGGCCTGCCCGTCGACGAACTCGCCGGTCTTCTCCAGTCGGGCCGCGAAGTCGTTCATGTACTGCACATGGTCCGAGATCTCCTCGGGCGTCCACCGGTCCATGGGCACGTCGTTGACCGCGGCCGGAGCACCTCGGTAGTGCTTGAGCAGCAGATACTTCGCCATCGTGGTACTCCTCGGTGCTGGTGCGACCCATTGTGGCCGCATTCGCCCCGGGGACGGAGCCGGGCGCCGGTTCTCGACATCAGGCGTGCAGCCGAGTGCCCTCGATCGCCACGCGGCGGCCTTCCCGGGTGAGGGGGAAGTAGTCCCACACGGCGTGGTGCTGGACGCTGCGGTTGTCCCAGAAGACGAGGGTGCGTTCCTGCCAGTGGACCCGGCAGTGCAGCAGCGGCGTCCGGGCGACGTGCTGGTGGAGCATGCCCAGCAGGACGTCGCTCTCGGTCCGGGAGAGCTGGGTGATGTGGGAGGTGTAGGGGGCGTTGACGAACAGCAGCTTGCGGCCGTTCTCCGGGTGCCGGACGACCACGGGGTGTTCGGTGCGCGGCACGTCGTACTCGGGCGGCGGTGTCTGTCCGGCCGCGGTCCACGGCAGGGCGCCGTCGTGGAGGGCCGTCAGTCCGTCGAGGAAGCCGCGCATGGCGGGTGAGAGGAGTTCGTAGGCGAGGTGCATGTTGGCGAAGAGGGTGTCGCCGCCGCTGCCGCCCTCGGGCATGGTCGTGATGTACAGCATCGATCCGAGGGAGGGTTCGACGTCGGCGGTGCCGTCCGCGTGCCAGCCGTTGCCGGCCACGTTCCGGGAGTTCCTGTCGGCCTTGAGGTCCAGGATGTGCGGGTCGGAGCCCTCCACCGGCAGGGCGACGGGGTGCAGGTCGCCGAAGACGCCCGCGAAGCGCTTGTGCTCCTCGGGTGTGACGTCCTGGTCGCGGAAGACGAGGACGTGGTGGGCCGCGAAGGCGTGCTTGAGTTCCTTCTCCTGCCGCGGTGTGAGTTCCTGGGCGAGGTCGATGCCGGAGACCTCCGCGCCGAGCAGCGGGGTGAGCGGGGCGACGGCGATGGTCTCGTAGGGTTCCGCGGGGCGGGTGGTGAGCTGTTCGACTGCTCGCAGTGCGTAGTCCTCCATGAGGGACCTCCGTGATACGTCGGGGATGGGGGCGGGGCGGTTCTCAGGCCACGGTCGAGGGGTCCGGCGGTCGAGCCTTCGAGAGCGCGGCGGCGATGTCCTGGACGTGGGGTTCGGCGACGAGTTCGTAGTGGTCCGCGGCGACGCGCTCGACGCGTGGGCCGGGGAGGTGGTGGTCCCAGGCGTCGGGGGCGGTCGGTTCCGGGGCGAGGAGCCCTTCGCCGACCGGGCGTTCGGCGAGCCAGATGGTGGTGGGTGTGCTGTTCAGGCGCGGCACGTGATGCGCGGCCATGGCGGCGAGGTTGGTGCGGCAGCAGTGCGCGAGGCGGTCGGCGTAGGCGCGGCCGGCGTCCGGCAGCCGTCCGGCGCGGCCGCCGCTCAGCTCGCGCGCGAAGACGGCGTCCACCTGTTCTTCGCTGTAGGCGGCCAGGAGTCGTCCCGCGCCGGGCGGGGGCGGGTCGAGCAGGTACAGGGCGTCCACGGCGCGGCCCTGCGACTCGGCGAGTGCCGCCATGGACAGGGCGGTCCAGGCGCCGAACGACCAGCCGGCGAGCCGCAGCCGGTGGCCGGAGCCGGGGAAGGCGTTCCGGACGGAGGCGAGATAGCGTTCCGCACGCTCGGTGATCGACCGGGGGCCCCGCGCGGGGTCGCGCAGCGCCGGGTCGGCGATCAGGCAGACGGTCAGGTCGTCGGGCAGCGCGGCCACGAGGGGGCGGTAGGCCTGGATGTCGCCGCCGACGGGGTGGACGAGGCACAGCACGTCGCGGCCCGTTCCCGGCTGCCACACCTCGACGTCCACCGCCTCCGGCGAACCGGCATCGGATCCGAGGTGGCTGAGGATCTCGGCGAGGCTGACCCGGTGGCTGAGGCGGGACAGGTCGAGGTCGGTGCCGAAGAGGCGTTTCACCTCGTCGAGGAGTTCCAGGAGGGTCAGTGAGTCGGCTCCCAGGTCGTACAGCGCCGCCTGCGGGTCGATGGTGTCCACGCCGAGGAGGCCGCTGAGGGCGGCGGTGAGGGCGGCGGTGGGGTCGTCGGCGGTGGCAGGGGTGTGCGGGCGGGGTGCCGGTTCGTAGAAGAGGGGTGCGGTGGCCAGGTCCGTGGTGTTGACCATCAGGTGCGGCAGGCGCAGGTGGAGGGCCTGCGCGAGGAGGGTGGCGCCTTCCTCGGGCGTGAGCGCGACCGCCAGGTGTGCCTGGTGACGGCTGTCGGTGTGCAGGGCGTGCTGCGCCATGCCCACCTCTCGCCACGCGTCCCAGCCGATGCTCATCCGCACGGTGTTGCTGTGGCCGGATGGCGTGTGGTGGGCGTGGGCGTCCAGGCAGGCGTTGGCCGCCGCGTAGTCGAACTGGCCGACGCCCCCGAACCGGGAGGCCATGGACGAGCAGAAGACCGCGTAGTCGGGTTCGTGTTCGGCGATGAGGATGTCGACGAGCAGGGCGCCGCGCAGTTTGGCCGCGGTGGCGTGGCGGGCGGTGGCGGGTTCGCGCCGGGCGAGGAGGCCTCCCGCGGCGGTTCCGGCGGCATGGACGATTCCGGTGAGGCCGTCCAGGTGCGGGGCAAGTCGGGCGGCGATCGTCTCCGGTTCCTCCGTGGCGAGGTCGGCGGGCACCAGGGTGACGCGGTCGGGGAACGCCTCGAGCGCGTCCGGCGTGTCGGTTCCGCGTGCGACCAGGACGACGCGGTTGCCGGGGTGTCGCAGCAGGCGGGCGGCCAGGGTGGTGCCGATGCCGCCGGTGCCGCCGAGCACGAGGTGGGTGCCGGGGGCGGCCGAGTGGGCGGCGGACGGCGGGACGGGCGGTGCGGTGACGGGCTGGAGCGTGCGGTGCCACCAGTAGCCGTCGCGCAGGGCCGTCGCCGTGGTGGGGAGCGTGGTGTCGAGGAGCAGGTCGGGCAGGTGGGCCGCCCAGTCGGCGGGACGGGGTCCGGGCAGATCGGCCCAGCGCGCGGACACGCCCAGTTCCTGGCGGGGGACTTCGAGGGCGGCGGCGAGCAGGCCCGCTTCGGGGGTGCGGACGTCGCCGGTGACCGGCTGTGCCTGGTGGGACAGCAGCCAGAGGTTCGGCCGTCTCTCGTCCGGGAGGCCGGCCACTGCCAGGGTGAGGGCGGCGACGGTGTCGAGGCAGGCCCACTGGGCCGTCTCGGCGGCGGAGGTGCTCTGTTCGCCGTCCAGGGCGAGCGGCAGCGCGTGCAGCCAGTCGACGGCGGGCGCGGTGCCGGTGACGCGAGTGAGGAGCGTGGTGAGGTGCGCGGTGTCGGCGGGGTCGGCCTGGTAGCGGTCCTCGTCGACGCGGGTGAAGGTGTCTCCCGCGCGTACCGTCACGACACGGGCGTAGTGCTGTTCGAGGAACCGCCAGGCCTCGTCGCCCGAGTCGCCGGAGTCGGCGGGGGTGACCACGACGGCGGTGCGGCGGGGGTCGTTGCCGCCGGTGCCGGCGCGGCGCAGGCGGGCCCAGACGGGCTGGTGGAGCCATTGGGCCGCAGGCAGTCGTACTGCCTGCTCGGGTCCGGGTGGTGCGGTCGGCTCGTCCGCCGGGGCGGCGCGTTCCGGAGCGGGTGCGCGCGGGAAGTCGTACTCCGCCGTGTCGAAGGCGGGCGGCGGGAAGTCCCAGGGCGCGGGGGCCGGGCCCGCGGGCCAGAGGAGGGTGTGCCCGGCCGTCCACGCCTCGGCGAGGGTGTGCGGGTCGAGGCCGTCGGCGGGCAGGCGGGTCCCGGACGGTGAGGGCGCGACCGGCTTCGGGGAGCGCAGCCAGTCGACGGCGGAGGAGACGTCCGGGCAGGCCGCCGCCGCGCGGTGGCCGAGCGCGGGCCGGCCGGCCTGGAGATGACGCAGCACTCGCGGGTAGGCGTTGGGGTGTGCGTCCAGGTAGTCCGCGATGCGACGGCCGTCGGCGCGCACGGCGGCGGCGGAGCTGCCCGACAGCATCAGGCAGGGGATCGTCGGCGTCGCGCGGGGAGCGGGTGTCTCCTGTGGCCGTTCCAGCAGGAGGTGCGCGTTGGTTCCGCCGATGCCGAAGCTGCTCACGGCGGCGACCCTGGGGGTGTTCGCCGGCCAGGGTTCGGCCGCGACCGGCACGCGGAACGGGCCGTCGTCGATCGCGGGGTTGAGCCGGTCGAAGTCGGCCGTGGGCGGGAGGGTCCCGTGGTGCACGGCGAGGACGGCGCGGATCAGGCCGACGACGCCGGCCGCGGCTCCCAGATGTCCGATCTGGCTCTTCACGGAGGAGAGCGGCACGCGCGCGTCGTCGTCGAGTCCGTACGCCTCGCGCAGCGCGGCGGCCTCCACGGGGTCGCCGAGCCGGGTGCCGGTGCCGTGTGCCTCGATGTAGCCGAGGTCGGCGGCCCGGCGGCCGCTGCGCGTGAGGGCGGCGCGGATGGCGTCGCGCTGTCCGGCGCGGGAGGGAGCGCTGTAGCCGAGCTTGTCCGCGCCGTCGTTGTTGACGCCCGATCCCGTGAGGACGGCGTACACGGTGTCGCCGTCCCGGTGGGCGGCGGCGAGGGGTTTGAGGACGACGGCGCCGGCGCCGCTGGCCCCGACGGTCCCCTCGGCGTCCGCGCTGAAGGGCCGGCAGTGTCCGTCCGGCGAGAAGATGTGCTGCGGGCGGTAGGTGTAGCCGTCGGTCAGCTCCGTGTCGACCAGGACTCCCGCGACGACCATCACATCGGCGTCGCCCTGCCGGAGCATCCCCGAGGCGACGTGGACCCCGACGAGGGAGCTGGAGCAGGCGGACTGGACGGTGAGCGCCGGGCCGGTGAGTCCCAGGTGGTAGGCGGCCTTGGTGGCGAGGAAGTCCTTGTCCTGGTGCTGGGCCAGGCGGAAGGTGTCCGGCAGTGCGCCGGGGTCCGCCTCGCGGAGCAACTTCGGGTAGTAGGTGTTCTCGCCGCAGGACGCGATGATCCCCACGCGCCGGCCGGCGGGGTCGCCCAGACCCGCGTGGGCGAGGGCCTCGACGCAGTTCATCAGGAGATGGCGCTGCTGGGGGTCCATCAGCCGGGCCTCGTGGGGGCTGATGGTGAACCTGCCCGGGTCGAAGGCGAGCAGGCCCGCCATCTGGCTGCGGGCGCCGGTGCGGCCGTCGGTCGCGGGGAAGTGCTCGATGCCCCGGCGGCCGGTGACGATCAGGTCCCAGAAGGAGGCCAGGTCGTCCGCGCCGGGCAGACGTACGGCCATTCCGACGACGGCGACGGGTTCGTCGGCTCGTTCCGGGGCGGGGGAAGGGGCGCGGCCCGGTTCGGCGGCGGTGCGGTCCCGTGTGATGAACCGGGCGAGCGCGCGAAGGCTGACGTGCTCGAAGAGGTCCGGTACGGAGAAGGGAAGGTCGCCCTCTCCCGCGCATCTGAGGTGGAAGCGCATCAGGTCCAGGCTGGTGGCCCCGGCGTCGAAGAACCGCTGGTCGACGTCGGGCACCTTGCCGGTGGCCGTCTCGAACAGGCCGGCCAGACGCAGTTCGAGCGCCGTCAGGGCCCCCGTCGGGGAGGAGGCGGGGAGCAGCTCTCTGCCGGGTGCGGTGAGTGCCGCCCGGCGGTCCAGTTTCCCGCTCGGCGTGCGCGGCAGCTCGGCGACCAGGCGGAAGCGGGCGATGCGGATGTAGGCCGGGAGCAGTCCGGCGAGATGGGCGGCGAGGTCGGCGGGGTCGGGGGCTTCCTCTCCGCACTGGAGGACGGCCACGAGCCGGCCTTCCTCCACGGCGGCGACGGCGTTGGCCACTTTCGGGTACTGGAGGAGCGCGGCCTCGACCTGGCCCAGTTCCAGCCGGTGGCCGCCGAGTTTGACCTGGCCGTCGTCGCGGCCCGCGTAGTGCAGCAGGCCCTGCCGGTCGAAGTACGCCTGGTCGCCGGTGCGGTAGAGGGTGCCGAGTTCGGGGTCGTCGAGGAACCGTTCGCGGTGTGCGTCGTCGCCGCCGAGGTAGCAGCGGGTGGCCATGGGGCCGCCGATCAGGAGCTCGCCGGTGACGCCGGGCGGGACGGGGAGGCCCGCCTCGTCGGCCACCCGCAGCACCGCCCCGGACACCGGGCGCCCGATCGCGGGGCGCGGCGGCCAGGCGGCGGGGTCGCCGTCGAGGCAGAGCCCGCTGACGACGTGGGTCTCGGTCGGGCCGTAGTGGTTGAACAGCCGGGCGCCGCCCGGGAGTCCGGCGAACCAGGTGCGGATGGCGTCGGTGCACACCAGTTGCTCGCCTGCGGTCACGACCTCCCGGAGCCGGGAGGGGTACAGGCCGAGCCGCACGCCGTGTTCGGCGAGGAGTTGCAGGGCCACGTAGGGAAGGAAGATCCGCTCCACCGCCCCGCTCTCCAGCTCGCGCAGCAGGGCGGGGACGTCCTGCCGCCAGGCCGGCCTCACCAGGCGCAGCTCGCCGCCGCCGCACAGGGTGGTCAGGATCTCCTGGAACGAGACGTCGAAGGACAGCATGGAGAACTGCTGGGTGACGGCGGGCCCGCCCGGTCCGCCCTCCTCCCGCTGCCAGGACAGCAGGTTGCACAGGGTCCGGTCGGGGACCTGAACGCCCTTGGGGGTCCCGGTGGAGCCGGAGGTGAACAGGGTGTACAGGGGGCGCTGCCCTTGGTGCCGGTGAGGTACGCGTGCGGCCCGGGGTGTGCCGGTGAGGGTGAGGACGTGCCGGGGCAGGTCCGGCGGGGCGAGGGTGTCGAGGACCTCCGTGTCCTCGGGGGCGACCACGACGCAACGGGGTGCGGCCTGCTCGAGCACGTGGCGCAGCAGGGGCGGCGGATAGGCGGGGTCGAGGGGGACGAGGGTCAGGTTGAGGCGGGTCGCCGCCAGGAGGGCGACGATGTGCTCGACGGAGGGCTGGAGGTAGAGGGCCACCGCTGCCGGTGCGGCGGGGTCGGCCGGCCGGAAGGCGCGCAGGGCCGAGGCGACCTCGTCGGCCTGTGCGTCGAGTTCGGCGTAGGTGAGGGTGGTGTCGCCGAGGGTCACGGCGGGGGCCTCGGGGGTGCGGGACACCTGGCGGGCGAACGCCTCGGCCACGGTGGCCACGTCGTCCAAGGGTTCGGTGCCGCGACCCTGCCGGTCGAAGCCCTGCCGGTAGGGGGCGACGAGTTCGCGCAGGGTGATGTCACTGCCGGCGGTCAGGTGGTCGAGGGCCTCGCGGAAGAGCCGGGCGGCGGCCCGAGCGCGCTCGGTGCCGATGTCGTCCCGGTACTCCCACAGGCAGTCGAAGCCGGATTCGTGCTCGACGACGGAGAGGGTGAGGGCGCACTTGGCACCCGTCGGCTGCGGCCAGCGGGGCCGGGTGTGGCAGCCCTCCAGGCTCAGGCGGGAGAACTCGGTGTTCTCCAGTACGAACAGGTAGTCGAACAGCGGAGTGCGTTCGTGGAAGGCCCGGTCGGCGAGGACGTCGGCGAGGGCCACCTCCTGCCCGCCCAGTACGGCGCTCACGGTGTCCGCGTGTGCGGCGAGGTTGCCGTCGAGGGTGTCACGGGGCCGGGCCGTCAGGTCGAGGAGCACGGTGTTGGCGAACATGCCGACCGCGTCGCCGAACTCGGGGCGGGGGCGGTTGGCGACGGGCGCGGCGACCAGCGGTCGGGTCTGTCCCGTCACGCCGTACAGGCTCGCGGTGAACGCCGACACCAGAAGCTGGAACCGGGTCAGTCCCGCTGCGGCGGCACGCCGGTCCAGAGCGGTGCGCCGCGTCAGGTCGAGGGAGGTGCGCAGGAGCCCGGCCCGCCGCCGCTGTTCCAGCCCGGGGTCGGGCAGGGGGGCCGAGGGGGTCGCGTCGTCGTAGTGGGCGAGGAGGTCGGCGCGGTGCCGTGCGTAGGCCCCGGTCGCGTGCCAGTCCCGCTGCCAGCGCGCGAAGTCGAGGGGGGTGACGGGCGGTTCCGGTCGTACGGGGGCACCGGCGTAGGCCTCGCTGAGGTCCTGGAGGAGGAGGTTGAGGGACCAGCCGTCCACGGCCGCGTGGTGGAGGTGGAGGAGCAGAAGGCCGCCGTCGGACCGCCGCACCCAGGCGGCGCGGAGCATGCGCGGATCGGTGAGGTCGAAACGGTGGGCGAAGAAGCGGTCGGCTGTGTCCTGCCACCGCTCCCCCGGCCGGCCCTCCAGCGGTTGCCAGGGGTCGTAGGGGTGTTCGGTGCGCTGACGCAGACCGTCCGGGGCGGGGACAAGGCGGGTGCGCAGGGCCGAATGCCGCTCCACCAGGGTGCGCACCGCGCGGCGCAGTCCCTGCGTGTCGACGTGGCCCTTGATCCGGAAGGCGAGCGGCACGTCGTACGAGCGGTCCTCGGGGTCCCGCTGATGCAGGAGCCAGAGGCGTTCCTGTTCGCTGGTGGCGAGCGCGTCCGGTTCGTCCGTGGCGGGCGGCACCGGCGGGTGCGGGCGGGCGGCGACGTCCGGGGCGTGCACCGCGTCCGCGAGGGCGGCGAAGTCGGCGCGCAGGACGAGGTCCTGGGGCAGGTCGACGGCGAAGCGGTGGTGGATCTCGAAGCGGAACCGCAGTGCCTTCAGCGAGTCGCCGCCGTTGGGGATCCAGCGGTCGTCGGGGCGCAGGCCGCGGACGTCGAGGATCTCCTCGGCGATCTCCAGCACGGGCCGTTGCTCGTCGGTGACCCGGACGGCGGCCTCGCGGCTGGCCCGCCACGGCGCTCCGGCCGCCTCGATCAGGGCGGCCCGGTCGACCTTTCCGTTGGCGTTCAGGGGGAGTTCGGCGACCACGTGGGTGTGGTGGGGGCGCATGTACGGGGGCAGGGTCGTGGTGAGGTGGCGCTCGTACACGTCGAAGTCGAGGCCGTCACCGGGCACGAGGAAGGCCAGCAGTTCGTTGCGGCCGGCCGCGTCCCGTCGGACGCAGACGTAGGCCTGGCGTACGGCGGGCAGGGTCCGGATCCGCTGCTCCACCTCACCGGGTTCGATGCGGAAGCCGCGCACCTTGACCTGCCGGTCCGCCCGGCCGACGTAGGTGACACGTCCCCGGGTGTCCTGGCGTACGAGGTCGCCGGTGCGGTACCAGCGGCGCGCGGCGCCGTCGGCGTCCGGCAGTTCGACGAAGCCGCGCGCGGTCTCTTCGGGCAGGTTGCGGTATCCGCGCGCCAACGCCGTTCCGCTCAGCAGGAGTTCGGCCAGTTCGCCAGGCTCCGCGGTGCGGCCGTCCAGGGTGCGCAGCAGCAGGCCGGTTCCCGGCACGGCGGTGCCGATCGGGACCTCGTCGCCGTCGAAGTCCCGTGGGACGGGGTGGATCAGGGCGAACGTCGTCGCCTCCGTCGGGCCGTACACGTTGTGCAGGACCGTCGCGGTGCCGGGATTGGCCTCGTACCAGCCGCGGATCGACCGCGGGTCGAGTCGTTCCCCGCCGATGAGGACCTGGCCGGTGTCGGCGAAGCAGTGAGGGACCTTCTCGACGACCGTGTGGAAGAGGGCCGCCGTGATGAACAGAGTGTCCACGCGGCGCTCGCGCAGCACGTCCGCGAGCCGGTGGGGGGTGTGCACCTGCGTGTCGTCCAGTACGACGCAGACACCGCCGGTCACGAGCGGAGCCCACACCTCGAAGCTGAGGGCGTCGAAGGCGGGGTTGGACAGGCAGGCGTAACGGCCCCCGGGCTTCAGATCGATGTAGCCGGGCTGGGCCAGCCGCAGCACGCCCGCGTCGGTGACCTCGACGCCCTTGGGGCGGCCGGTGCTGCCGGAGGTGTAGAAGACGAAGCCGGTCTCGTGGGCGGAGCCCGTCTCCGCGCTGGTGCCGGTCTCCTCGGGGGTGCCGGGGTCGGGCTCCGGCTCGGCGGCGTCCCGCGGCGTCCGCGCCGCTTCCCGCGGGGGCAGGAGCAGGTCGGCGGCGTCCAGGGCGCCGGGGTGGGCGCTCTCGCCGTCGTGGACCACGACCGTGGCGCGGGAGTCCTCCAGGATGTGGCGTTGCCGGTCGTGGGGGCTCATGCGGTCGAGCGGGACGACGACGGCGCCGGCACGGCGGACGCCGAGCATGACGCACACCAGTTGCCAGGAGCGGGGCAGGCACACGGCGACGGCCTGACCGGGGCTCACCCCACGACGGCGCAGGTGCGCGGCGACCCGGCCGCTGAGCCGGTCGAGCTCGGCGTAGTCCAGGACGTGGGTGCCGTCCTCGACGGCGACGGCGGCGGGCGTGCGGCGGGCCTGGCCGAGGACGGCCCCGGCGAGCGTGGCGGGCCCGGTGAGGGGGGTGTTCATCGCGCCTCCCCCGCCGGTGCGACGGCGGTGTGCGGTTCCTCCGCCAACTGCTCTTCTTGGTAGGCGAGTTCTGCGGCCAGCAGGTCGGCGACCCGTGCCGCCCCGGCGCCCTCCAGGACCTCCCAGTGGTCGCACTCCAGCGTCTCGACCCGGAAGTCTCCCGTCGCGCGTCGCCGCCAGAATTCGCGGACCTCGGCGTGGGAGGGCGTGTCGGCGCCGTCCGGCACGGCTTCGGCGAGGACGAGCCGGGCGGGTGAGGCGGCCGGGACGTGGTCCCGGGCGGTGAGCCGGTTGTGGTTGTAGAGCCGGAAGTACCGGTCCACCTGGGCTTCGTCGATGCCCGGGTACATTCCGTTGAACCGCACCAGTTTTTCGCGGAACTCGGCCGCGTCGACAGGGGTGATCGCCTCCCGGGCCGAGGCGTCGTCGGTCGCCTGTGTGTCGAGCAGGACGACGCTGACGTCATCGCGTCCGGCGAGACTCAGCAGGCGTCCCATCTCGTGGGCGACGAGGCCTCCGTAGGACAGGCCGGTCAGGACGAGGGGTCCCTTGCCGAGGGGTTCGAGCATGCGCAGGTACGCCTCTGCCATGGCCTCCACGGTGGGCAGGACGTCCTCTCCGGGGTTCACGCCCGGGGACTGGATGCCGTAAAGGCCCGTGTGGCCGGGCAGGAGCGCGGCCAGCGGGAGGTAGCAGAAGGCGGTGCCTCCGGCGGGGTGCACGCAGACCACTCTGGGTCCCGAGCCCCGGCGGAACTCGATGAGGCTGCCCGGCGCGCGGTGGGTTGCGTCCTCCCTCAGCAGCGCGGCGAGCGACTCGATGGTGGGACGCGTCATGACCTCGGCGACGGGCAGCGGACGGCCGAAGGCCTCGGTGACATGGTGGGCCATCTTGATGGCGGACAGGGAGGTGCCGCCGATGTCGAAGAAGTTGTCGCCGATGCCTATCCCGGGGTGCAGCAGGACCTGCTGCCATATGCGGTACAGGGCGTGTTCGACGTGGTCGCGCGGGGTGCCCGTGTTGACCTGGTCGGTGGCCTGCTCGTGGGCCTGTCGCAGGAGCGCGGGGCGGTCGAGCTTGCCGCTGGAGTTGAGCGGGAGGCTCTCCAGGTCGACGAAGACGGCGGGGATCATGTAGTCGGGCAGGATGTGGGCGAGGGCGACGCGCCAGTCGCCGCGGGGCGGTGCGCTCCCCCGGCCGACGCCCGCGACCAGTCGTGGCTGGCCGGCCGTGTCCCGGTCCACGAGGACCGCGGCCTCGCGAACGCCCGACAGGCGCAGCAACGCGGCCTCGACCTCGCCGGGCTCGATCCGGAAGCCCCGGAGTTTGACCTGGTCGTCGGCGCGGCCCGCGTAGTGGGCCTGGCCGTCTTCTCCCCAGCGGGCGAGGTCGCCGGTGCGGTAGACGCGGGCGCCGGGGACGAACGGGTCGGGCAGGAAGCGTTCGTCGGTGAGGTCGGGGCGGTTGAGGTAGCCGCGGGCCAGGGACTCCCCGCCGAGGTGGATCTCACCGACGACGCCGGGCGGGACGGGCCGCATACGGGAGTCGAGTACGTAGAAGCGGGTACCGGGCAGCGGCCGGCCGATCGGGCAGGGGCGCTCCAGCGGGCGTGGCTCGTAGTAGGCGGTGCTGTAGAGCGTCGCCTCGGTGGGGCCGTAGCCGAAGCAGATCCGCAGGCCGGGCAGGTGCTCGGTCATGCGGTGCAGTGCGGCCTCGGTCAGGGACTCGACGCCGGTGAGCAGCTTGCGCAGCGGCAGACCGCGCAGGCGCGTGCCGGGGTCCTCGTCGATCCAGCGGACGTAGGCGGGCGGCAGGAACGCCTGGGTCACCCGGTGCTCGCGCATCCAGTTCAGCAGGGCGTCCGGGTCTCCTCGCACGTCGTCGGGGACGATGTGCACCTCGCCGCCGGTGGTCAGGGGCAGCAGGAGTTCGTGGATGGAGGCGTCGAAGGCGGTGCTGGACCAGGCCGAGCCGATCTCGCCGGGGGCGGTGCCCATGCGTTCGTGCCAGACCGTGAACAGGTTGAGGACACTGCGGTGTTCGACGGCGACGCCCTTGGGCCGTCCCGTGGACCCGGAAGTGAAGATCACGTACGCGATCTGGTCCGCGGTGCGGGTGACGCCGAGCGGCGGGAGGTCGCAGGTGGCCGCCTCGGCCTCCACGGTGCCCAGGTCGAGCCACTCCTCCGGGCGGTGCTCGCCGGGGTGGTCGCTGAGCACGACGGGGCAGACGGCGTCCTCGACCATGGCGGCCAGCCGGGCAACGGGCTGTCCGGGGTCGAGCGGGAGGTAGGCGGCGCCCGCCTTCAGGATGCCCAGGATGCCGACGAGCAGGTCGCGGTTGCGTCGCGCGTGCAGTCCCACTACGTCGCCGGGGCGGACGGAGCGGGCGACGAGCGCGTGCGCGAGGCGGTTGGCGCGGCGGTCGAGGGCCGCGTAGTCCATCGCGCCTTCCGTGTCGACGACGGCGACGCGGGTGGGGTGCTCACAGGCCTGGGCCTCGAAGAGGCCGGTGACTCCGGAGGCCGTGCGCAGAGCCGCTGCCACGGGGTCGGCCGCCGCGGGCTCGTCGTGGTTCCGTGTCGCGTCGCCCCGGCGGATCAGATGCCGGTGCTCGCCCGGGTTCATCAGTTCCAGGGTGTGGATGTCGCGGTCCGGGTGCCGGGTGAGGTCGGTGAGCAGGTGGCGCAGGTGTCCGGCCCATCGCTGCGCGGTGCTCGCGTCGAAGAGCGCGGTCGCGTAGTCGAGGTGCCCGGTGAGGCGGCCTTCGGACTCGGCCGCCGACAGGACGAGGTCGAACTTGGCCGGGGCGTCCTGGATCGGCAGGGGTTCGGTCGTCACGCCGGGCAGGCGCAGCAGGTCGTGCCGGTCCGGCACCCAGGCCAGCATGGTCTGGAACAGGGGGGTGTGGGAGGCGCTGCGCGGCGGGTTCACCAGCTCGACGATGCGCTCGAAGGGCAGGTCCTGCTGGGCGAGGGCCGCGCGGACGGCGGCGCGGGTGCGGGCCAGGGCCTCGGTCGCGGTGGGGGAACCGGAGAGGTCGACGCGCAGCGGGAGCGTGTTGACGACGAAGCCGATGAGTCCGGCGGCTCCGGGTGCGCGTCGGCCCGCCACCGGGCTGCCGACAACGATGTCGTCCTGTCCGGACAGGCGGGACATCAGGATGGCCCAGCCGGTGAGGACGGCGTTGAAGAGACTGGCCTGCTGGGTGCTTGCGAGGTCGCGGAGCGCGGCGGTCACGTCGGCGTCGAGGGCGAACTCGACACGTCCGCCGTCGTAGCGCTGTTCAGCCGGGCGCGGCCGTTGGGCGGGAAGTTCCAGGACGGGGGGAGCGCCGTCCAGGGTGCGTCGCCAGAAGTCCTCCTGGGAGGCCAGGGCACCGCCGAGGACCGCCTCGCGCTGCTGTTGCGCGTAGTCCGCGTACTGCACCGTGAGTTCCGGAAGGTCTGCCTTGCCGCCCGTGAGCGCCGCCGTGTAGTGAGCGGCGACCTCCTCCATCATCACCTTCATCGACGTTCCGTCGAAGATGATGTGATGGAACGTCAGCAACAGGACGTGCCGTCGGGGGCCCAGGGCGATCAGCCGGCCACGCCCGAGGGGGCCGGCCTCCAGGTCGAACGGCCGCTCCGCCTCGTCCCGTTGGTACCGGGCCACACGCCCGTCGGGATCCGCGTCGGCACTGAGGTCCTCGAAGACGAGCGTGAACCCCTTACCAGGCGGGTCGATGTGCTGGTTCACGGTGCCGTCTTCCGCCACCAGCCTTGTCCGCAGGCTCTCATGACGGTCGGTCAAGGAGTCGAATGCACTCAGCAGTGCCTCGCGATCGAGCGGTCCGTCGATCCGGAAGGAGGCGAGGGTCTCGTTGTAGGCGGCATTCGCGCCCGCCAGTTGGGCCAGGAACCACAGCCGCTGCTGGGAGAAGGACGCCGGACGGACGCGGAGAGGGGCGTCGGGGGGAACGGAGCTGGGCGTGTTGTGCACCGGCAAGGCCTGGCTTTCCTGTCGGGGAGGAGGACCGGGGCGGAACGACGGCACATCGGAGGACGGCACCACACGGAATTCCGTGAGCGGACAAACATCAATCCGGGGAAGGTGGGGGGATGCGCCGGAATTCGATCGATTGCTTTACCTGGTTAAATTGATGCACTTGTCATACGGAGTCACCCAAAGGGCTGGGATCTTGACGTGAACGCGATCATGGATCCATCCCCCACAGCATGTCAACCCTTGACTTCACTGAGCGACGTGCCGTAGATGCCACGCACTGAAGAACTACTTCCGGGCTCCATTCGCCACGGTTCGAAACTCCAGGGGAATCCCTCGACTTCGCCCTTTCGGGGATCCGAGCAATGACTTTCGGCGTCGGCAGGGGTATAAGCCGGCCGGGTGCACGAGATGCCGCGCCTGTCCCACGTGGCCATCATGTCGTCCAGGGGCCCGATCCGGCCGCCAGGAGCGTCGGACGCCAGGGAAGGTTGATGACCATGGAACTGTTCCCGCCGATCCCGCTCGCCGAGTGGCGCGACACCAAGGAGACGCTGCATCGCTTCGCTCAGATAGCGGGGAAGGTCCGTCTCGCCGCAAGCAGCCGGCGCAATCACTGGTGGAACGTCCCGTTCCACCTCACCGGGCGTGGGATCACGACACGTCCGATGGGACAGGTGGACGGCAATCCGATCTTCACGTTGGACTTCGATTTCGTCGCGCATCGGCTGGTCGTCTCGACGCTGGACGGCCGGGAGATCTCCGTCCCGCTCCTCGGACAGTCCGTGGCGTCCTTCTACGGGGCGGTCATGGACTCGCTGGCCGCGCTGGGCATCCGGATGCGGCTCGACATTCCCAGGCCCTTCGACCTGCCCGACTCCGGCCGGCCGTTCGCCGAGGACACCGAGCACGCGGCGTACGACCCCGCGCAGGCCAACCGCTACTGGCGGGTCCTCAGCCAAGTGGCGTCCGTGCTGGAGGAGTTCGCCGCGGGGTACTCGGGGAAGGTGAGCCCGGTGCACCACTTCTGGCACACCTTCGACATCGCGCACACCCGGTTCTCCGACCGCCGCATCGAGCAGCCCGCGCACCTGGACCCGGTCACCCGGGAGGCGTACTCCCGGGAGGTGATCAGCTTCGGCTTCTGGTTCGGCGACGACGCCTTCCCCGCGCCCACGTTCTACTCCTACACCGCTCCCGAGCCGGCGCACCTGGCCGAGGAACCGCTCCGGCCCGCCGCGGCACACTGGGTCGCCCGCATCGACAGCCATCTGGCCGTACTGCCGTACGACGACGTCCGCACCGAGCCCGACCCTCGCGCCGCCGTGCTCGCCTTCTACGAGAGCGCGTACCAGGCGGGCGCCCGATGCACCGGATGGCCGATCGCCCAGCTCGCCTGCCCGGGCGGGGTGACGGACCCGCAACTGCTGGCCCATGGAATCCGGCCGGCGTTCGGCTGAGGCCTGCGGGCCGGCCGACCCGTTCGACTCCCGGATGCCGGTGCGCGCGACTCTCAGATGTCGGTGCGCGCCAGTTCGCCCTTGAGCAGTCCCGTCGCCTGGCCCACCTCGATGAGGTAGCCGTCCGGATCACGCATGTAGCAGCGCAACTCGGCGCGACGGTCGATGGGCGGGGTGAGGAACTCCGCTCCCTTCGCGGCCGCCGCCTCGCAGAAGCGGTGGATGTCGGCCACCCGCACATTCAGAAAGCTGGAGGCGGTACGAGGGTCGTCGGGCGTGCGTAGTACGACGTCGGGCTTGTCGTCGGTGGGGCCGCCGCCGGGGTTCAGGATGATCCAGCCGTTGGCGATCTTGATGATGCAGGGGTTCTCCTCGAGTACGACCGTTCCGCCCAGCACGTCGGCGTAGAACGCCCGGGAACGCGGCACGTCGGAGACCGTGAAGAAGTGTGTGAGCACCAGGCCCTCGACCGGCGCAGGAAGATCGTCCCGGTTCATACGCTGCTCCCGCTCGGCGTGTGGTCGGACACGCACCCAGCGTAGGCGCGGCCCGGCCGCGCGGCACCCGCACGCCGGCCGGCCCGCGCCCGGGACAGGCCGGGACAGGCCTCTGGGCACGGAACACACACGCCGCGAATGGGCGCACCGATGATTCCGGCAGGGAATGCCGGTCGTTACGAGGAGAGAGGTACGAGCAGAGCAGAAGGAGATCCACATGCCCGCACAGGGATCCGCACATCAGCCCGCGACCGAGCTCGACGCCCGCTACAGTTCCGCGCTCAATCCCCGCCCCGGTGCCGCGGAGGTCACCGCCACCGAATGGGCCGAGGCCGAGCGGCTGCTGAGGTCCGCCGAGATCTTCTGGGTGTCCACGGTGCGGCCCGACGGGCGGCTGCACGTCACGCCCGTGATCGCCGCCTGGCACGACGGAGTGGTGTACTTCGCCACGGGCCCGGGGGAACAGAAGGCGAGGAACCTCTCCCATGACGGGCACTGCGCCCTGACCACCGGGGGCAACTCGCTCACCGAAGGGCTCGACGTCGTGGTCGAGGGCACGGCGCGGCAGGTTGCCGATCCGGCGCTGCTGGAAGAGGTGATCGCGGCGTACGAGACGAAGTACGGGCCGCACATCACCTCACCCGAGGGCACCTTCCACGGGATCGGGGACGCGTTCCGCAAGGGGGACGCGGTGGTGTTCGCGGTGGCCCCGGCCATGGCGTACGGCTTCGGCCGGGACGACGGGGTGTACAGCCACACGCGGTGGATGTTCTGAGCGACTGGGCGAACGGGGGGCGTGGTGGTGAGCAGGGTGGGCGCACGCGCTGATGGCGAAGGAGGGCGGTGGTGATCACCACCGGGGAGTACTCGGAGCTGTCCGCCCTGGACATCGCCCGTCACGTGCGGCAGGGCAAGGTGACGGCCGTCGAGGTCGTCGGGGCCGCCCTGGCCCGTGTCGACGAACTCGACGACGGCGTGCGGGCGTTCACCGAGGTCTGGGCCGAGCAGGCGCTCGCTCACGCCGCCCGCGTCGACGCGCGGGTCGCCCAGGGCTCCGGACTGCTGCTCGCGGGGGTGCCGATCGGCGTCAAGGCGAGCGAAGGCCCCGGCTCCTACCAGAACACCCGGCTGGTGGCCGCCGGATGCGTGCCGGTCGGCGCGACCGCGGTGCCTCGTACCGGCCCCGGCTGGCAGACGTACGGGCACACCGATCGGGGGCCCACCCTCAACCCGCTCGACCCGGCGTGGTCACCCGGCGGCTCCTCGGCGGGTTCGGCGGCCGCGGTCGCCGCCGGTCTCGTCCCCCTCGCCAGTGGATCCGACGGTGCCGGCTCGGTGCGCATCCCCGCGGCGTGGTGCGGCATCGTCGGCTTCAAGCCCACCAACGGCCGGCTCCCGGCCCGTGATCGAGCGGGTCTGAACTCGCCCGGCGTCCTGGTGGGCGACCCGCGGGACGCCCTCGCCTACTTCGACGCGGTGACCGGGTCGGAGGTGCCTGCCGTCCGGCCCGCGTACCCACTGAGGGCGATCTGGTCGGCGACTCTGGGATACGCGGACACCGACCCCGAAGTCGCCGCCGTCGCCCGCCGCTCGGCCCGACGTCTCGCCGAGGCCGGTCTGATCACCCTGGCCAAGGGCCCCGACCTGACGCTGGTCGACCCCGCCCCCGCCTGGACGGCCCTCCGCGGGGCGGGATTTTCCCCGGCCGCACCCTCCTCGGCCGACGTCAGCAGGGTCATGACGACGAACGAGGAGCGGCTGCGCGACTGCTTCCAGCGAGCCGACCTCCTCCTCACGCCCACCACGCCCCACCCGCCGCACGGCCACGACGGGCCGGGGCCACGCATGAGCGTCGCCCTGACGTGGGCGTTCAATCTCAGCGGGCATCCGGCGCTCAGCCTTCCGGCAGGCACCACGGCCGAGGGATCACCCGTCGGCCTCCATGTCGTTGCCCGCCGCCACGAGGAGCGAGTGCTGCTCGCCGTGGCCGACCGAGCCGCCCGTGAACTGAATCCGGGTCGTCACGCATTGTGGACTGCCACGGCCTCCGGAGCCCGTCACACCTCGCGCGAGTAATCCCTCCGTGTCGGAGGTTCCCGGGCTCAGCGGCGCAGGGTGGTCTCACGGTGCATGTGGGAGAGTTTCCCGGGGTTGCGTACGGCGTAGAGCCCGGTGATGAGGCCGTTGTCGACGCGCAGCGTCAGTACGGTGTCGATCTCGCCGTTGATCCGGAGAATCAGCGCCGGACAGGCGTTGACCTGCGCCGGCCGCAGCGACGCCTCGGTGATCCTGCCCAGTCCGGAGGCCAGCAGGCGGCCCACCTTGTCCGCCCCCACGATGGGCCGCGGCACGGCCTGCTTGACTCCCCCGCCGTCGCCCAGGAGGACGACGTCCGGCGCGAGGATGTCCAGCAGGCGCTGGAGATCGCCCGTTTCGACCGCCCGTTGGAAGGCGTGGAGCGCGTCCCGCGTCTCGGCCGCGGAGACGACCCCGCGCGGGCGGCGCGCCGCGACGTGCGACCGTGCCCGGTGGGCGATCTGGCGGACCGCGGCGGAGGTCTTGTCGACGGCGTCGGCGATCTCGTCGTACCCGAGGTCGAACACCTCACGCAGCACGAACACCGCACGCTCGGTCGGCGTGAGTGTCTCCAGCACCAGCAGCATCGCCATCGAGACGCTGTCGGCCAGCTCGATGTCCTCTGCCACGTCGGGGGCGGTCAGCAACGGCTCGGGCAGCCAGGAACCGACGTAGGACTCCCGCCTCCGGCCGAGTGTGCGCAGCCGGCTCAGCGCCTGGCGCGTGGTGATCCGGACGAGGTACGCGCGCCGGTCGCGCACCGTGCCGAGATCGACACCGGACCACCGCAGCCAGGTCTCCTGAAGGACGTCCTCCGCGTCGGCGGCGGAGCCGAGCATCTCGTAGGCGACGGTGAACAGCAGGTTGCGGTGGGCGACGAACGCCTCGGTGGCGGGGTCCGTGCGTCCGCCGTCGGTGGGCCGACCGGCCGTGTCCCCTGTGCACTCACTGCGCTGGCTCTTCACCGGCTGCTCCCGTCCGTCCGTTCTCGACGATGCCTCGCACACAGGACGCCGGCCGCCGCGGCCTTGTGACACCGATGAGCGGTGGCGCACGTCACACCGCTGCCCCGTCACAGGGAGCGGGTGGCCGGCATCTCGTGTTCGTCCAGCGCAACGCGACGAATGACGAGCAACGAGTGAGGACGACATCATGAGCACCCGGTTCAACCTGTTCGACAACGAGATCGGCGCCAAGTTCGCCAAGCGGTTCGCAGGCGTCGGCCTGTTGGTCCAGCAGTCACCTTTGCCGCGGTCCACGCAGGAGCTGGTGTCGCTGCGCGCCAGCCAGATCAACGGCTGTGGCTGGTGCATCGACCTGCACACCAAGGAGGCGGCGGCCGCCGGTGAGACCGCCGTACGGCTCAACCTGGTGGCCGCCTGGCGCGAGTCCACCGTGTTCACCGAGGCCGAGCGGGCCGCCCTGGCGCTCGCTGAGGAGGGCACCCGGCTCGCCGACGCCCACCAGGGCGTGTCCGACGAGACCTGGGCCCAGGTGCGCAAGCACTACGACGACGACGGGATTGCCGCACTGGTCGCGCTGGTCGCCATGATCAACGCGGCCAACCGGCTCGCCGTGATCGTGCACCAGCAGGGCGGTTCCTACGAGCCCGGCATGTTCGCCGCCGCGTTCGACTGAGCCGCGTCCGTTGCCGGGTCCGGCCCGGGATCAGTCGATCCGGGCCGGGCCCGCTCCGCGGCGAGAAGTGGTGCGGGGCCGGCGCAGGCAGGTCATCGCTCGGCAGGTTCCGGTCGGGTGGCTGGGCGGCCTCGGCGGGCAGGGCGTTCCGTTCGCCGACGGCCTGGCGGGTCTGCGGCCGGAGTTCTCGTCGGCCTCGACGGGCTGCGGCCCGCGGCAGGACAGCGCCGCCGTCGGTGCGCTCCGGCGGGGAGGCGGACACTGGTCGGAAAGGGGGAGATTTCTGGCCCGCTGCTCGCTTGCTCGGGCCCTGCCCAGGAAGGGAGCAGACCGTGCAGATCACGCGTCGCGACGTCCTCAAGCTCGGCGGCCTGGCTCTGCTGGCCGGGGGCGCGGCAAAGGCGACTCCTGCCGCCGCCTCCGCGGCCTCGGCGGCGCCGTCCGCCGCGCCGGTTGCCCCGGGCAGGGCGGACCACACGGTGCGGATCGCCACCGGGCTCGTCGAGCTCGCGCCGGACACGATCGTGTCCACAACGACGTACAACGGGCAGTTCCCCGGTCCGCTGCTGCGGTTCACCGAAGGCCGCCCGGTCGTGGTCGACGTCCACAACGACACCGACACACCCGAACTGCTTCACTGGCACGGCCAGCGGATTCCCGCCGAAGTGGACGGGGCCGCGGAGGAGGGCACCCCGTACATCCCGGCGCACGGAACGCGTCGTCTGTCGTTCACGCCCGGACCGGCCGGTTTCCGCTTCTACCACACCCACGTGGCAGCGCATGACGACCTGAACCTGGGTACCTACACCGGTCAGGCGGGCCCGGTTTTCATCGAGCCCGCGGCCAACTCCGGCGCCTACGACCAGGAGGTCTTCCTGGTGCTGAAGGAGTTCGGACCGTCCTTCAGCCAGGGCGGGGACATGCCCCAGAACTTCCTGGCCGGCTCCGAGGTGCCGGCCCTGAAGCGCAGCGGTGAGAAGGCGATGGCCGCCTCGCTGGCCCGCGGGATGCCGCACGGCTACGAGGTCGGCTACACCGCGTTCAGTGTCAACGGCCGCAAGCTGGGCCACGGCTCACCGGTCAGGGTCAAGTCCGGGCAGCGTGTGCTGTTCCACGTGGTCAACGCCAGCGCCACCGAGATCCGCAGCCTGGCCCTGCCCGGCCACACCTTCAAAGTGGTCGCCCTCGACGGCAATCCGGTGCCTCACCCCGCCGATGTGCCGGTGCTGTGGATCGGCACCGCCGAACGTGTCTCGGCGCTGGTGGAGATGAACCATCCGGGCGTGTGGGTACTGGGGGATCTCGCCGACGACGACCGGAGGAACGGCATGGGCACCGTGGTCGAGTACGCCGGCCGCGGCGGTTCCCCTCAGTGGACCGCACCGCCCAAGTCCAAGTGGGACTACCGTTCCTTCGCCCTCGCGGGTGGCACCGCCCAACGGCCCGACCGTACCTTCGACATGCTGGTGGAGAAACGCAACGCCGCCGACAAGGGCTTCAACATCTGGACCCTCAACGGCGTGCCCTTCTCCATGGACACCGACAAGCCGGTGCGGGACATCGACCGCGGCGGCCGCTACCGGATGCGGTTCCGCAACGCCACCGACGACATCCACCCCCTCCATCTGCACCGCCACACCTTCGAAGTCACCGACATCGCCGGCACCCCGACCCACGGGCTGCACAAGGACGTCGTCATGCTCGGCGGCTACCAGACCCTCGACTTCGACTTCACCGCCGACCAGCCGGGCCTGTCCCTGTTCCACTGCCACCAGCAACTCCACATGGACTACGGCTTCATGACGCTGCTCCACTGCACCTGACCGCAGCCGGGACGACGGGCCAGGTCGACCAGAGCCGTCAACGCCTAGTCGCCGGTCGTGCCGTCGAGCATCTCGCGCAGTATGTCCAGGTGGCCATTGTGGCGGGCTGTCTCCTCGGTGAGGTGGAGGAGGATCCAGCGCAGGTCGACGTGGAGGCCGTTGCGGATGGTTCCCTCGGCCTGCTTGTCCAGGTCGTTCCCGACGACCAGTTCACGGTAGCGGGCGCTCTGTTCGGCGTATTCGTCGAGCAACTGCGTGAGCGGGAAGTCGACGGCGATACGCATCTCGCGGTCGGGATCCTCATCCGTCATGGGGGCCCGGTCTTCCTCGCCGAGGAAGACCACCTGGAACCAGTAGTACTCGATCCAGCGGAGGTGGTTGATCACTCCGCTCATGGTCATCAGCGGTGAGCCCGGCAGGAGCGCCTTGCGGGCGTTTTCCGCGGAGACGCCGCCGCACTTGGCGCGGGCGATGTCCCGTGCGTAGTCGAGGAACGTGGTGAGCTGGGTGCGCTCGTCCCATGTGGGCGGCGTGTCGTTGATTCTGGTCATCGCGCGAAGCATCCCCACCCACCGCGCCCGCTGTCGAGGTGATCAATTCGGTTCCCTCTTGACGGTGTCGTCGCCGAGCCCGGCTGCCTGGCAGCGGTCCGGGTCGCGCGTCCACGAGCGCGTCGGCCGCGCTGAGCACCCCAGTCGGCCGTCCCCGGGCCAGGGGCTGAAGGGTTCATCGGTCGCCGGGAGTAGGTCTTTTGCCTCATGTGCGCTTTGCGCCTGCTGGCTAAGGTCGGCGCTCATGCGGACCACGGGGATTGTTCGCCGGCAGGCGGCGGAGCGTAGGCGCGACACTCTGGAACGGCTCGTCACCGAGCGGGATGTATGGGTGTCGACAGCACATCCTGATCATGGGCCGCACCAGGTGCCGCTGTGGTTCTTGTGGGATGGGCGAGCGGTGTGGATGTGCACCAGTGCCACTTCCGCAACTGCGCGGAACGTCCGCGAGGAGCCGCGCGTGCGGCTGGCGCTGCCGGACACCTTCGATGTGGTGCTTCTCCAGGGTGCGGCGGAGTGCTTCCTGGATCAGGATGTGCCCGGAGACGCAGCGGAGGCGTTCGCCGCGAAGTTCGGGTGGGACCCGCGCGCGGAGGAGGGTTCCTTCTTGTATGTGCGCGTGGTGCCGGAGAGTGTGCGCGCCTGGCGCGGCGTGCCGGAACTACGCGGCAGCGTCATCATGCGCGACGGGACGTGGCTGGAACAGCGGACGTGAGTGAATATGCTGCGCCCATGCCACATGTGACCGTGACGTACACCAATTCACTGGGCGACAGCGGGGTCCTCGAGTATGACGTGCTCGGCCCGGAGTTGCATGCGCTGATCGTGGCCAACAGCGGCGCGCGCGCCGAGGCCTGCCGGATCCGATTCATCTACCCTCAGGACGACTGGTACATCGCCGATCGCACGGAAGAAACCCATCAGGCGGTCCACATCGAAATCGCGCTGAAGGCCGGCCGCAGCGCCGAGGTCAAACGCGCGCTCAGCGAATCCGTCCTCGCGCTTCTTCGCACACGCGTCGGGCCGCTACCGGAGTTCGAGGTCCACTTCTCGGTCGAAGTACGCGACCTCGACCCGGACGGGTATGCGAGCCACATCGAGTCCGCCGGGGATGTCCCCCAGGACACCTAATACTCCAGCCGCACTTCGTGATCAGGTGATCGTCCAGGTTTCTCCCCTCCGGCGGGGCGGGCCAGGAACCGGTCATTCCTCTTCGGTGGCGTCTGGGTCACGCAGCGGACGCAGGCCGTCGAGCAGGTTGGGGAGCTGGAAGGAGAGCCGGTCGAGCATCGCTCTGTCAGCCGTTCACCTGGGCCGACGTCGGCTCAATTCACGAGCTGACGCACGTGTGTTCCTCGACCCCGGGTCGCGGGTGATCGCATGACCACTCGAATCGCAGGACGGAATCCTGGTATGCCAGGATCTGCTGCTGTGACGGATGACGACCCTCTCACCGGCCTGGACGATGTGCCCTGGGCCCAGCTGCAGCACTCCTACGGCATGGCCGACGACGTCCCCGGTCACCTCCGGGCGATGCAGGCGGGGGTCTGGGACGGCCGGTACCCGCCGAGTGCGCAGCTCGCGAACCATATCGTCCACCAGGGCACGCGATCGCAGGCTGCGGTGTACACCGTTCCGTTCCTTGTGCGGATGGCACTCGACCCGAGATTGGTCAACAGGCATCGGTTCGTCGGTCTGCTGGTCGCCATCGCGATCGGGCTGGACAACAACTATCTGCCGAACGGCTATGACCCACGGGAAGACCGCGCCTCCCTGGCGGATATACGCGGCGAAGCCGACGACTGGGCTCAGTGGATCGACGAAGCGGCGGACGATGAGCAGCGCAAACAGCGCGAGGGGAGCTGCGCGCAAGTGCTCATTGACGCCGAAGCGGTGGTGCGTTCGTATGACGCCGTCCGCGAAGCACTTCCCGCACTCGCTGTCCTGCTGACCTCGGACAGCCCTGAACTGCGGGCCAAGACGGCGAACTTGCTGGCGTGGTTCCCCGAATCCGCGGCGACGTCGATTCCTCTCTTGGAGGCTTTCATCGCCGATGAAGTCTCGCCCGGCGCGGCGGCGACGGGAATCGTTGCCCTCGGCCTGCTCGGCGAACCGGCGACCGTGCCCTTCATCCGGCGCTACCTGGACAGCCCGATCGTCGAGCTGCGTTGGGCCTCCGCCTTCGCATTGACGCGATTCGGCATCGCCGACCCGGCCGTCGTCGACGTGCTGACACAGGTCGTCGCCCGGCCGCCTGAGAAGACCGAGACCATGTCGTTCCTGAGCGGCTCCTACATGAGTCTCGCGGCGATGGCTCTGGCCGAAACATCCGAAGCCACGACGCTCCGGGCGGTCGATGCCATACTGGTCGGCCTGGCTGACTGCAGGGGCGCCGAGGCGTTCGACGACAGGTACTACACGGCGGAGACGCTGTTCAGGCTGGTTTTCCCGGACGATCCCGCCGAACCGCCGCAGTCCTTCGGTGACCTGAGCGACGTGCAGCAGCGTGTCGTGCGCTTCGTCGCCGACCAGGACGAGGCTGGCTGGCCATCCGGTGGGATGGACGCTTTCCGTCGGTGGAAGGTGCCGACCAGGCACTCTGACCTGCGCGTCTACGCCGGGATTGTCCAGGCTGACCAATAGGCCGGCGCCCGACGCGTCGCCATGCTCGCGCTGGCCTTCCTCACCCGCCCCGTAGACCCAACCCGGGCCGCCCACAACCGCACCCCGATCGACCTGACCCTCTCCCAGATCCGCCTTCGGCATGCTGCTCGTGCCGCCTGCGCGGACCCTCACCACGCTGCTGCACTGGTCCACCTGGCGCAGGCACCACCCGGCCGCCGCCAGACGCAACCACTACCAGTGACGACTCACCACCGAGACCACCACCTGGTCACGAAGTGCAGCTGGAGTACTAATACTCCAGCAGCACTTTGACGTTTTCCCTGTTCAGGGGCGGTTTGGGTGAGTGTAGTGGGCTGGTTGCCAGCCCGTGTTCTCTTTCCCGGACCGCCCCTCGATCGTGTGCAGCCGCCGCTGATAGTGGCAGCGGCGGGCGACGGCTTGGCGTCGTCTGCGCCAGTAGCCTCCCGGCGTGATCGACGAGCGTGCAGTTGAGATCTGGAACGACGAACTCGAGGAACTGTTCCTGCGTACCGGCCACCGCTTCAAGCGCGTCGAGCCGCGTTACAGGATGCGTGACTACATCCGCGGACTGTTGGGCCCGGTCGGCCGCAAAAACGGCTGGCAGCTGGCCGAATACGCCGGACACCGCACACCCGACCGCCTCCAGCGGCTCCTGAACGGCGCCCGCTGGGACGCCGATGAACTCCGCGACGACCTCCAGCACTACGTAGCCGAACGGCTCGGCGAGCCCGACGGGGTTCTCATCCTCGACGACACCGGCTTCCTCAAGAAGGGCACCACCTCGGCCGGCGTGCAGCGCCAGTACTCCGGCACCGCCGGCCGCACCGAGAACTGCCAGATCGGCGTGTTCGCCGCCTACGCCACTACACGTGGACGCGCCCTGGTGGACCGGGAGTTGTACCTGCCCAAGTCCTGGACCGACGACCGCGACCGCTGCCGCGCCGCCCACATCCCCGACGAGCGGGCCTTCGCCACCAAGCCCGACCTGGCCAAGGCCATGGTGCTGCGGGCAATCGCCTCGCCACTGCCGATCGCCTGGGTGACCGCGGACTCAGCCTACGGCCAGGAGTGGCGGCTGCGCCGCATGCTGGAGGAAACCGGTCTGGGGTATGTGCTCGCGGTCCCCAAGTCCCAGCAGGTGCCGCACTTCGGACGCATCGATCACCTCTTCTCCCAGGCACCGGGCGAAGCGTGGGAGCGACGTTCGTGCGGTGACGGCGCCAAGGGCCCGCGCATCTACCACTGGGCCGCCCTGCAGATCACGTCCATCGAGGACCTCGACGGCGAGATGCCCACCCACCAGCGGTGGGCACTGGCACGCCGCAGCATCAGCAAGCCCGATCAGATCGCCTACTACCTCGCCTACGCACCCCTCGGCACCACGGTCGAGGACCTGGCACGCGTCGCCGGGATGCGCTGGGCCATCGAGGAAGCCTTCCAGGCCGCGAAGAACGAATGCGGCCTCGACCAGTACGAAGTCCGCCGCTACACCGGCTGGATGCGGCACATCACCCTGGCCATACTGGCGCATGCCTTCCTCGCCGTCATGGCCGTCGACGCCGCAGCAAAGGGGGCAGCAGAAACGGTTCCTGCCTCGCGCCCCTCACCGTGGCAGAAGTTCGGCGGCTCCTGGCAACTGGTCACTCATCCATCGCGGTTCACCAGACCGTCATCAGCACACGCTCACTGAGATGGTCACACTGGCGCAGACGACGCCAAGCCGTCGCCCGCCGCTGCCACTATCAGCGGCGGCTGCACACGATCGAGGGGCGGTCCGGGAAAGAGAACACGGGCTGGCAACCAGCCCACTACACTCACCCAAACCGCCCCTGAACAGGGAAAACGTCAAAGTGCTGCTGGAGTACTAAGCCGACGTCGGGTTCGCTCTGGGGGCTCCGAAAGGGGCCCGGATCGGCGTCGATGTCGTTTTCTCGCCGGTGGATGCGCGGCGGGCGTGTTTGACTCCGGGCATGACCTCCACGCAGCCGGCCAAGGCCCGGCTCTTCCGTTCCCTGCACACGTCCGCCGCGCCCCTCGCGCTCGCCAATGCCTGGGACGTGGCGAGCGCCCGGGTCGTCGAGTCCGCGGGGGCCTCCGCGATCGCCACCACGAGTGCGGGCGTAGCCTGGTCGTTGGGGTCGCCGGACGGTGACACGCTCGGCCGCGATCAGGCGCTGGGGTTGATCTCCCGCGTCGCCGCCGCAGTCGCGGTTCCGGTCACCGCCGACATCGAGGGCGGCTACGGGCAGGACGCGGCCGAGGTCGCCGAGACCGTCACGGGGGTGCTCGCGGCGGGTGCCGTCGGCGTCAACATCGAGGACGGCACCCGAGCCCCGGCGGAGCTGGCGACGCGGCTGGCCGCCGCCCGGCGGGCCGCTGAGCGCGCGGGCGCTGAGTTGTTCCTCAACGCCCGTGTCGACACGTACCTGTTGGGACTCGGGGACCCGGACACCCGGCTCGAGGAGACCCTGGCCCGGGCACGCCGGTACGTGGATGCCGGCGCGGACGGCGTCTTCGTTCCCGGTGTCACCGACAAGACCACGATCGCGGCGCTGACCGAGGGCATCTCCGTACCGCTGAACGTCATGGCAGGCCCCGGCGCCCCGAGCGTCGCCGAGCTGGGCGCCCTGGGCGTGGCCCGCGTCAGCCTCGGCCCGGGTGTGGCGCAGGCCGCATACGCCGCCGCCCGCCGTGCCGCGCGGGAGCTCTTCGACACCGGCGGCTACGAATCCCTGTCCGGCGGCCTCACCTTTCCGGAACTCAACACGCTTCTCTCCGAGCCCAGTTGACTCGGGCTTCGGGCCACTGACCGGTCGAGGTCACGCGGAAGTGCTCCCCCGGGCAGTGTGCCAGGGGGAGCACTTCGCTGTGCGCCTGCCGGTGAAGGGTGAGAAGACGATCACGAGCAGGACATTCGCGGGACTACGTCGTCACGGCGCGAGCAACAGGCTGTCACCGCGCTCCTTGGCGGCGGCGTAGCGCCTGGCCACGTCCTGCCAGTTGACGACCTGCCACATCGCCTCGATGAAGTCCACCTTCTGGTTCTTGTACTGGAGGTAGAAGGCGTGCTCCCAGGCGTCGAAGACGAGGATCGGGGTGGAGCCCTGGCCGACGTTGCCCTGGTGGTCGTAGACCTGCTCCACGACCAGGCGGCCGCTCAGCGGCTCGTACGCCAGCACGCCCCAGCCCGAACCCTGGGTCGTGGCCGCGGCCTTGGACAGCTGCGCCTTGAATCCCGCGAAGGAGCCGAACGATTCGGCGATGGCCTCGGCCAGTTCCCCGACGCCGTCCTTCTCCAGCGGCTCGCCGCCCCCGTCGCCGGTCATGTTCTGCCAGTAGATGCTGTGCAGGATGTGCCCGGAGAGGTGGAAGGCCAGGTTCTTCTCCAGGCCGTTGATCGAGCCCCACGACTCCTTGTCCCGCGCCTCGGCCAGCTGCTCCAGCGTGTCGTTGGCGCCCTTGACGTAGGCCGCGTGGTGCTTGTCGTGGTGCAGCTCGATGATCTCGGGGCTGATGACCGGGGCGAGCGCCGCGTAGTCGTACGGGAGCTCCGGGAGCGTGTAGACCGGCATGTCCAACATCATCCTTCGACTTATTGCGCATGAGTTGCAAGTGCATGCTAGCAGCAACAAGGGTGACCCGCCGAGCTATCGGGCGCTGTGCTCGGCGGCCCGTTCCGCCGGCGCCGTGCCGGTCATGCCCGCTTCCCACTTCTCCTCGATGCGGCCGAGCCTCCACAGCACCGCGGCAACGGCCCAGGTGGCGACGAACAGGCCGACGACGACATAGCCGACGATGTTCAGGTCGAGGCCGGACACCCAGCCCCAGAAGCGGCCATGCAGGCCCGCCTTGCCGGCGATCGGGCCGAGGAGTTCCACGGTGCCGATGATGAGCGCGACGGCGACGGACAGTCCCGTCATGGTGAGGTTGTAGTAGACCTTGCGGACCGGCCTGGAGAAGGCCCAGCCGTAGGCGAAGTTCATGAACGAGCCGTCGATCGTGTCCAGCAGCGACATGCCGGCCGCGAAGAGCACCGGCAGGCAGAGGATGGCGTACCAGGGCAGTCCGGAGGCGGCGCCCGAACCGGCGAGCACCAGCAGCGCGATCTCCGTCGCGGTGTCGAAGCCGAGGCCGAAGAGCAGACCCAGCGGATACATCTGCCACGGCTTGGTGACGGCCTTCGTCAGGGGTCCGAGCAGCCGGTTCATCAGGCCTCGGTTGGCGAGCCGCTCCTCCAGGGCCGCCTCGTCGAAGTGGCCGGCCCGCATCCGCCGGAAGACCTTCCAGATGCCCACCATGATGAGCAGGTTGATGATCGCGATGACGTAGAGGAACGTTCCGGAGACGGTCGTGCCGATCCAGCCGGTGATGTCGTGCAGTTCGGAGTCGTCGTCGCGGACGGGACCGGCCAGCGCTCTCACGCCCAGGGAGAGCAGGAGTGCCAGGGTGAAGACGATCGTGGAGTGTCCGAGGGAGAACCAGAAGCCGACCGACAAGGGGCGCCTGCCCTCCCCCATCATCTTGCGGGTGGTGTTGTCGATCGCGGCGATGTGGTCGGCGTCGAAGGCGTGCCGCATGCCGAGCGTGTAGGCGGTGACTCCCATGCCCGTACCGAAGGCCTGGGTGCCCACGCTGTAGTGCCGCGGTGCGACGATCGCGACCAGTGCGAACCAGCCGATGACGTGCAGCGCGAGGATGAAGGCGGCCATCCCGCCGGCACCGGCCCACTCCCTCCGCGTCATCGACGTGCGGACGCGGTGCCAGGTGAGGCCCCGTGCGGCAGCGGTCGCGGCGGGGCTCGTGGGAGCGGTGCCGGGTGCGGTGGGCATGGAGATGCGGGCCTTAGTCGTCGCTGAGCGGCTGTCTTCAGCCGCACCTCCAGGTTTCTGCACATAGGTTGCAACTACAAGGATGAGGCAGCAAAGGGGCGGTCAATTCGGCTGCCCCCGTGGAACCCCTCCCGGCCAGGCCGAGCGCACGCCCCAGCCCCCATGGCATCCCCCTCGAATACTCACAAATCGACCTATATTGACTTCATGACGCACGGCCCGCGACAGCACCGCCCGCGGGCCGCCGGACGACATCCCCTCCCCCAGGAGCAGCGCATGAGCACCGCCGCCGCACACCGCACCCACGACGACCACACCCACAGCCACGGCGAGGGCTGCGGTCACGTCGCCGTCCCGCACGGCGACCACGTCGACTACGCGCACGACGGACACCTCCACAAGCTCCACGACGGCCATGTCGACGAGTGCGTGACCACCGGCCACACCACCCACGCCCACCACGACCACCAGCACGGCGAGGGCTGCGGACATGTGGCCGTGCCCCACGAGGACCACGTCGACTACGCGCACGACGGACACCGCCACGCCACCCACGAGGGGCACTGGGACGACCACTGACGCAGACGGAAGCCCCCGAGCGACCCGAGGCCGGCACCCCCGAAGGTGCCGGCCTCGGCCCTTCCCTCAAATAGTAATGAGATTCGTTTTCATGTAGCCTCCTGGTGCTCACCGAAGGTGACCCGAACCAGGAGGACCCCATGGCCGTTCCCAAGCGCAAGATGTCCCGCAGCAACACCCGCCACCGCCGCGCCCAGTGGAAGGCGGCCACACCCGCCCTCGTCCCGGTCACCGTCGACGGCGTCGCGTACCTCGTGCCCCAGCGGCTCGTGAAGGCCTACGAGCGCGGCCTGCTGCGCCCCGAGGGCTGACCGCCGATGCCTTCCGACCGACTCCCCGTCACGGTCCTGTCCGGATTCCTCGGCGCGGGCAAGACGACCCTCCTCAACCACGTCCTCGCCAACCGTGAGGGGCTGCGCGTCGCCGTCATCGTCAACGACATGAGCGAGGTCAACATCGACGCCGCCCTGGTGCGCGGCGGTGAGGCGGCCCTCTCACGCACCGAGGAACGCCTGGTCGAGATGACCAACGGCTGCATCTGCTGCACGCTGCGCGACGACCTGCTCGAAGAGGTGGACCGGCTGGCCCGCGAGGGCCGCTTCGACTACCTGCTCATCGAGTCCTCGGGCATTTCGGAACCCCTGCCCGTGGCGGCCACGTTCGCGTTCGCCCGCGACGACGGCGCCACCCTGGCCGAGACGGCCCGGCTCGACACCATGGTCACGGTCGTCGACGCCGCCGGCTTCCTGCCCGAGCTGACCGGCGGCGACGAACTCGTCGAGCGCGGTCTCGACCAGTACGAGGACGACGAGCGCACGGTCAGCGACCTGCTGATGGACCAGGTCGAGTTCGCGGACGTCATCGTGCTGAACAAGCTCGACCTCGTCGAAGAGGAGTCGGCCGGACGGCTGCGGGCCGCGCTCACCCGCCTCAACCCGCTCGCGCGCGTCGTCCCGGCCATCCACGGCCGGGTGCGGGCCGGCGACGTACTGGGCACCCGGCTGTTCGACCTGGAACGCGCCCAGCAGGCCCCCGGCTGGGTGAGGGAGCTGAACGGCGACCACGTTCCGGAGACGGAGGAGTACGGGATCTCCTCGACCGTCTTCCGCGCCGGGCGGCCGTTCCACCCCGGCCGGCTGTGGACGTTCGTGACCGGGAAGCTGGACAGCGGCGCGTTCGGCGAGGTGCTGCGCTCCAAGGGGTTCTTCACCCTGGCCGGCCGCCGGCAGGTGACGGGGCTGTGGTCACAGGCCGGGTCCGTCGCACGTTTCGAACCCTCCGGCGCCCGTGACGCCGGCAGTCCCGAAGACCAGGAGCTGGTCTTCATCGGCACGCACCTGCGCGCGGAAGCACTGCACGCGGCACTGACCGACTGCCTCATGGCCGACGGCGAAAGCCTGCCGCCCGTCGACCCGTTCCCCGCCTGGGACACCTACGGCATCGACGACGCCTGCGAGCACGAGCATGCCGACCCCGGGGCACAGCCGGCGCGCGTCTGAGGGACGCCGGTCCCCTGTCCTCAGTGCAAGTGGTGCAGGTCCTCGAACTCGCTCCAGGCCCGGGACAGGGTGTCGATCACCTCTGGGGCGGCGCCGCGGCTCTCCAGGTACTCGCGGTAGGTCTCGATCGTGGCCGTCACGGGCCATTGGGGGTCGTTCGCGACGGAACGGGCGAGGGATCCCAGGCGGTTCAGCTCGTCGGTGTGACTCGTGAGCCACCGCGTGAAGTCGTCTGTGTCGTTCATGGCATGTCTTCTCGCAGAAGGAACGCCTGGTCCTGACCTGGCCGTCCTCCCCCTCGGGCAGCCCTTCCTACAGGCTCCCACGGGCGCGCGGCAAGTCAAACCGGTCGCCGCGCGGTCCGGACCTGGGCGGCCGAGACGCGGTGGCGGGTGCCGAGTACCGGCCATACGGTGAACAGGTGCCCGCCCGTGACCGTCAGGAAGGGGCGTGCTCCGTGTACGCAGACTCCCGGACCCCGGAGCCCCAGCCGGTGCTGTCCCCGCTGACAGGTGCGGCGATCTTCCTGGTCCTGACCATCGACCGGGGCGGCGAGCCTGTCGTACGGGACACGTTGACCGAACTGAACGGGCTGCAGAAGGCGGTCGGGTTCCGGGCGACGCCGGAGGGGAAGCTGAGCGTGGTCGTGGGCGTCGGCTCGGAGGCCTGGGACCGGCTGTTCGCGGGCCCGCGTCCGGCGGAGCTGCATCGGTTCCGCGAGCTGGCCGGGGCGCGGCACCGGGCGGTCTCCACCCCCGGCGACCTGCTGTTCCACATCCGCGCGGCCCGCCCGGACCTCTGCTTCGCGCTGGCCTCCGAGATCATGGAACGGATTCGCGGCGTCGTCGCCGTGCGGGACGAGGTGCATGGATTCAAGTACTTGGACGTGCGGGACCTGCTCGGTTTCGTGGACGGCACGGAGAACCCGACGGGCCGGGCGGCGCACACGGCGGTCCTGATCGGCGACGAGGACCCGGAGTTCGCCGGGGGCAGCTATGTGGCCGTGCAGAAGTACGTGCACGATCTGGAGGCGTGGAACGCGCTGCCGGTGGAGGCGCAGGAGATGGTGATCGGCCGCCGGAAGCTGTCCGACATCGAACTGGACGACGCGGTCAAGCCCGCCGACTCGCACGTGGCGATGACCACGATCGAGGACCCGGACGGGACGAAGCACGAGATCCTGCGTGACAACATGCCCTTCGGGACCGTGGGGCAGGGCGAGTTCGGCACGTACTTCATCGGCTACGCCCGTACTCCGGCCGTGATCGAGCGGATGCTGGAGCGCATGTTCCTGGGCGCACCGCCCGCCACCCACGACCGGATCCTGGACTTCTCCACCGCGGTGACCGGGTCGTTGTTCGCCGTGCCCACCAGTGACTTCCTCGACGAGCTCCCCGACGCGCCGGCCGAGCGTGCGAGCGAGGAGGGCGGCGGAGGCGCCGACGGGACCGAGCCCGTGCCGGCGGTGGTCCGGACGCCGGCCGCGGACGGCTCGCTGGGGATCGGCGATCTGAGGATGTGACAGGAGGCGAGCATCCGCGATGGACAATCTGCACCGCGAACTGGCACCCATCTCCGCCGCCGCGTGGGCCGATCTGGAGGAGGAGGCCCGGCGTACGTTCAAACGGCACGTCGCGGCCCGCCGCGTCGTCGACGTGCCCGAGCCGGGCGGCCCGGAGTCGGCCGGTGTGGGGACCGGGCACCTGCGGACCGTGGCGGCTCCGGCCGAAGGGGTCGAGGCGCGCGTACGCCGGTTCCAGCCGCTGGTCGAGCTGCGGGTGCCGTTCACCGTGGACCGGCAGCAGGTCGACGACGTCGCACGCGGGGCCAAGGACGCGGACTGGCAGCCGGTCAAGGACGCCGCGCGGCAGATCGCCTTCGCCGAGGACCGTGCCGTGTTCGAGGGCTACCCGTCCGCGGACATCGCCGGTCTGCGGGAGAGTTCGTCCAACTCCGCCGTGACCCTGCCGGCCGAGACACGCCAGTTCCCGGACGTCGTCAGCAAGGCCCTGACCGAGTTGCGGCTCGCGGGGGTCGGCGGCCCGTACGCACTGGCGCTGAGCGCCGCGGCGTACACCGCGGTCAGCGAGACCTCCGACTACGGCTACCCGATCATCGAACACATCGGCCGGGTGCTGGACGGCGACATCGTCTGGGCGCCCGCCATAGACGGGGCGTTCCTGCTGTCGACGCGGGGCGGGGACTTCGAACTGCGTCTCGGCCAGGACCTGTCCATCGGTTACCTGTCGCACGACGACACCAGCATCCGTCTGTACTTCCAGGAGACGCTGACCTTCCTCGTACACACCGGCGAAGCCGTCGTACCCGCACGGGAGTCGACGTCCTCGTCCGGCTGATCCACGGCGGCCGCGGCGGGGGCGGACATGAAGGCCACCATACGGGGGATTCCCGACGAAACCGCCCGGCAGGGGACGGGACATCATGACGACTACGACCACACCGCCCACGACCGCGTCGTCGACGGCGACCATCGGTGACTTCCTCCTGCGGCGCCTGCGGGAGGCGGGCATCGGGCACCTCTTCGGTGTCGCGGGTGACTACAACCTCGAGTTCCTCCTTCAGATGGAGGAGCGCCACGACTTCATGTGGGTCGGCAACTGCAACGAGTTGAACGCCTCCTACGCCGCCGACGGTTACGCGCGGATGAACGGGATCTCCGGGCTCGTCGTGACCCACGGGGTCGGGGCGTGGAGCGCCATCAACGGTGTCGCGGGCGCCTACAGCGAGCACGTTCCCGTCGTCTGCGTCTGCGGATCGGTTCCGCTGAAGGCGCTCGACCGCGAACTCCGGATGCACCACACCTCCGGGGAGCCCGAGTACGACGACGTGCTGCGCGGCTACACGCAGGTCACCGCGGCACAGGCCCGGCTGACACCGCAGAACGCCGTGGCGGAGATCGACCGGCTCATCCTGACCGCCTGGCGGCGCAAGCTTCCGGTCTACATGGAACTGCCCTCCGACATCGCGCACCTGGACGTCGAGGTTCCGTCGGAGCCGCTGGTGCTCGCGATGCCGAGGAGCGACCCGGAGCGGCTGGCGGCGTGTGCCGGCGCGATCGTCACGCGCCTCAGCAATGCCCGTTCGCCGGCGATTCTGCTCGACCTCGACGCGGACCGCTTCCAGGTGACGGGTGAGCTTTTGGAGTTGGCCGCCAAGCTGAAGGCCCCGATCGCGGCCATGAACACCTGCAAGGGGATCGTCGACGAGAACAGCCCGTATTTCCTCGGTCTGTACGCGGGTTCGGGCAGCAAGCCCGAGATCCGCGAGGCGGTGGAGCACAGCGACGGGCTGCTGGCGATCGGGGTGCGGCGGGTGGACACCACCTGCGGCGGCTTCAGCGACGGGCTCCCGCCGGGCCGGATCGACGCCCGCGGGGACGGTGTGGACATCGGCCCGGAGAACTACCAGGGCGTCCATCTGAAGGAACTGCTCCGCCGGGTCGCGGACAGCGTCCAGGGCAGGGAATCCGGATACTCACGTCCGGCGCGTACACCGCGAGAGCCCGGAGGGGTGGCGGGGTCCGATCCGCTGACCCAGGCGGCGTACTGGAGCGTCGTCCAGGACTTCGTCCGCGAGGGCGACGTACTCATCGCCGAGGACGGCACCTCCGAGGCCGGCTGCTGGGGCCTGGACCTGCCGCCGCGGTGCCCCATCGTCACGCAGGCCGTCTGGGGTTCGATCGGTTACAGCGTGGGGGCGGTCCTGGGCACGCTCCTGGCCGCGCCGGAACGCCGCCACCTGCTGTTCGTGGGCGACGGATCCTTCCAGCTCACGGCGCAGGAGGTGTCCACCATGCTCAGGCACAGCCTGAAGCCGGTCATCTTCCTGATCAACAACGGCGGTTACACCATCGAGCGGACCATCTGCGGCAGGGACGGGCGCTTCAACGACGTCGCCAACTGGGCGTACGCCGACCTCCCGAGGGTCCTCCATCCCGGGACGAACGCCCGGACGGCCGTCGTGCGGACCCCGGCCGAACTGAGGGACGCGCTCGCGGCACCGCACGACAGCATGATCTTCATCGAGGCGATCATGGACAAGTACGACGCGCCGCCGACCGCCGTCGCCTCCGGACACCGCATGGCGGACATCGACTACGGCCCGCGCGGCCCCCAGCACCGCCCGGGAGTCCAGATCTGACCCCGCTTCATCGGCGGTGGGCGGTGACGGCGATGGCGGGAAGGACGGCGAGGGCGAGGACACCCGCGGTCAGGGCGAGGACGGGATAGCCGGCGAGGTCCACGACGATGCCGGAGGCCAGTCCCCCGGTGGCGCCCGCGATGGCGATGGAGACGTCCACCATGCCCTGGGTCTTGGCGCGGGTGGCCAGGGGCACCGTGTCGGTGATGATCGCGGTGCCCGAGACGAGTCCGAAGTTCCAGCCCAGGCCGAGCAGCGCCAGGGCGAGTGCCAGCAGGGCGACGGAGTCGCCGGGGGCGAGGGCCGCGACCAGGCCCGCGACCAGGAGGGTGACCCCGGAGGCGGCGGCGACCGCGACCCGGCCGTAGCGGTCGACGAGGCGGCCGGTCAGCGGCGAGGGCAGGTACATCGCGCCGACGTGGATGGCGATGACCAGGCCGGAGGCGGCGGTGCCGTGGCCGTGGTCGTGCAGGTGGACCGGCGTCATGGTCATCACCGCGACCATGACGAGCTGGGTGAGGACCATGACCAGGGCTCCGAGCACCACACCGCCGCGCGGCCTCTCCGGCGCCCCTTCGACGGCCGGGCCGGCCTGCGCGGGCTGCGCGGCGGGGCTCTGCTCGGCTTCGGCGAGGCTGCGGGCCAGCAGGAGGGGGTCGGGGCGCAGCCGGAGCGCGAGGACGCAGGCGGCCGCCGCGTACGCGGCCCCGGAGAGAAGGAAGGGGCCGGCCAGGCGGGGGATGCCGAGGAAGGTGGCGAGGTCGCCGGTGGGGGCGGCCAGGTTGGGGCCGGCGACGCCGCCGAGGGTGGTGGCGACCAGGACGGTGGACACGGCGCGGGCGCGGTGCGTGGGGGCGGCGAGGTCGGCGCCGGCGTAGCGGGCCTGGAGGTTGGTGGCGGTGCCGGCACCGTAGACGAACAGTGCGGTGAACAAGAGGACGGGGCTGCCGAGGGCCGCGGCGGCGAGGACGCCGGCGCTGCCGACCGCGCCGGTGAGGTATCCGGCGGCCAGGCCCGGACGGCGGCCCCGGGCCTGGGACAGCCGGCCGACGGCTATCGCGGCGAACGCGCTGCCCGCGGTGAACAGGGCGCTGGGCAGTCCGGCCAGACCCGCGGTGCCGAGCATGTCCTGGGCCAGCAGCGCCCCGACGGTGATGCCCGCCGCGAGCCCGGCCCCGCTGAGGATCTGGGAGGCGACGAGGACTCTCAGGATGCGGCGCTGCACGTCGGGACCGGCGGCGAGGGCGGACGAAGCCGCGGTGCTCGTCACGGGATGGGGCTCCTTCCGGGCGTCCTACGAGAACTGCGAGCACACTACTCCATACATCCATGGATTAACGCAGGTGCGCCCCGTCGTCGTCCGCCGCGCCATGATCTGCCGCGTCACCGTCCTCACCGCACCAGTTCGTCGGCGAGGAGGTCCATCAGGAGGCCGTCGTGCCAGGTGCCGTCGGCGCCGCGCTCGTACCGCCGCATGACACCGACCGGCCGGAAGCCCACCTTGGTGTAGCAGCGGATCGCGGCGGCGTTGTCGGCTGCCGGGTCGATGACCAGGCGGTGGTGGCCGTGGGCGTCGACGAGATGGCGGGCCAGGGTCCGTACGGCGTCGGCGCCAAGGCCTCTGCCGTGCACCGCGGGATCGAGGAAGATGTCGATCCCGGCGTGCCGGTAGTCCGGCTCCTCCTCGGCGTGCCACTGGATCATGCCGACGGGCCGCTGCCGGTGGTGGATGGTCAGGCACCGGATGCCGGAGTCCTCCAGATGGGCGGCGATGTCCGCCGCGAGGTCGTCCCCGCCCCTCCAGCGTGCGCGTACTTCCGGTGTGGCCCGGATCTCGGCCAGGGCGGGGATGTCCTCGCGGACCGTGGGGCGGAGGAGGACGAACGCGCCGCGCAACTCGGTCATGACCGGGAACTTTACGGGAGTCGGCGGTGCACGGCGTGTTCTTGTTTCCACGGCGGCCCAAGGCCGGGATTCAGGCGGAAAGCCGGGTTCGCGGGCGCGAGTTCGCCCGTGATCGAGATGCGGGCTGCGGGGGGCGGTGCCAAGAATCGAACTGAGAGGCAGTGACGCCGACTACAGAAAGGCTGTCGATCATGCGAAGCAGGATGATGCGCGCTCTGACCGCCAGCGTCGCCGCGGGCATGCTCGCCAGTGGAGCAGCCGTGGCATCTGCAGGAACCGCCCTCGCGGCACCGGCGAACACCAAGGTGACCAGCAGTCACCACGCGGCCGTGCCGGACCCCACCAAGATGCCGCACAAGAAGTGCCCGAAGGGTGAGCACCTCAAGAAGGTCAACGGCAAGTGGGGCTGCCACAAGAAGTAACCGCCTCAGGAAACGCACCTCCGCCCTGCCGGCCAACTGCCGGCAGGGCGGAGGATGTTGCGGCCCCCTGAGGGGAGTGGGCGTCAGGCGGAAACCGGGGCCGCCTGCGTCGGGTCGTCGTAGAGGCTCTCCACGCGGTCGGCCGGGGAGCCCGAGGCGCTGTCGTACTTCGCGTGGTCCAGGATCTTCTCACGGGCGGAGACGAGCACCGGGACGAGCGCCTGACCGGCGACGTTGGTCGCCGTGCGCATCATGTCCAGGATCGGGTCGATGGCGAGCAGCAGACCCACACCCTCCATCGGCAGGCCGAGGGTGGACAGCGTGAGCGTCAGCATGACGGTGGCGCCCGTCAGACCGGCGGTGGCCGCCGAACCGAAGACCGAGACGAAGGCGATGAGCAGGTACTCCTTGACGCCGAGCTGCACATCGAAGATCTGCGCCACGAAAATCGCGGAGATGGCCGGGTAGATGGCCGCGCAGCCGTCCATCTTGGTCGTCGCGCCGAACGGCACGGCGAAGGAGGCGTAGTCCTTCGGGACGCCGAGGCGGATCGCCGACTGCTGGGTGACCGGCATGGTGCCGACCGAGGAGCGGGAGACGAACGCCAGCTGGATGGCGGGCCAGGCGCCCTTGAAGAACTGGATCGGGTTCAGCTTCCCGACGACGGCGAGCAGCAGCGGGTAGACACCGAACAGGACCAGGGCGCAGCCGATGTAGATGTCGGCGGTGAAGGTCGCGTAGTTGCCGAGCAGGTCCCAGCCGTACTGCACGATGGCGCGGCCGATCAGGCCCGCGGAGCCGATCGGGGCGAGCAGGATCACCCACCACAGGGCCTTCTGGAGCAGCTCCAGGATGGACTCGGAGAGCGCGAGAACCGGCTGGGCCTTCTCGCCGATCTTGAGGATCGCGATACCGGCGACGACCGCCATGAAGACGATCTGAAGCACGTTCAGTTCGGTGAACGGCGTCATGACGTCGGTCGGGATGATGCCGGTGAGGAAGTCGAGCCAGCCGCCGGCGTGGTCCGGCCTGCCGCCGTCGGCCGGGGTGAGGGCGGAGCCGGAGCCCGGGTTGGAGACCAGCCCGATGACGAGGCCGATGACGACCGCGATCAACGAGGTGATCATGAACCAGAGGAGGGTCCGGCCGGCCAGGCGGGCCGCGTTGTTGACCTTCCGCAGGTTGGTGATCGACACCAGGATCGCGAAGAAGACCAGCGGTGCCACGGCCAGCTTCAGGAGCTGAACGAAGATGCCGCCCACCTTGTCGAGGGTGGTGGCGAGCCAGGACACGTCGAAGGTACGGGCGACGAAGCCGAGGATCAGGCCGACGGCGAGGCCGATCAGGACTTGGGCCCAGAAGGGGACGGGTATCCGGAAGCCGGAGTTCGCGGGCTTCGGATCGGCGGTGTTCGCGGACACGGACACACTCCAGTAGGGACGCGCGGAAAGGTGATTTCGAGCGGGGGGTTACAGGAGCGGCGCCCAGAAGACGGGGCAACGGCGCCGCCGCATCGATGAGTTCGCGGTCAGGCGCGACAAGCCGCGGACACGCAGCGGCAGAGATCGACATGCAGGCGAGCCACGAGCGGTACGCCCATGACGGCGCGGCAGGCGCCGTAAGGGGCGTCTGCGCGGTACGCGGCTGCTGTCTTCACGGCGAAACGTTAACACTTCTGCTTTGAGAACCTCAAAGGTCCCCTTTGGATCGAGGGGGCCCTTTTCCCGCCTTCCGGGGACCCCCTCCCCCCAAAGGGTCCCCTTGTCCGTTTTGGGGGCTTTTTTCGGCCCCGAGAGAGCCCGATGATGTGACGCCACGCATAGGAGCCAGATCACGTCCTAATGCCGGTCGTAGCGAGCGGACGGCCATAGGCAGCGAGGAATGCCCCAAGATGGAGCATTTCGGGCATTTACTACGCAGTCGGGTAGTACGTCACATGATTGCGCGCCGACCGGCCGGCGGCTAACCATTGCTGTCGTTGCTCCGAGCCACGAGACGGACGACCCGGCGAACTCCGCCGGCTCCGCCCGCTCAGGTCTGTGCAGCACGGGGCACCGCCCCAGCGTCACCGCAAACGATTGCGGTCGGCGCCTGACGACACACCCCACTGGAGAGTTACTTCCGTATGGCCACGACCACTCGCACCGCCCGCTTCGCCCGTCTGCGCACCCTCACCCTCACCGGCATCGCCACGACCGGCGCCGCTGCCGCCGCCCTGACCCTGATGCCGTCGCCCGCACAGGCTGCCGAAGCGACCCAGGTGCACCCCGCCTCCGTGGTCGCGGCCCACTCCACCGACAGCCGCACCGCCTACACCGGCAAGTCCGGCTACAGCAACAACCTCGACGGCTGGATCCGGCAGTCCCTGGCCATCATGAAGGCCAAGGGCATCCCCGGCAGCTACGAGGGCCTGCACCGCAACATCATGCGTGAGTCCGGGGGCAACCCCAACGCCCAGAACAACTGGGACATCAACGCCCGCAAGGGCACCCCGTCCAAGGGTCTCCTCCAGGTCATCTCCCCGACGTTCAACGCCTACCACGTCGCCGGCACGGCCCACAGCCTCACCGACCCGGTGGCCAACATCACCGCCGCGGCCAACTACGCGGCCCACCGCTACGGTTCCATCGACCGGGTCAACTCCGCGTACTGATCCCGCCCACGCGGTACCGATCCAGCGCACGCACACACGCACGCGCACCACGGGCCGGTGCCGGCAGCGACAACCGCTGCCGGCACCGGCCCGTTCCGCCGTTGGGGTCGCCCGCACCCTGCGTAATCATCGAAGGGGCGGACAAATGCCCAATAAAGTACCGTGTGATGGTCGTGGCGGGCACGGCTCGCCACGAGGAAACAGCCGCGAGACAGGCGGCTGTGGGGGAGGCCCCCGCACCCGTACAGGCCAGGAGACGAACCCATGACATCACGTGTCCGGCAGATCAGGAGCCGCCGTTCCACAGCCCTGCGCTGCGCGGCACCGTTGGTCACCCTGGCGCTGGCCGCCACCGGCTGCGGTGCGTCGGTCACGCCCGGGCGAATAGGCGACTCGCCCCGGTCCCCCGCCACCACCGCGGCCGACCCGCCCCCCGCAGCCGCGAGCACCCCCTCGCCGACCGGGGCCGCCACCTGCACCGACCGCTACTTCTCCGGCATGACCACCGCTCAGCGGGTCGGACAGCTGTTCATGGGCGGGATCTCCGCGGCCCATCCCGACCAGGCGCAGTTGCGCACCCTGCGCGACCACCACGTGGGCGCCATCATGCTGACCGGCCGCAGCACCGCCGGAGTGACCGCGACCAAAAAAACGGTCGACGGCTTCCGGGGCCAGGCGGACCAGGTCGGCGGCCGCCGGGTCGGTCTGCTGGTCGCCACCGACCAGGAGGGCGGCCAGGTACAGGTGCTCAACGGCCCTGGCTTCTCGGCCATGCCCAACGGCCTGACCCAGGGCAGCTGGCCGGCCTCGACACTGCGCAGTCAGGCCGCCGGCTGGGCCACGCAGCTGAAGGCGGCGGGGGTCAACCTGAACCTGGCGCCGATCGCCGACGTGGTGCCGACCAGTCTGGGCACCCGCAACATGCCCATCGGGTCCTTCCGGCGGGAGTACGGCCACACTCCGGAGACCGTGACCTCCCACTCCGGCGCCTTCGCCGCCGGCTTCGCGCAGTCGGGCGTGCTGACCACGCTCAAGCACTTCCCCGGGCTGGGCCAGGTGATCGGCAACACCGACGTCACCGCCAACGTCGTGGACTCGGTGACGACCGCGAACAGTGCCGGCCTCGAGCCCTTCCGGGCCGGGATACGGGCCGGCTCCCCCTTCGTGATGGTGTCGTCGGCCACGTACACCAAGATCGACCCCAAGCATCTGGCGGCCTTCTCACCAACGGTGATCAGTGACTTGCTGCGCGGCCGGCTCGGCTTCAAGGGCGTGGTCATCTCGGACGACATCGGCAACGCGGTCGCGGTGCAGTCCTTCACCCCCGCCCAGCGGGCCGTGAACTTCATCGCGGCGGGCGGAAACATGATCCTCACGGTGCGGCCGAGCACCGTACCCGCGATGACGCAGGCCGTCGAGGCCCGGATGCGGCAGGACGCCTCTTTCCGGGCCAAGGTCGACGACAGCGTGCGCCGGATCCTGGCCGCCAAGCAGTCGGCGGGACTGCTCGACTGCCACTGAGGCCCTGCCTGCGATCGGACGCGCAGGTCAGATGCTCGGAGTGCGCCTGAGGCGCGTCAAGCGGCGGCCGCCATCGGGTGGCCGCCGCGGGCGAAGGCGTTCCAGAGCTGCACGAGCAGACGGACGACGAGCGCCTCGATCACGGCGACCGCCACTTGCGTAAGGAGCGAGGTCAATATGTGGGGCACGGGGGTGCCGCCCTTCTTGCGTATGTTCGGGTCTCCTCCCTTTGTCCGCTGCCTCGACGTCGCGCGGACCGACCGCGGGTGACCTCGGGTTTAACTTTCGGTTTCACCCGGGTCCGGTGGCACGCGGGGTTCAGCCGGCCGAGGCCGCGACCACGACAGCGAGACCGATCAGTACGACGCCCGTGGTGCGTCCGAGCACCCGGCGCAACCCCGGCCTTTCGAGGACGCCTCCGGCCCTGGAAAGCAGCAGAGCGTAACCGCCCAGCCAGATGACCGTCAGAGTGGCGTGGAGGAGGACCAGCAGCGTCATGGCCCAGGCGGCGGGCATCCGGGGCGGGGCCAGGGTGGGGAGCAGTCCTGAGTAGAAGACGGCGATCTTCGGGTTGAGGGCGTTGCTGACCAGGCCGGTCCGCCAGGCGCTTCCGGCGGCGGGCGAGCCGCTGTCCGTGCGGGCGGGATCCGCGGCGCCCCTGCGGTTCCGCCACAGCGCCTGCCCGCCCAGCAGGACCAGGTAGCCGGCGCCGAGGAGCTTGACGACCAGGTACGCCGTGGGCGAGGCGGCGAGCACGGCCGCGAGTCCGGCCACGCTCAGCGCGCCCCACAGCAGCAGCCCGGTCACGATCCCGCCCACGGTGCGCAGCGCGTCCCCGGTGCCGGCCACGAGGGCGCGCCGGGTGACCACCGCCATGTCCGGGCCGGGCACGACGGTCAGCAGGCCGAGGACGACGGTCGCGGCCGCGAGGTGGGTCAGCACGCCGCCGCCCTCCTCCTGCTCGGGCCTTCGGGGGTGGTCAACGCGGATGTCCTTCCGGTGTGGCGCGTTCAGTGGTGGGTGACGGAGTGCGGGTTCGCGTCGCGGCCCTCGGTGCTCAGCAGCACGACCACCGAGGTCCCGTCGAGCCCCAGGGCCGTACGGCGCTCCTCGCCGCCCATGCCGGCCAGCACCGCGCGGAGACCGGCGAGCGCGGCGGCTCCGCAGGGGCCCGAGGAGACCCCGAGAGCGGCGAGGCGGGCGGCCGCGTGGGCGCTGTCGGCGTCGGGGACGGCGACAGCGGCGTCCAGGCCGCCGTGCAGGTAGGGCCAGGCGATGCTGGAGGGGGTGCCGCAGTTCAGCCCCGCCATGGTGGTGTCGCCGCCGGTGACGGTGACGGGTTCGCCGCGGGTGAGGCTTTCCAGGACGCAGGCGGCGGACCGCGGCTCCACCGACAGCAGCGCGGGAGCGTGCCCGGAGGGGCGGCTGCGGTAGTGGGTGACCACGGCCTGGGCCAGCGAGCCGACGCCCACCGGTATGGAGACGAGGTCGGGGCCCTCGGCGGCCCCCGCGGCCGCCAGTTGCTCGTCGATCTCCGCGCAGAGGGTCGAGTAGCCCTCGACGATCCACCCCGGGATCCGTTCGTAGCCCGGCCAGGCGGTGTCCTGGACCAGCACCGAGTCCGGCGCGGCGGCGGCCTCGGCGGCCCGGCGCACGGCTTCGTCGTAGGGGCCCGGAACCTCGGTCACCTCCGCGTTCTCGGCGGCGATGGCCGCCACGGCCCCCGGATGCACTCCGCGCGGTACGAAGACGTGGGCGTGCTGCCCGAGCAGGCGTGCCGTGCGGGCCACCGCCCGGCCGTGGTTGCCGTCGGTGGCGGTCACCAGCACGACCGGTCCCGGCCCGGCGCCGCTCGCGGCCCGCTCGGCGAGGGTTCGGTGGACCGCCCAGGACGCGCCCAGGGCCTTGAACGCGGGCAGCCCCAGCCGGCTCGACTCGTCCTTGACGAAGACCCGACCGGCGCCCAACTCGTCTGCGAGCGGTGGCAGTTCGGTCAGCGGGGTGGGTGCGTAGCCGGGCAGCGCGGCATGGAAGTCCCGTACCCCGGCGGGCGCGGGGCCGCACCGCCAGGCGCGGGCACGGGGGCGCATGGACCACGGCGGATTACGGCGGCGGAAGGCGTTGTCGGACACACGACCAGGGTCCGACGGCCTCCTACGATCGGTCCAGCGAATGTTTTCGACTTATACTCGTCGGAGAAACCGATGGTTCAGGTCGTCGCTCCGTGACGGTGAGGGGCTGCGATGTTCGATCTGCACCGGCTGCGGCTGCTGCGCGAACTGAAGCACCGCGGCACTCTGGCCGCCGTCGCCGCCGCCCTGTCCTACGCTCCCTCCTCCGTCTCCCAGCAGCTCTCGCAACTGGAGGCCGAGGTCGGCGTACCGCTGCTGGAACCGGCCGGACGGCGGGTGCGGCTGACCGAGCAGGCCGAGATCCTCGTCGCCCACACCGAGGCGGTCCTCGAACGTCTGGAGCGCGCCGAGGCGGACATCGCCACCTCGCTGTCCGATCTGACCGGCACCCTGCGCGTCGCCTCGTTCCAGACGGCCGCCCTGGCCCTGGTCCCCACCGCGCTCGGCCTGTTGCGCGACCGGCACCCGCAACTGCGCGTGCACGTGACGCACATGGAACCCGAGAAGGCTCTGCCCGCCCTGCTGGCCCGTGACTTCGACCTGGTCCTCGCCGAGGAGTACCCCGGCAACCCCAACCCGCGGCCCTCCGAACTCGAACAGGAGGACCTGCTCGACGACCCGCTGCGCCTCGCCCTGCCTCACCTGGCCGACGGCCAGGACACCGACGGCGCGATGGCGGCGCTGCGCTCACTCGAGGGGCACGCCTGGGTGATGGAACCCGAGGGCACGGCCGCACGGCACTGGGCCATGACCCTGTGCCGCAACGCCGGATTCGAACCCGACGTACGCTTCGAGACCACCGACCTGCTGCTCCACCTCCGTCTCGTCGAGCAGCAGCACGCCGCGGCCTTCCTCCCCGACCTGGTCTGGGACGGGCACTCCCCCACGGTCACCCTGCGGCAGCTCCCCCGCGGTCAGCGCGCACGACGCATCTCCACCGTCGTCCGCCGCGGCGGCAGCCGCCACCCCGCCGTCCTCGCCTGCCGCGACGCCCTCCTCCACGCGGTCACCCTCCACTCCGGCCGGACGGAGGGCGGCACACCGCGCGCTCATTTCGAGACGGGCTCGGCGAAGCCGTAGACGTCGACGACGGCCCTGGCGAAGTCGACGGGTGCTTCCTGCGGCACGTTGTGGCCGACCTTCAGGGTTCTGTGCGCGTACTTTCCGGAGAACTTCTTGGCGTAGGACGATCCGTTTCCCGGCGGCGTGAAGGGGTCGTCCGCGCCATCGATGGTGATCGTGGGGACCTTGATGACGGGTCCTTGGGCAAGCCGCTTCTCCAGGGCGTCGTACTGCGGTTCGCCCTTGGCCAGTCCCAGCCGCCACCGATAGTTGTCGATCACGATGCTGACGTAGTCCGGGTTGTCGAAGGCCGCGGCGGTGCGCTCGTAGGTGGCCTCGTCGAAGTGCCAGGTCGGGGAGTTGAACTTCCAGATGAGTTTGCCCAGGTCGTGCCGGTACTTCTTGAGGCCGAGCACACCTCTCTCCGTCGCGAAGTAGTACTGGTACCACCATGCCCACTCGGACTTGGGCGGCGACGGCAGCTTGTTGGCCTGCGGGTCGGTGATCAGGTAGCCGGTCACGGAGACCAGGCCCGTGCAGCGCTGCGGCCAGAGAGCGGCGATGATGTCGGCCGTCCGCGAGCCCCAGTCGAAACCGGCGAGGACCGCCTTGTCGATCCCGAGGGCGTCCATCAGGGCAATGATGTCGAGGGCGAACACCGACTGCTGGGCATTGCGGGGCGTGCTGCCCGACAGGAAACGAGTCGTGCCGTGGCCCCGTAGATAGGGGACGATCACTCTGTAGCCCTGCGCCGCCAGCAGAGGCGCGACGTCGACATAGCTGTGGATGTCGTAGGGCCAGCCGTGCAGAAGAATGACGGGGCGTCCGTGCGCGGGGCCGGCCTCCGCATATCCGACGTTCAGAACACCGGCGGCCTTCTGCTTCAGCGAGCTGAAGGACTTGTTCGCTCCCGGCTCGGCCGTGGGAGGAACCTCCGGCTTTTCCTCTCCCGACCGGCCCTGCGCGGGGGCGGTCAGGCCGAGTTCGGCGGCGGCGACGGCAGCGGTCGCGGCGCCGAGGAAGTGGCGGCGGCTGCGGTGGGAACCTTCGGGTATGTCCATCGGCGAATCTCCTGGGTCCGACGGTCAGGGCCCATCGACTGCGCGCGGAACGAGCGGCGGAATGAAAGGGGCCACGCCCCACCGAACACTCGCCTGGCGGGGCACGCAACAGAGGCGTGCCCCGCGTTGACCCGGCCGGGTGGATTCTTCTCCGCAGTCTTCGTCAGCCCTCCGCGTCCACCGCCTCGACGGCCGTCAGTGTCACGGTGCCGTCGTCGGCGACCGACCAGCCGGGGTTGTGGCACACCTCCCAGCGGTGGCCGTCCGGATCGGCGAAATAGGCGTGATAGCCCCCGAACGCCGCGCGTCGCGGCTCCTTGAGGACCGTCGCCCCCGCCGCACGAGCCCTCTCCACGGCCACGTCCACCTCGGCGGGCGAGTCGAGGTTCCGCGCGAGGGTGAAGGGGGTGCCGGCCACCGCGGCCTGCCCGGTGTCGGCGCCGAGGTCGGCCAGGGGGAAGAGCCCCAGGGCCAGCCCCCAGCCGACCTGGTAGAAGACGATCTCGTCCAGGTCGAGCAGCGGCGTCCAGCCCAGGCCCTCGGTGTAGAACCGGCGGCTGGCCGTCAAGTCCCCCACGCCCAAGGTCACCAGGTTCAACTGCTGGTCCATCGATCGCCCCCTGCGCCGCCGGGAAATGGCCGTCCGGGCGCAACGCTACCGCCCGCGACGGGACGGCCGTCGGCCCGCTCCTTGCCTCTTTGGCCGGAACCGGGGCGCGAACTCCGGGCGGCGCTGATCGTGACGTGCCAGGTTGGGGGTAGATGTCGGCTTGATGGAGAACGTACGGGTCAGGAGGTGCGCGTGACGGAGCTCGCGGCGGCGTTGTGGGACTTGAGCGGGCAGGGTGTACGGCAGCTGTCCGAGCTGGGGCTGGCGCTGCTGTTGTCGACCCTGATCGGCTGGGAGCGGGAGGCCAAGCAGAAGAGCGCGGGTCTGCGGACGCACACGCTGGTCGGGATCTCCAGCGCCTTGATGATGGAGGTCTCGCAGCACGGGTTCAGCAATGTCCTGGGGCTGGAGAACGTCTCCTTCGACCCGTCCCGGGTGGCGGCGCAGATCGTCTCGGGGATCGGGTTCATCGGCGGCGGGCTGATCTTCGTGCGCCGGGACGCGGTACGCGGCCTGACCACGGCGGCGACCGTCTGGCTGACCTGCGCGGTCGGCATGGCCTGCGGCGGCGGACTGCCCATCCTCGCGATGGCGACCACCATCGTGCACTTCCTGGTCGTCCGCGGATACCCCTTCGTGCTGTCCACCCGGCTGCTGCCGGGCACCTCCACCCACATCTTCGAGGCGCGCCTGACCTACCGGACCGGCACCGCGCTGCTGCCGCGCCTGATGCAGGTCTGCACCCGCATGGGCTTCCGCATCCTCCAGGTCAGGGTGGAGCGGCTGCCCGGCCGCACCGACGACGCCGCGAAGGTGTTGCTGGAACTGGAGGGCACCCAGGATCCCGCGCGACTGGCGTCCGAGCTCTTCCAGGACGACGGAGTGATCGACGTGGAGATGACGACGGGCGACGAGGGATAGGGGCGCGTGCGGGGCCGTGTCACGCCCTGCACCGCAGACAGGCGCGGACCTCTCGGCCGCCGCGTGTCTGGTGGACCTCGGTCGACTCCGCGAGGTAGCGGACGATGGCGGTGCCGCGGCCGTGTTCGTCCGGGGCCGCCTCGCGTTGGCAGTGCTCCACGGCGGTTCCGGAGTCGCTGACGACGATGTGCAGGGTGTCGTTGTCGAGGAAGAGCAGCAGCGTCATGTGCTCACGCCCGTACTGGGCTGCGTTCGCGGCGAGTTCGTCGACGATGAGGACGGCGGAGTCCCGCTCGCTCTGGGGGACGCGCCAGCAGTCCAGCAGGTCTGCCGCGAAGTGACGGGCGGCCGGGACGTGCGCCGCCTGCGCGGGGAGGGTGAGCAGCGCCTGGTGGCTGCAGTGCGAGAGCAGTGGGGGGCTCGGACAGGCAGGATCGGTCACAAACATGATCGTGTGGCTCTTCTGTAGGGTGCGGAGGCCGGAATCCGAGGGGCCGCCCGCGAACCGGGTGGAATCGCTTCGGCTGTACCCGAGTTGGACCCCTCATCCAGTTGCACGGAGAGCGAGTACCACACGGTTCGGGGCTGATTGCACCTTTCGCGGTTTTTCTGCGGGTGCGGTTTCCCGGGCAGCGCCTACGCCCGGATCGTGACCAGCTTCTGACCATTGCCCGTGATGATCTCGAAGTGCTGGATGGCCCCCGGCGAGAGGGGAACGGCTCCGGGAATCGTGGTGCCGGGAGGGTACTGGCCCGCCCGCCAGGTGGCGGCGTCCGTCCTGCTGCCGCCGGGCCCGATCGCCTGCAGGCGGCAGACGATGCCCGCGGGCGCCCCTCCGGCGGAGACCTGGAGGACGCTGCCCCACGCGGAGGGCGAGACCTTCACCGACGCGGTGACGCCGGTGGCGGCATCGCGTCCGGTGAAGGTGCGCGACGGGGCCTGCGCGGTCGGTCCGGGCGGTGTCGCCTCACTGACCACGGATCCGCTGGTGGCGAGCCAGGTGCCGCCGATCGCCGACCCGATGAGCGCCAGGGAGGCGGCGGCTCCGGCCCACTGCAGTCGCCAGGTCCTGCGGCGCCTGGTCGCGGCCTGCCGGAGCATCCGGCCGAGGAGGCCCGCTTCGGGCGCCTGAGCGGCCGCCGGGGGCGCGCCGGAGCGCGCCGGAGGCGTGTCCGCCGTGCTGTCGGCGGCCCGCCGCACCAGCCGTTCGGCCAGGTCCCCGCCGACCGCGGGCATCGGCGCCCCCGAGGCCTCGAGGCCGACGTCGGCTTCCGTGACCGTCGCGAGCAGGGCCGGCAGTCCCGCCAGCTCGGCGTGTTCCTGCCGGCACTCGTCGCACGTCGCGAGGTGGGCGCGCACCTGCTCGCTCTCCGCCGGGGAGAGCGCGCCCAGGATGTATCCGCCCAGCGCCAGCCGGAGGGCGTCGTGGTCCGCGTTCATGGTCGGCACCTCCTCCACGCCGCCGTCATGACTCGATCCCTCGTTCCTGGAGCGCCAGCCTGAGGGCGTGCAGGGCGTAGTAGGTCCGCGACTTCACGGTGCCGAGCGGGATGCCCAGCACTTCGGCGGCCTCCACCATGGTCCGGCCCCGGTAGTACGTCTCCATGAGGACGGCGCGGTGGTCCGGGGACAGCGTCCGCAGAGCGTCGGCGACCGCCCAGCTCTGCAGCGCCTGCTCGATCTGGTCCTCGCCGCGCGTCTGCTCGGCGGCCTGCTCCAGGGCGTCGCCGTCCACCTCGGCCGGCCTGGCCCTGCGGGCCCGGTGGCCGTCGATGACCACATGCCGGGCGACCGTGCAGAGCCAGGCCCGCGCCGGACCGCGATCCGGTTCGAACGCGTCGGGGTGCTGCCACGCGCGCAGCAGCGTCTCCTGCACGACGTCCTCGGCCCACTGCCGGTCTCCTGAGGTCAGTCGCAGCACGTAGTGGAAAAGGGGGCCCGCGTGCTCGGCGTACAGAGTGCGGAGCAGTTCCTCGTCCGTGGTCGAAGCGGTCCCCATACCAGGGACACGGCGCGCGGAGCGTTCCGGATCGGCCGTTGGACCACGTTTTCGGTGAGCCCATGGCATATGCCGATCATCGCGCAGATGCCCCCTTTTGTCGTGTCGCGTCCGGCAGGCCGCCATGGGCCACGGAGAGGTCAGTGCGACAAAAAGGCGCTCGATCACCGAACCGTACGGCCCTCACCGTCCGTGAAACCACGCAAGAGCGCGGATACGCGCCATATCCCCCACGGGTCCGGTCCCGCGCGGTCGCGCGCGGCCCCACTCGGACTCTCCGTCCCGATCAGTTGGGAACGATCACCATGCACCTGAACATCGGTCCACCCTGTCCACCGCGTCGCCCACGTCGCCCACATCCGCCGCGCCGGCGCTCACGCCTCGCGGCCGGAGGGCTGGCCGTCGCGGCCGTCGGCACGCTGGGGCTGCTCAGCGCGTGCGGCCAGTCGTCGCATTCCCCGTCCGCCGCGGCCGGCGGCATCACGCCTGGTCAGGGGCAGAGTCAGCCGGCCGGGACGCCCGGCGCCACCGGGCCGGGAGGCCCGGCGGGCTCCTCGACGGGCGCCCCGCCGATGCCCAGCATGACCATGCCCATGACGTCCCCGAGCGCGCGCGCACCGGCCGCGCCGGTGTCGGGAAGCGCCGTGGCGATCAAGAACTTCGCGTTCTCCCCGGCCGCGCTGAAGGTCAAAGCGGGCACGACGGTGACCTGGACCAACCAGGACACCGACGCGCACACCGTCACCAGCGCCGGTTCGGGCGGCCCGTTGCGCTCGGCCGCCCTGGCCACCCACGCCACGTATCGCTACCGGTTCACCGCGCCCGGCACCTACCACTACCTCTGCACGATCCATCCGTTCATGACCGCCACCGTGGAGGTGACCCGATGACCGCGTACCCCGACAGGCCCGATGGCAGGCCCGATGGCAGGCCCGATGGCAGGCTCGATCCGGCACCGCTGGACGACACCGGGCAGCCCGACGGCCCGAACGGCATGACCCGGCGCCAGCTCCTGCGGCACGCGGGGTGGTTCGGCGGTGCCGTGGTGCTGACCGTGGCCAGTGGGGAGGTGATCAGCCACATCGCCGACAGGAGCGGCGCCCCCGGCACCACGGCCGCCGGAGCCATGGCGGCGGGAGCCGGTACGACGGCGAGCGGCGCGCTGCGGTTCGTGCAGGTCTCCGACAGCCACATCGGCTTCCAGGGCCCGGCGAACATGGACGTGGCCGGCTCCTTCTCCGAGGCGATCCGCCAGGTCAACTCGCTCGGTTTCCGGCCCGACTTCGTGATGCACAGCGGGGATCTGACCCATCTCTCCACGCCCTCGCAGTTCGACCAGGTCAGGCAGATGATGACCGGGATGCGGACCGACCGTGTCTTCACGGTGCCCGGCGAGCACGACTCCATCGGCGACGCAGGACGCGCCTACCGGCACACCTTCGGCAAGGGCACGCTCGGCGAAGGCTGGTACAGCTTCGACACCCACGGCGTGCACTTCATCGCCCTGGTCAACACCCTGAGCCTGGAGAAGCTCGGCCATCTCGGCGAGGAGCAGATCGAGTTCGTCCGCAGGGACCTCAGGGGACTGTCCTCGGACACGCCCATCGTGGTCTTCAGCCACATCCCGCTGTTCGCCATGTACCCGCGGTGGGGCTGGAGTACGGACGACGCGCTGCGCGTCATCGCGCTCCTGCGCCGCTTCTCCTCCGTCACCTGTCTCAACGGGCATGTCCACCAGCTCTTCACCAAGACGGACGGCAACATCACCTTCCACTCCGCCACCACCACGGCCTATCCGCTGCCGAAGCCGGGACGGGCCCCCGCGCCCACTCCGCAGGTCGTGCCCGCCCGACAGCTCAAGGACGCGCTCGGCATCCGCACGGTGGGCTACCGGCAGGGCGACCGGGAGCTGGCGATCAAGGACGAGAGGCTGACATGACCGCCGGAGGACTCCTCGCCCCGGCCGCGCGTACCGCGATCGCCGTCATGCTCGCCGGGAGCGGATACATCCACGCCCGGCTCTACGTCGACGAGTACCGCTTCCTCCCCGTCGTGGGGCCCCTGTTCCTGCTCCAGGCGAGCGTCTCCTTCGCCGTCGCCGCGCTGCTGCTGATCGGGATGCCGCCGCTGCTGAAACTCGCCGCCGCGGGGGTGGCGCTGGGCGCCCTCGGCGGCTTCGCCGCCTCCCGCACGGTGGGCGTCTTCGGATTCACCGAACACGGCCTGCAGCCCGCACCGCAGGCCCTGCTCAGCATCCTGGCCGAAACCGGCACCCTGCTGCTCCTCGCCATCTGGCAGGCCGTCGCTTTCCGGCGGCGCAGCGCGGCGTCTCCGGCGGGAGCGCCGGTGCCGGGGGCCGCTACCTGGTCCTACGGCCGCCGGCGGCGACGGCCGTAGACAGGTCGTTGACGACCGCGTCACGGGTGGCGACGGGCTGCAGGCCGTAGCTCCGCTCGATGGTGGCAAGGATGGAGGTGGTGTCGTAGACGGTGTGGTCGACGGCCGAGCGCGGCAGCGAGCGGGAGACGACCAGGGCCGGGACGCGGGTGCCGGGGCCCCAGGCGTCGTGGGCGCCGCGCGTGGGCGAGCCCGGTCCGGGGGGCGGCAGGTGGTCCCACTGGCCGCCGAACTCGTCGTAGGTGACGACCACGAGCGTGTCACGGGCCTGCGGACCCTCCGTCACCGCCTTCAGCAGGTCGACGAGGTGGTCGCTGCCGTACGCCTCGGCAGCGTAGCCGGGGTGCTCGTTCTCGGCGCCGTAGGGCTTGACGAAGCTGACGGCCGGCAGGGTGCCGGTCCCGGCCGCGCGCAGGAACTCCGTCTCGTCGCGCAGGTGGCTGCGGCCCGGCGTGCCGGGGGCGTAGCCGGCGAAGTAGTTGAACGGCTGGTGGTGGTACTGGAAGAGCGGCCCGGGGTGCCCGGCCTCCGCGTCGTCCCAGCCGCCGGAGTACCAGTTCCAGGAGATGCCGGCGGCGGTGAGCCGGTCGCCGATGTTGGGGTACTTCGCGTCGTCGATCAGCGGGATCCGGGGGCCGCTGCCGTGCGGTGCGCTGGACGGCTGCACCGTGTTGACGGCCAGGCTGCCGCACGCGCGCGCGTAGTCCACCGGGGCGCTGTCCGGGCAGGCGGTGGTCAGCGCGCCGTCCACCACCGGGCCGGTCGCCCAGTACAGCGGGTACGACGTGGGCATGCCGTTGGCGTCGAGGACCGTGTTCTTCGCGCCGGACGCGCCGTCGCTGGTGTCCCGCGGCGCCCGCGCGGCGATCAGGTACTGGTGGTTGAGGAAGGAGCCGCCGAACGCGCCCTGGAAGAAGTGGTCGGCCAGGACGTAGCGCGGGGCGCCCGGGGCGTGCAGGTAGCGGTGGATCGGCAGCGACGTGGTGGCGTAGTGGCCCATGGTGAGGCCGACGGCGTCGGAGGCGGTGACGTAGCGGTCCTGCCGGCCGCCGTCGATGGCGTACCGGTTCTGGTAGAAGCGGTGCACCAGGTCCCGGGTGCAGCCGCCGGGCAGGGCGCCCGGAGAGTCCTTGGCCACGCCGTCGTCCGCCTGGACTCCGGGCGCCGGGCAGGTGCGGTCCCGCGGCCGGATGTGGTCGTCGATGGTGAACGGCTCGTTGGCGAACGCGCTCGCCTCCACCCCGTGGGCGGTGTCGCGGCAGGTCGACGGCAGGGGCGGGCTGGTCAGGTTCACGTCGTTCTGGAGCAGGCAACGATAGGGCGTGCCGTCCTGGGCGCGCTGGGTGCGCTGCCGGGCGGTGGCCCGGGCCAGGCCCTCGACCTTCTGGCCGCCGACCGGTCCCCAGGTGCCGTAGAGGTTGTCGAAGGAGTGGTTCTCCTCGTAGATCACGACCAGGTGCCGGTAGCCGCCGGGCAGGGTGTGCGACGCCGGTGCGGTGCCCGAGGCCGACGAGGGGTTCAGGGCCAGGATCAGGGCGGCCGCCGTACCGGCCGCGACAGCGGGCAGTCGGCGTCCGGCAGGCGGCCGGAGTCGTGTGCTGCGTCCCATGTGGCTGTCTCCAGCGGTGGTTGACGGCAGGTCAGGAGCCGGTTCCGGCGCGCGCGTCGATCGGGCCAAGGTGTGCCGGCGCGGAGAAAGGTAACGGGTCGTCGCCTCCTCGGACAGGGGACGCGCCCGGCCGTGGGCCAGCGGATCGGCCGGCGGTGCGGACCGGGGTCGCGCCCTGCAAAACCCATGCGCCCCAGGCGTCTCGGGCATCGGCGTTTCGGCCAACCCGCCCTCGCCCGGCGGCGGCTCAACTGCGGCGGCCACCCGAGCGACCCCTTGCAGCTCAAGGGGTCCACCGCGTCCGGAATCGAGCGTGTTCGATTCTCCGGACACCTCGTTGTACCGGGCACTGCCGAGCCATCCAGGCGCGGTGCGAGCCCCAAGGAGGGATTCAGGTGACTGTGACTGACGCCTCGACCGTGAACGGGGAAACGCCTCCCCCTCCACCTCCCGCCACCATCAGCTTCGAGGGCAAGTACGGCAGGAACCCGCTGGCGGAGGCCGGTTTCGGCGCCATGTGCCGCCGGCTTCCCTCCGTACTCGGGCACACCGCGCGCATGGCCTGGTCCGTCGACAGGACCGGCGTGGTGCTCCTGCTGGCCTGCCAGCTCCTCACGGGCGCCACGGCCGCGCTCGTTCTCGCGTTCACCGCGCGGGCCATGACCCACATCCTCGGCACCGGTACCGTCACCGAACGCCTGAACGGCGCGCTTCCCTCGCTGACGGTGGTGATGGCCGCCGCGGCAGTCGGCCGGATCAGCGGCGCCCTGTCCTCCTACGCCGACGGGCGGATCACACCGCTGCTGACGACCGAGGCGGACATCGCGCTCGTCACCGCCGTCTGCCGGGTCGAGGCGTCGGCGTACGGGGAGGACGGCTTCGCCGACCGGCAGGAGGCCGCCGAGGTCGGCGCCACCCGGACCCGGTTCATGATCCAGGACAGCCAGCGGTTCACGGCCGCGCTCATCCGCATGATCGCGGCGAGCGGCGTCATCACCGCCCTGCACCCGCTGATGCTGCCGCTGCTCCTGCTGGCCGTCGTCCCGGCCGGTGTGGGCGCCGTACTGTCCGCGCGCGTCGACTACGAGACCCACTACCTCAACGTCGGCGACCGCAACGTCCGCTCCATGATGCGCTGGTGGGCCACCTACTCGCGCTACGGGGACGAGGTCCGCGCCAACGGCATGACCGGCTACCTCGTCTACTGGTACCGCGCCCTGTCCGACCGCATCGACCAGCGCACCCTCACCGCAGCGCCCCGCATGCTGCGCATCGTGCTGGCGACCAGTGCCCTGGGCGGCGTGTTCCTGCTCGGCACCTGGGCCACCCTCGCCTGGCTGGCCACCACCGGGCGTGTCGCCCTTCCGGTCGCCGCCACCGCCGTGGTCGCCGTGCAGACCACGCTGGGCGCGCTGTCGCAGTTCGTCGTCAACGGCGCCGCCATGTTCCACACCTCGCTCTACCTGGCCGACATGCGGTCCTTCCTCGACATGGCCCGCGACCGCGCCCCCAGGCGCGGTGAACTGACCATCCCCGAACGCGTGGACGAGATCCGGCTCGACGAGGTCGTCTACCGGTACCCGGGCAAGGACGAACCGGCGGTCAACGGGGTGTCGCTCACCCTGCGGCGCGGTCAGATCCTCGCCATCGTCGGCGAGAACGGCTCGGGCAAGTCCACCCTCGCCAAGCTCATCACGGGCATCCTCCTCGCCGACAAGGGCCGCGTCGTCTGGGACGGCACCGACCTCGCCGACGCCGATCCCGACGCCGTGTGGAAGCGCACCGCCCTCGTCCCGCAGAACTTCGCCTGCTGGCCCCTGCGCACCCGCGAGAACATCACCCTCGGCCAGCCCCGCACCTACGACGACGGACCGGTCTGGGAGGCGGTCGATGCCGTGGGCATGCGGGAGGCGGTCGAGAAGCTGCCGCGGCGGCTCGACACCCTGCTCGCCAAGGAGCTGTGGGGCGGTGCCGAACTGTCCGGCGGCCAGTGGCAGCGCCTGGTCTGCGGACGCGCGCTCTACCGGCAGACGCCGCTGCTGATCCTGGACGAACCGACCTCGCAGATGGACCCGCGGGGCGAGCACGGAATCTTCGGGAGGATCAAGGCCATCGCCGGCGAACGCATCACCATCGTCGTCACGCACCGCCTGGAGAACACCAGGATCGCCGACCACGTCGTGGTCATGGAGCAGGGCCGCATCACCGAGCAGGGCCCGTACGACGAACTCGTCGAGGCGAACGGGGTCTTCGCGGACCTGCTCCGCCTGTCCCAGGACCGCTGACGGACGCGGGCACGACGGCGGCGCGGCGACGAGGCGTACGCCCGGTTCGGCCGGGCGGACCGTCCCGCCGGCCGCGTCGTGCCGCGCCGCCGCGCGGGCCCCCGTCGAGACACTGTCCGATATGCGAGGGTGGTCCCATGAACGCCGAGAACGCCGAGGCCGCCAGGGCCGCCAGGGCCGGTTTCCCCGCTCCCGTACGTGCCGTCGTGGCGGCTCCCGAACCGGACCGCGTGGTGCGCGCGGTGCAGAACCTGGTGGCGGCGGCGGACCGGCCCGTCGAGGTGGAGGTCGTGGCCTACGGCGCCGGACTGGACCTCGTCCTGGGTGAGGAGTCCGGTGAACAGGTCACCCGGCTGCTGGAGACCGGGGCGCGCGTCCTCGCCTGCGCCAACAGCCTTTCCGGGCGCGGCCTGACCGCCGACATCCTCGTGGCCGGCGTGGGGGTCGTACCGGCCGCCGTGTGGCACCTGGCCCTCCGTCAGCACGAGGGATGGTCCCTGGTCCCGCTGGGATGACGCGCCCGGTCCCGGTTGCCGCCCGGCCCGGCGGGGCTGTCCCCGTGTGCCTCGGGCGCGCGGGGCGCCGGTCAGTCGTGGTCCGGGTGGAGCCGGCGGTTGGTTCCGGACCGGCCGATGTCCAGGTCCAGGAGCGAGGCCAGCGCGGTGCCGCTGTTCCAGAAGCCGAGCAGATCGACGTCGATGAGGCGGAGCCGGTGCCGGGCCGCGAACTCGCGGGCCGGCCGGGTGAAGACGCAGGAGGCGACGAAGACCGGGACGTCGGCCCGGTGCTCGGCTCGTGCGGTGCCGTTGAAGGTCTGGAGGTCACGGCTGCCGACGCTGCGGTGCTTGGCGTACCGCTTGCACTGGATGACGATGCGGCGCCCGTCGGGCAGGCGGCCGGTCACGTCGGCGCCCAGATCGCCCGCGCCGCCGACCCGCCGGACGTCGGTGCAGCCGTCCCGGCGGCACAGTTCGGCGACGTACTCCTCGAACCGGCGGTCGTCCATCGCCCAGACCGCTTCCAGCGACCGGCGCGCCCGCCGCCGTGCCTCCTCGGCGAGCCGGCCTCTCTCGGCCGCCGCCTCGCGTCGCCCGGCCCGCACCAGGCCCGTGACGACGGCCGCGGCCACGACGAGGGCCAGGGCCACCACCAGCGCGATCCCCATCAGGTTCCGCCCCTTCCCCCATCCGGCGGTGCACCGCCGCACCCCCGGGCGGTTTGTTCCCCGTCGGCTACGATCATCAAAGCCTGCCGTGTCCGGCCCGTCACGGCTACGGCCGTTTTCTTGAGGGAGACCGATGATCTTCATCACCGCCAAGTTCCGTGTCCGCCCCGAATACGCCGACCAGTGGCCGCGCATCGCCGACGAGTTCACCGCGGCCACCCGCGCCGAGCCGGGCTGCCTGTGGTTCGACTGGTCCCGCAGCGTCGAGGACCCGACGGAGTACATCCTGGTCGAGGCCTTCCGCGACGACGAGGCGGGGGCGGCCCACGTGCGGTCGGAGCACTTCAGGGCCGCGCAGCGGACCCTGCCGCCCCACCTGGCCGAGACGCCCCGCATCGTCAACACGACGCTGGCGCAGGACGACTGGTCGCTGCTCGGCGAGATGGCCGTCGCCGAGCAGGAATGACGAACCGCCTCGCGGGAGTTGCCCCGCGAGGCGGTTCGACGACGGGTCGGGTCAGCCCAGTTCGACGCGCTCGCCGGTGTGCCCGACCACGGTGACGGTGTCGTCAGAGGTCGAGGTCCACTCGGTCACCGGTGTGAAGTGCCCCGCGTCCAGGTCCTCCTGTGAGACGACGTGGTACGGGAAGGCGCACGTGTAGGAGGCGTGCGCCGCGAGGCCGCGCCACCGGCAGTTGCGTGAGTCGGCCGCCGGGTCGAGATCCCTGAGGTTCCCGCTCGGCACCACCGTGGTGGCCGCGTCGGACAGGTTGGTGACGGTGTAGGTGAAGACCAGCCTGTCACCGGCCTGGTAGCCGTCGTTCCGCGGGTTGGTGAGCGTGCCGCCGGTCACCTGGATGCGCCCCGGTGCGTTGTCGTCGGCCGTCTTCGGCACCTCGACGGTGAAGGACCCGCGGGATGTGCGCCCCTTGGCGTCCGTGAGCGTGGCGGTCACGGGATAGGTGCCGCCGGTCGCGCCCTCGGGGACGCCGAGGGTGACGGTGACGCGCTTGGAGGAGTCCGGGAGGATCAGGTCCGGCGGCGTCAGTTCGTACGTCCAGCCCGCCGGCACCCCGAGGCCGAGGTCCTTCACGTGGAGGGCCGACCCGCTCTGGTTCGCCACCGTGAGTTGGAAGGCCGCCGTGGCACCGCGCTCGACCGTGAGGTTCCCGGCGGTCAGCGGCGCGGCGACGCCCTGGAGCCAGGCGAGGTTGAAGCGGGCGAAGCGGATGCCGCCGTTGCCGCCGTCGGGCTCGTAGAGCAGGCCGACCTTGCCGTCGGGCAGGGTCGCCAGCGTCGAGTAGGCCATACCGGCCGGCTGGAAGACCCGTGCGACCGGCCAGGTCTCGCCGTCGTCGAAGCTCATCCGGACCGTGCCGTTGGCGCGTTGGCCGGTGGAGCCCGCGTTGGAGAAGAGCAGCACCTTGGCGCGAGCAGAGCCCTTCGGCGCGTTGGGGAAGGCGCGGACGATGGAGGCGTTGTTCGCCGGGTCGGGCAGTTCCCGGTCGATGGTCACGGTGCCGTAGGTGACGCCGCCATCGTCGGAGATCGCGACCTTGCGGTAGCCGGAGCGTCCCGAGTCACGGGAGTTGAGCATGACGCGGCCGTCGGAGAGCTCCACGGTCTTGTTCTCGTCCATGCCCGAGCCGACCGGTTCGCCGACCTTCCAGGTCTTTCCGTGGTCGTCGGAGTACACGGACACGGCCTGGAAGGCACCGGCGCCGTTGATGATCGTGTACTGCTGGAGCAGCCGCCCGGCGTACGTGCCGTACTTCAGCTGGATGCCCTGGCCCGACGCGGCGAACCGGGAGCGCCAGCCGAGGTCGGCGGTGACGTCCGAGGTGATGACCTCGTGCTGCCAGGTGCGGCCGTCGTCGTGGGAGACGCTGACCTCGGCGTGCAGCACGTTGCGGTCCTGGGGGTCGACGCCCGGCCGGGACCCGCCGAAGCCCTGGTCGAAGGACTTCACGTGGAAGTTGAAGATGTCGCCGGTTGAGCGGTCGACGAGGTAACTGGGATCGGAGTAGCCCTCGACGGGTGCCTGCTTCCCCCCGTGGACGACCGTCTGCGTCCCCCAGGTGGCGCCGTCGTCGGTGGAGCGGCGCTGGAGGACGGAGTTGGGGCCGGGCGCGTCGATCGCGGTGGGCCGGCCGTCGTAGGCGGCGAGGATGTCGCCGTGGTTGGTGACGGCCAGTGCCGGGATGCGGTAGTTCGGGAACCCACCCTGGCCGTTGGTCGCGAGTTGCTGCTCCGCGTAGAAGGGCTTGCCGGCCTGAGGGGGCGTGGCATCGAAGTCCGGTGCCTGCTTGGTGGCCGCGGTCGCGGGCACGCCGCCCGCCAGTGCCACGACGGTGGAGAGCCCCACCAGTCCTGCTCCCCATCGGAGCCTTCGCCGGAAGTGAGACATCGCTGTCCTATCGCTCGGAACGGCAGGGCGTCTGCCGCCGTCGCGGATCATATGACGTCTGACGTCCGACGTGAACCCTTCCGTCGGCGGCCTTCGTCGCGCTGATGTGCCCTCAGGGCCTCCACGGGCGCGGTCTCGACGCGGGCGGGGTCGTCAACCACACTCGTCCCAGGCGCAGTTGTGCTGCTGTCCGAGGAGACGGTGAAGGGGTCGACGGCATGAAGCCCACGTTCCGACGTCCTGTCCGGCGCGGCCTCGCCGCCGTGCTGGCCGCCACCGCCGCGCTCGCCGTGGCGGCACCGGCGACGGCCGCGGACGCCGGGACCGCCGGGTCGCGCGCCCCGGCGGTCCCGCTGCGGGTGGCGACCTTCAACATCCATGCCGGGGCGGGTGAGGACGAGGTCTTCGATCTCGACCGGACCGCGCGGGCGATTCGTGAGCTGCACGCCGACGTGGTCGGGCTCCAGGAGGTCGACGTCCACTGGGGCGCCCGCAGCGACTTCGCCGACGAGGCCCGGGAGCTGGCCGGGACGCTGGGCATGCGGGTGTTCTTCGCACCCGTCTACGACATGGACCCTGCCACCGAGGGCGCCGAGCGCCGCCGGTTCGGCGTCGCCGTGCTGAGCCGTCACCCGGTGCTGGAGGCCGAGAACCACGAGATCACCCGGCTCTCCACGCAGACGCCCGATCCGGTGCCCGCCCCGGCGCCCGGCTTCGCCGAGGTGACGCTCAACGTCAGGGGTGCGCACGTACACGTCTACGACACGCACCTGGACTACCGTGGCGACCCGTCGGTCCGCAGGGCCCAGGTGGCGGACATGCTCGACGCGCTCGCCGCCGACCGCGGCCCGAAGATCCTGGTCGGGGACTTCAACGCAGAGGCGAACGCACCGGAGTTGGCGCCGCTGTGGCAGCGGCTCGGGGACGCAGACCCGGACGGCGGCGGGACCTACCCGGCGGGCCGGCCCGAAAAGCGCATCGACTTCGTGGCCGTCTCCCCCGACATCACCGTGACCGCTGCCAGGGAGGTCGCAGCGGAGGCGTCCGACCACCGCCCCGTCGTCGCGGACCTGATGCTCCACGGGCGTGGTCGCTGAAACCCCCGGCCCGCCGCCCCTGCGACGGTGCCGGCCAGGGCTCCGAGCCCGTCGCCCGTTGCTCCAGCCGCTCCGGGAGACACCCGGGTCCGGGCGACGAGGCCGGCGTACGGGTCGGGCTCGCGCCGTGCGGCCGCGGCGACGACGCCGACCGACCGCTGAGCGCGCTGGACGGCCTCGCCCGCCGACCGGCGGGGCTCCGCGTCGCGGGCGCCGGCCTCGCCCAGTGCTGTGGCCGGGAGGGTTCGCCGGAAAGCTCGACAACGCGGCTGGGGTCCCCCCTGCTCGAAGAGCTTGGGGGAGCCGTGCCGGGCGTCGCGAGCCGGTGAACCTTGCCGGGAACCGCCGACGCGTCGACCGACCGGCTCACCACCGGCTTCCGAGCCGGAGCCGGGGCGGTGACAGTACCCACGACGGGCCGTGCCCACCGCCCCGCGTCGCGCCCACGCCGGCCTCCGGATGAACCGAACCACCGTGTACGGCGGGAGTATTGACAGTGTCGTCCCGGTCGAAGCCGAGCCGGTTCACCACCTCCACCACGCCGTCGACGCTGTCGCACAGCCGCACGGTGGCCGGGATCAGGCTCCTGCGCTCCACCGTCCCGCTGAGCGTGACCCGGCCCTCGGTGACTTCGACCGCGAGCGCGGACGGCCGCAGGCCCAGCGTCCGGACGATGACGTCCTCCAGGATCTCCTCCTGAATGGCGCGGTCCCGGCGGAGGAACAGCCGCACGAGGTCTCGGCGGCTGATCACGCCGATCAGCCGGCCGTCTCCGTCCACCACCGGCAGGCGCTTGACCCTGTGCCGCTCCATGGCCCGCGCGGCACGCACGGCGTGCCAGCCGGGCTCCGCGACCACGGCGGGGCTCGTCATCAGCTCCCCCGCGTTCCTGCCCACGCCGCCGCACGTCTGCCTGCGCAGCAGGTCCGCCTCGGACACCACCCCGATCGGCCGATCCTCGTCGTCGACCACCGGGACGGCGGTGACGTCGTACTCGTCGAGGACGCGTGCGATCTCCTTGAACGCCGTGCCCGGTCGCACGCTCACGGCGGTGGGGCACATCAACTCGCCCACACTGCGTCGTCTCATCACTCAGCGCCCTTCCTGTCACTCCCCAGTCCACCGCACGCGCTCCCGTCCCGCTGCGGCCGAACAGCCCACGGCGGGAGCCCGAACGTCCCTTCGCCCGTGGCCCGCGCTTGCCTTGGAGCGGACTCCAATTCGTAGGGTCGTCCCACCCAAGTGGACGCCATCCAAGGAGAGTCGTATGCGCCACCGCGTTCTGGGCGGGACCGGCATCGAGGTCAGCCCCTACTGCCTCGGCACCATGATGTTCGGGTTCGTGGGCAACGCCGACCACGACGAGTGCGTCCGGATCGTCCACGCCGCGCTGGACGAGGGGATCAACTTCGTCGACACCGCCGACATGTACTCCGCCGGAGAGTCGGAGACGATCGTCGGCAAGGCGCTGAAGGGCCGGCGCGACGACGTGGTGCTCGCGACCAAGGTCCACTTCCCCATGGGGGACGGCCCCAACCGCGGCGGCAACTCACGGCGCTGGATCGTCCGGGAGGTGGAGGACAGTCTGCGGCGGCTGGGAACGGACTGGATCGACCTGTACCAGGTGCACCGGCCGGACCACACGACCGACATCGAGGAGACACTCTGGGCCCTCACCGATCTTGTGCGGCAGGGCAAGATCAGAGCGTTCGGCTGCTCCACCTTCCCCGCCGACGAGATCGTCGAGGCGTACCACGTGGCCGGCCGGCGGGGCCTCCAGCGGTTCCGCACCGAACAGCCGCCGTACTCGCTGCTGGCCCGCGGCGTCGAGAGGCATGTGCTGCCGGTGGCGCAGCGGCTGGGCATGGGGGTGCTGACCTGGAGTCCGCTGGCCTCCGGGTTCCTGACCGGCCGCTACCGCAAGGGCCGGGCTCTCGATCTGAGCAGCGGGCGCCCCACCCTGCACCCCGACCGCTTCGATCCGGCGGCGCCGCGCACGGCGGCGAAGCTGGAGATCGTCGAGCAGCTCGTCGAACTGGCCGAGGAAGTGGGCTGCTCCCTGCCTGAGTTGGCCGTCGCCTTCCCGCTCGCCCATCCGGCCGTCACATCGGTGATCATCGGTCCGCGTACGATGGGGCAGTTGCACAGCACGCTCAAGGGCAGGTCCGTGGCGCTGGACGACGCGGTACTCGACCGGATCGACGAGATCGTGCCGCCCGGGACCGACATATACCCCCCGGACGGCGTCTGGACTCCGCCGTCCCTCGCCGAACCGGCGCTCAGGCGGCGCCCGGCCGGGTTCCGGTCCGCCGTGTGACGCCCGGCCGCACCGGTTTCTGCACCGGCCCGAGGGTGAAGCCGCTCGGCGGCACGGACATCTCCTGGATCGTCGGCCCGGCCGTACCGGCCTTTCTCTGCTGGCTCACGGGGCGCCGGGACACCGCTCACGTACCGGACCGCATGATCCTCACCACCGAACCGGGGACGAGGACCCGCTCCCCCTCCCCACCCCCTGACACGAAATCGGTCAGAGGGCGGGGGTGTTGAGGGCGTCCAGCAGCCGGTCCGCGGGCAGGGCCGGCAGGGTGCGGCCGCCGAAGCCCGTGGTCGTGGTCGCGGCCAGCAGGGAGTTGAGCACCGCCTCCTCGACGGCGTCGAGGACTGCCTCGAACAGGGGCCCCAGTTCGTCGTCCGCCACCGGGGCCGCCTGCGGTCGCGTGCCGAAGGCGATGGCGTAGTCGCCGCTGCCGTGGCTGTAGGCCGCGCCCGTGCGGGCCAGGGCGAACACGGCCCGCCGGGCGACACGGGTGAGCTGCCGCGCGTCGACGGGGGCGTCCGTGGCCACCACGATCATGCAGGAGCCGGTCTCCGCCGCGGGCGCCGGGTCGCCGGTCAGGCCCACGGACCGCGGGGTGACGCAGCGGCCGAGCACCCGCAGCGTGCCGCCGAAGTTCGCCTGCACCAGGACCCCGGCCATGTACGGCCGGCCCGCAAGGGCGGGCGTGCGCGAGGCGGTTCCGATCCCCGCCTTGAAGCCCAGGGCGCCCGTTCCGGTGCCCGCACCGACGCAGCCCTCGGCCACCGGACCGCCGGACGCCCCGTCGAGCGCGGCCCGGACGTGCTCCCCGTGCACCGGCCGCGCCCGGATGTCGGACAGGAAGCCGTCGTTGCACTCGCCCACGACCGGGTTGAGGCTCCGCACCTCACCGCATCCGGGCCGTTCGAGCATCCACCCGAGGAGGGCGTCGGCGACCCGGAACGCCGACAGGGTGGAGGTGAGCAGCACCGGCGTCTCCAGCGCGCCGAGTTCGGTGACCTGGGTGGTGCCGATGAGCTTGCCGTAGCCGTTGCCGGTGAACACCCCCGCGGGCAGCGGCGCGTGGGGCGCGACGTCACCGGGCACGACGGCGGTCACCCCGCTGTGCACGTCGGGAGGACGCCGGACGGTGGCGTGCCCGACCCGGACGCCCGGAACGTCGGTGATCGCGTTGAGGGGACCGGTGCCGCCCCGCCCGAAGACGATGCCGAGATCACGGGCCCGAGGCCGGGCGCCCTGTGCCGGCCGCACGTGAGCCATGGGTTCCATGGGACCGGACGCTACGTCATGCACCGTGGGGGCCACCCGGCGCGGGCGGTCAGACCCTGGTCTCCTCCCCGACCCGGGTGTCCGGAGCCGTCGTCGTCCTCCGGGTCCGGCGGCCGGGCATCCACCAGTTGGTGTCCCCGCACAGTTCCATGACCGCGGGAACGAGGATCAGCCGGATGACGGTGGCGTCGACGAGGACGGCGACGGCCATGCCCAGGCCTCCCTGTTTGACGGCGACGTCGGGGCCGAGCAGGGAGGTCGTGAAGACGGCGACCATGATGGCGGCGGCGGCCGTGATGACCTTGGCCGTCCGTGCCATCCCGCGCGCGACGGCCGTACGGGTGTCGCCGGTGCGCTCGTACTCCTCGCGGACCCGCGAGATCAGGAAGACCTCGTAGTCCATCGACAGGCCGAACAGCACCGGGAAGATCATCATCGGTACCCAGGTCGTGACCGGCATCGCGGTGGGGAAACCGAGGGCCGGGCCCAGCCATCCCCACTGGACGACCGCGACGAGCACGCCGTAGGCGGCGCCGATCGCCAGCAGGTTCATCACGGCGGCCTGGAGCGCGATGGTGACCGACCGGACCAGCGCGATCAGCAGCACCAGGGACAGCGCGATGACGACCGCGATCATCAAGGGCAGGCGCGAGCCGATGTCCTCGGCCGTGTCGATCGTGACGGCGTTCGGGCCGCCGACATGGACCGCCGCACCGCCGGGCGCCTTCGGCAGCACGTCGTCGCGGAGCCGGTGGACCAGGTCCGCGGTCGCCTTGTCCTGGTATCCGGTCCTGGGGAAGGCCATGAGGAGCGCGGCCTGCCCGTCCTCGCTGACCTGGGGCGGCGTGGCATAGGCGATGCCCTCGGTCCCGGCGACGGCTTCGGCGACGGCACGCAGGTCGCTGTGATGGGGACCGGCCTCGGTGGCGAGGATCAGGGGAGCGGCGTAGCCGGGCCCGAAGCCCTCGGAGAGGATCTTGTACGAGGTGTAGCTGCTCCTGTCACGGGGCTGGACGCTGGCGTCGGGGTTGCTCAGCCGCATCGACAGCGTGGGGGCGGCCAGCACCAGCAGGGCCGTGCCGGCCAGTACCGCGGCGGCCAGCGGCCTGCGCTGCACCACGCCGGCCCAGCGCTCGGCGAGCGTACGGCGCTCCCGCGCCGGGGCACCGTCGGCCCCGCTGCGCCGGAACGTACGACGGGGCAGGCGCAGCGCGTTGATCCTGTGCCCGGTGAAGCCCAGGAACGCGGGCAGCAGGGTCACCGCGGCGATCATGGTCACCAGCACGATCACCGACGTGGCGACGGCCACTCCGGTCATCAGCCGCTGTCCCATGACGATCAGGCCCAGCAGCGCGATCACGACGGTCGTGCCGGCGAACAGGACCGCGTGGCCGGCCGTGGTGATGGCCTTGACCGTGGCGGTCTCGGGCGTGTCGCCGGCCTGGAGGCCGTCCTTGTAGCGGGTCACGATGAACAGCGCGTAGTCGATGCCGACGCCGAGCCCGATCATCGCGGCCAGGATCGCGGTGAAATCGGGTGCGGGGACCAGATAGGCCACCAGCTTCGTCAGGGCGAGGCCCGCGACGATCGCCGGCAGCGCGGTCACGATCGGCAGGCCCATCGCCACGAGTGACCCGAAGGCGATGAACAGGATCACCGCGGCGGCCACGATGCCCACGCTCTCGGACGAGCCCTGCGGGGGTGTCTCGGCCTTCTCCGCCATCTGTCCGCCGAGCCCCAGTGTCACGCCGTCCCCGGAGGCCTCCTTGACCAGGCTCACCAGGGGCTTGACCTCGGTCTTCCGCACGTCCTTGACGGTCAGTGGGATGGTCGTACGGGCGATACGGCGGTCCTTCGTCACCAGGTTCTCGTCCTGGTACGGCGAGGTCACCGGTCCCGTCACGGGTGAGGCGTCCAGATCGGCGATGACCTTCTCGATCCTCTGCCGGGCGGCCGGGTCGTCGATGCCCTTGTCCGCCTTGATCGCGAGGGTCAGCGTGTCCCCCTGCCGCTCGGGGAAGTACTTCTCGATCAGCGCCTGCGCCTTGGCGGAGTCGGAGCTTCCGCCGGAGAAGTCGTTGTCGGGGGCGGCGCCGTAACCGAAGCCGGCGAACGCCACGGCGATCACGCCTGCGATCCATGCCAGGAGCACCAGGCGGCGCCGCCGGTAGCAGAACCGGGCCAGTGCCGCCAGGGCTCCTTCCGTACGGGGGTTGTCGGTTGCCGTCATCTTCTCCTCCTGCGACTGGACGTCGCCCGATCATGTCCGCCGGACCCACCGTCGAACGTCCCCCGGGCGCAGGCACTTCGGGCTGCCGCCGACGGCGCACGCGGCCACGGCGGATACCGCGGACGCCGCCCCTCTACCACGGGCGCGGTAGTCGGGCGCTCGTCCGTGAGCGGGACCCGCCCGCGGCGCCGTCCGGCTAGGGTGCGCCCATGGACAGAGGACGGTTCGGTGTCCCGGCCGGTGCCGGGGACTGGGCGATCGCCGTCGGTGTGGCGGGGGCGCTGCTGGCCACCGGGCTGTCCGGGCGGCAACCGGCCGGCGACCCCGGTCTGTTCGGCTGCGCGCTGCTGGTGGCCGGTGGCCTGGCGCTGACCGCCCGCCGCCGGGCCCCGCTGCCGGTGCTGGCCGTCACCGGACTGTGCGCGGTGGGTTATCAGGCGGCGGGTTTCGATGTGCCCGCCGTCGCCTACCTGTTCGCCGTGTACGCCGCCGTGCGGGCGGGTCACCGCACCGCCACGGTGGTGGCGAGCGTCGCGATGCTGGCCGCTCTCCCCCTGGCGGCCCTGGTCTCGCTGCACGACACCGGTGAGGCGTTCGCGCGGGCCCGCGGCGCCCTGGAGGTGGCCTGGCTGATCGCGGCCGGCGCGGCGGGCGAGGCACTGCGGCAGGCCGAACGGCGGGCGGACGAGGCCGAGCGCACCCGGGAGGAGACCGCGCGGCGCCGCGCCGACGAGGAACGGCTGCACATCGCACGGGAGTTGCACGATTCCCTCACCCACCAGATCTCGATCATCAAGGTGCAGGCCGAGGTCGCCGTCCATGTGGCCCGCAGGCGCGGCGAGCAGGTGCCGTCGTCCCTGCTGGCGATCCAGGAGGCCGGACGTGAGGCGAGCCGGGAACTGCGCGCGACCCTGGAGGCGCTGCGCGACGACGACACGGCCCCGCCGCGCGGCCTCGACCACGTACCGGAGTTGGTGGAACGGGCCCGTGCGATCGGCCTGGACGCGACGCTGACGATCAGAGGGCGACGGCACGACGTGCCCGCCGCGGTGGACCGGACCGTCTACCGGATCGTGCAGGAGTCGCTCACCAACATCGCCCGGCATGCCGCCGCGGACTCGGCGTCGGTCCGGATCGACTGCCGTCCGGACGCACTGACGATACGCGTCGACGACGACGGCAGGGCCACACGGGAGACCACCCCGACGCCCGGCGTCGGACTGCTCGGGATGCGGGAGCGCGTCACCGCACTCGGGGGCCGGCTGCGGGCCGAGCCGCGCGTCGAGGGGGGCTTCACCGTCCAGGCCGAACTCCCCGTGGAGCAGGCGTCGTGATCCGTGTCCTGCTCGTCGACGACCAGCCGCTCCTGCGCAGCGGATTCCGCGCGCTGCTCGACCTGGAGGGCGACATCGAGGTGGTGGCCGAGGCCGGTGACGGGCAGGAGGGCCTGGCACTGGTCCGGGAGCACCTGCCCGACATCGCGCTCGTCGACATCCGGATGCCGGTCCTCGACGGCATCGAGATGACCCGGCACATCGCCGCGGACCCCGCGCTGTCCGGGGTGCACGTCGTCATCCTGACCAACTACGGCCTGGACGAGTACGTTCTGGACGCGCTGCGCGCGGGCGCGGCCGGGTTCCTCGTCAAGGACATCGTGCCGGAGGACTTCCTGCACGCGGTGCGTGTGGCCGCGCGGGGCGACGCCCTGCTCGCGCCGTCGATCACCCGCAAGCTGATCAGCCGGTACGTCACCCAGCCGCTCGGCGCGGAAGCCGGCCCGGGGCTCAGGGAGTTGACCAACCGCGAGCGCGAGGCCGTCGCCCTGGTCGCGCAGGGGCTGTCCAACGACCAGATCGCCGACCGCATGGTGATCAGCCCGATGACCGCGAAGACCCATGTCAACCGGGCCATGGTCAAGCTCCATGTCCGCGACCGTGCCCAACTCGTCGTCCTCGCCTACGAGTCGGGACTGGTGACACCTCGGAGCCGCTGACCGCGTCCGTCCGGCTCGCGGGGCCGGCCCACCGCGGGAGCGTCGGCGGGAACGAACCGCACCTCCTTACACACCTCCGCGCCTTTCCCACCCGCCGGGGCCCGGTGGCCGGGCGGGTCCGGCGGCTCGTCGGCCGTCACCACCCTGCGTCGTGCACCGGGCCGCCGCGGGCCCCGGAGGCCGACAGGCCGCGCGCCTCCGACCGGGCGATCAGGGTCACTCCGCACAGTGAAACCTGTGCGCCCGCAAAACCGGCCGTCCCGGCGGGAAACCCTGGCCGTACGGCTGGGATGCCGCAGTGCGGCCAGGGACGGAGCCGGCACGGAGAGCGAGATGACAATTGCGCAATGTGATCTTCTGTGTGTGTCGTCGGGCAGCGGGCCCGAGACGTCCGAGGAGATCTCATGCACGGATCCGCTGTCGCCGACCGGCGGTTCGGCGCTGACAGTGCCCTGACGGCCCATGGGGTCCCGGGCAGGGCAGGCGACTGCGGCGCTTCGGGGTCGCGGACGGGCAGCACGCTGCCGTCGGTCCGGGCGGCCGGGGAGCGGACCACGCTCGCCGGGGCCGGTTTCGTCCGGGCGGCACCGTTGCTCCGCGCTCCGCGGACGCCCGACGCCACGACCACAGGGAGCGTCCATGACCAGTGACCTCAACACCGGAACCGCAGCAAAGCCGCCACCCCGGGAGGCCGGCGTCCACCCCGGCCGGCGACCGGGGGCCCGGCTGTCCGCCTACCTGTGGCCGGCCAGGCTCGGCATGGTCGACTACTACCTCAGCGTGGCCGTCGTCCTGTCACTGCTCCCCACCGCCCGGCAAGGGCTCGACGGGGCGTCGCTGCTGACGTCGGCCGCGTTCCTGCTGGGCGAGGTGTGCCTGGTGGCGGCGGCCGTCGCGTTCGACGACGTCACCGGCCACCGGGACGAAAGCGACGCTGCCAACCACGGCCCGGACGCGGCGGCGCGGGCACTGGCAGGCAAGACCCTGCCGGCCGGGACGCTCACCGAGACGGCCGCGATCCGCTTCGCCGGGTGCGCGCTCGTCGCCGGGGCTCTGTGCTGGGCGGCGGCGCTGTTCTGGGCGCCGCACCGCCCGTTGTGGGCCGTGCTCGCGCTCGTGGCCACCGCCGTCGTCGTCCCGCAGTACTCCTGGGGACTGCGGCTCAGCCACCGGGGCTTCCAGGAAGTGTTCCTCGCCGTGGTCGGCTGGGCCTTCGTGCTGCCACTGTTCGGCCTGCTCACCGGAAAGGCCGGCGGGCTCGCCGCCGTGGAGGCGTTCCTGTTCGGGCTGGGTCCGCTCCTGTTCGGCGTGTACTCCAACACCCACGATGCCGAAGCCGACCGCGCGGCGGGCCGGCCGACCGCCGCGTGCCTGCTGTCCCCCCGCGGCAACCGTCTGTTCATCGGGGCGCTCTCGGTGGTCGAGACCACCGTGATCGTCACCGCCCCGCTGCTGGACCTCGCCCTGTGGTGGTTCCCGCTCGCCTTCGTCCCGCTGAAAGCGACCCGCGCCCGGCAGTTCACGGTCGGCATGGTGCGCGGAGACATTCTGCGCGGCCGGCTGCTCGGCATCCGGGCCCACCGGCTCCTGGTCGTCACACTGGTGGCGGTCAACCTCCTGGTCGCCGGCTCCGCCTGAGCCGGAAAGGCGGCGCGGGTACCGGAGCCGACGTCCCGCGCCCCGCCCGACCCGCCGCGCCTCACCTTCCTTCAACTCCCGTGCGTGTGACGTGACTCCACGGAGGTACCCGATGAAGCTCCCCGCCCCCGGAAGGTTCTTCGACGACCTGGCCGACCGCGGCACCGGGACGACGGTCCATCTGAGCCGGCCGCTGGACATCGCGGACGACGGCCGGACGACGTACGACCTCCCTGACCTGGCCCGGTTGGTGAGCCAGGCCGCGGGCTGGCTGGAGGGGCTGGGCGTGGCGCCGGGCGACCGGGTCGCCGTGATCAAACCCAACCACTGGGACTACGTCCTGCTCGCCTGCGCCGCCGCCCGCATCGGCGCGGTGCCCGCGCTGATCTCCGACCGCCTCCCGGCGGAGACGCTCCAGGTGCTGCTCAGGCGCCTCGACGCCACCGCGCTGGTCACCACCGCGGTCACGCTGGCGGCCGCGCGCGGCGCGGAGACCGACCTCACCGCCTTCACCCGCCGCACCCTCACCCTGGACGCCCCGGCACCGGGCGCGATCACGCTCGCGGACGTGCGCGGCCACCGGACACCGTCGCCCCGCCCCCGCCCGGACGACCTGACCCTGGCCATCATGCACACCTCGGGAACCACCGGGATCCCCAAGCTGGTCCGGCACTCCGCCCGGACGCTGATCCACCGGATCGCCGCCGCCGAGGCACGCCGCCTGCCCCTGGTGTCCACCCGGCGTGACGACACCGTCGCCCAGGCGGCGTCGTACGCGCACGGGCGGGGCCTCGCCTGGACGATCAGCGTGCTGTGGCTCGCCCCGCGCGCTGCGGTGATCCTGGACGGCTACGACCTCCGGCTCGCCGAACCCGTCCTGCGCGCCCATCCGCCGACCGTGCTGGAGGCCGCGCCCTCGGCCTTCGTACGCTGGCAACCGCTGGCGAGAGAGCCGGACACCCCGTTCCACGACGTCCGGCTCTACATCAACACCTTCGACGCCGTCCACCCGCCCACGGTACGGACGTTCCTGACCGCGACCCGGCGCCGGCTGCCGCTGTGGGTGCAGGTGTGGGGACAGTCCGAGACCGGGCCGCTCACCTTCCGCTGTCTGACGCGCAGGTCCGTACGCGCGATCGGCGAGCGCCACCCCACCACCCGTGACCTGGGGCGGAGCGCGCCCGGCAGGACCGGGCTGCGTGTGGTGGACCCGGCGACCCTCCAGCCGCTGGGGCGGGGCAGGGCAGGTCTGGTGCAGGCGCGCACCCGGACGCTGTGCGCCGGATACGTCAGCGAAGCGGAGAGGATGCGCGCCAAGTTGTCCGGGCCCTGGTTCACCACCGGGGACCTCGGGCTCATCACCCGCTCCGGCCGGCTGCTGCTGCTCGACCGCGAGGTGGACACGATCCCCGACGGCCTCCGGTCTGGCCTGCGCCTTACAGCCGGCCCGAGCCGGCCGCTCCGTGCGGGCGCTCGAGGCGGATGACCAGCCGCCGGGCCTGCCGGAGGCGAGGCCGCCGTCCGCTCGGCCGAGATCGTCACGCACCGGATTCTGTCCGCCGACGCGCGCCGAGGTCTCTGCTTTTCCCGCGCGTCCTGGGCGATCGCGCAATCGCAGAACTGACGGGGTATTGACTTCTCTACACCTATTAGGGTTTCTTAAGGGCATGAGGGAGGACCGGAGACTGCGTCGGCGCAACGAAACCGTGCGGGAGATCCTCGACACCGCGCTCGCGGTGATGGCGGAAGAAGGCGTCGCCGCACTGAGCATGTCCGAGGTGGCCCGGCGGATGGGGATGCGGCCGCCCTCGCTCTACCAGTACTTCCCGTCCAGGACGGCCGTCTACGACGCCCTGTTCGAGCGGGGGATGCGGGAGACGGTCGGTGTCCTGGAGCCGTACCGGGACATGCTGTCCCGCGATCCGCGCGGTGCCCTCCTGGCGGGCCAGCAGGCCACCGTCGCCTGGGCGATGGCCCATCCGGTGCTGGCACAACTGCTGTACTGGCGGCCCGTACCGGGATTCGAACCGACCCCGCGGGCCTTCGAACCCGCGGTGCGGCAACTGGAACTCCTGCGGGACGCCCTCCGGGCCGCCGTACGCGCCGGGCAGCTGTCGCCCGCCGCCGCCGACGAGGAGGGGGTGGCCCTGTGCACGGCGCTGATGGCGGGCGTGATCAGCCAGCAGCTCGCCAACGAGCCGTCCGCGCGGGTCGAGGAGGGGCGCTTCACCCGGCTCACCCGGACGGCGATGGACATGTTCTTCCACTTCTACGCCCCCAAGGAGGGCGAGAGCGATGACGCAGACCTACGGGGAGGCCGCACGCCTGCCGCAGACCGACCGTGACCAGTCGGCCGCGGTCGCCGAAGCGGAAGGCCGGGCCGCCATGGCCGTACTGGAAAAGCTGGGTGACGACGACTGGCACCGTCCCACCGACTGCGTGGAGTGGGACGTGCGCACCCTGGTCTCCCACCTCGTCGCCCAGTGCGAGGACAACATCTCCCTGGCCACCATGGCGCGCAGGGAGATCACGGGCAGGCGGCGCCACCCTGGCATGGGCCCGGTCGACGCCCACATGGCGGCGCAGATCGCCGACCACACGAGCGCGTCCGGACCGGAGTTGGCCGCGCGATTCGCGCTGCTGTGGCCCCGTGCCGCACGGGCGCGACGGCGCCGCCCGGGTCTGATGCGGCGCGCCAGGATCGACACCGGTGTGGCCGCGGCGCCCCGGATGTCCGTCGGCCACCTGCTCGACACCATCTACAACCGCGACCTGTGGATGCACCGCATCGACCTGGCCCGGGCCACGGGACAGTCCCTCGTGGTGGGCGAGCACGACCGGCTCATCGTCGAGCAGGTGATCCGCGATCTTGCCCTGGCCTGGTCCGGGGCACCCGTCGCGCTGGAGCTGACCGGGCCCGCCGGGGGCGCGTGGCTGCTCGGCTCGGGCGAGCCGGCGTCGGTCGTCCGGGCGGACGCCGTCGCCTGTCTGCGCGCCCTGGCCGGACGCGATCCGGACGTGCCGCTGGAACTCGTCCGGGGAGCGGATACGGCGCTCGCGGCCGTCCGCCGGGCCCGGGTCGTCTTCTGATCCGCCGTCGGGCGCCCTGGGAGCAGGCCCGGACGGAACCGTGGGACGGCGTTGTGCCGGTGCCGCCCGGGCCGCGCGCCTTCGTGGCCGGGGCGCCGGGGGTGCCGCTACGAGGTGAAGGTCTCGATGTACTCCTCGGGCTCCCCCAGCTCCGGCGCGTCGCGCAGTTCGATGTGCTCCCCAAGGCGTTCCAGTTCCAGCAGGGTGACGGTGTTCTCGCCCGGTACCAGGAGCGGCGCCGGGAGGTAGAGCGTCACCTGGGGGCCGATCTCCCAATACCGGCCGAGCAGGAAGCCGTTGATCCAGACGAACCCCTTGGCGAAGCCGGGGAGGGCCAGGAAGGTGTCCGCCCGTTCGTCCACCGCGAACCGTGCCGTGGCGAACCCGGCCGTGCCCCGCGGGTCGCCGGCGGCCGCAGCGCGGGCGACCTCCTCTCCCGACCACTCGTCCAGCGGCAGCGGGTGCGTCGTCCAGCCGTGGACCATCCGGCGTCCCACTCGGACATGGCCGAGGATGCCCTTGCCCTGCCCGAGGAGCGGTCCGTAGTTGATCCGCCCCTGGTTCTCGACGAGGAGTTCCAGCCGCACCCGCCGGCCCGTGCCCTGGAGGGTGAGCGTGCCGGTCTCCCGGTCGAGGATCCCGGCCGGGACGCCGTCGACGAAGACCTGGGCGCGGTCGTGCAGTCCGCTGACGGTCAGGTCGATGGCGCCTTCGGGGAGTTTCGGCTGCGCGCGGTGGAGCACCAGGCCCGAGGACTGTCCCAGCTCCTCGAAGGTCAGCGGGTGAGGTGAGTCCGCCTGCCGGGACACGGCTTCCAGCCCGCCCAGCAGTCCGGCGCCCCGGACGACCGGGACGACGCGGGGTGCCAGCAGCACGGGGTCGGCGGGCGCCGGCTGCTCCGGGCGGCCGGTCAGGGCGTTGAGCTGGTCGCGCAGGGCGTGGAACTTCGGGGTGAGCCCGCCGTGTTCGGCGATCGGCGCGTCCGAGTCGTAGCTGGTCACGGTCGGCTGGACGGACTCGCCGTCGTGGTTGGAGCCCGCCCAGAGCCCGAAGTTGGTGCCGCCGTGCGCCATGTAGAGGCTGACCGAGCCACCGGCGTCGAGGATGTCGCCCAGCGTCCCCGCCGCGCTCCGCGGCGAGCGGACGTGGTGCGGCTCCCCCCAGTGGTCGAACCAGCCGTTCCAGAACTCCGCGCAGAAAAACGGCTCGCCGCGGCGGCGCTTGCGCAGCAGGGCGGCGGCCTCGGCCGCCTGGGAGCCGAACGTCGCGGCCGCGAGCTCCTCGGGCAGGGTGCCGCCGTCGAGCATCAGCTCGGTCGGGCCGTCGGCCGTGAAGAGCAGTTCGGTGATGCCGCGCTCCACCAGGGCGTCGCGGAGCCGACGCAGATACACGTGGTCGTCGCCGTAGCTGCCGTACTCGTTCTCGACCTGCACCGCGACGACGGGCCCGCCTTGCGCGGCCTGAAGGGCGGCGAGACGCGGGATCAACCGGTCGAACCAGCCCGCCACGGCGTCCAGGAAGGGGCCGTGGGAGGACCGCGGACGCATCCCCGGCGTGCCCGTCAGCCAGGCGGGCAGCCCGCCGTTGTCCCATTCCGCGCAGATGTACGGGCCGGGCCGCACGATCGCGTCCAGGCCGGCCTCCTGCGCGAGGCGCAGGAACCGTTCGACGTCGCGCCACCCGTCGAAGCCCGCCCGGCCCCGGTGCCGCTCGTGGAAGTTCCACGGCACATAGGTGTCGACCGTGTTCAGACCCAGGGCGGCCAGTCGTGCCAGCCGGTCCGCCCACTGCTCGGGGTGCACCCGGAAGTAGTGCAGCGACCCGGCGAGCACGCGGTGCGGACGGCCGTACCGCAGGAGTTCTCCGTCCGGGTGGGACAGGGCGGGCGCCGGCTGTTCCTCTCTCATGACGCGGTGGCGCGCGTCCGGCTTCTTCACGGCCGCTCCTTCGAGGTGGAGTACGGAGAACGGAACTCCGGCTCCGGGGATGCTAGTGCCCCGACAGGCAACGTTCGCCCCGTCGCGGGCAAACGTTGCCTGCCGCGGCACTAGCGATGCGGCAGGGACGAGGCGGCGCGATTGCGGCAGTCCGGCGGTGCCCGGCGCTACGGCACGTGCCGCGCCGGGCTGGTGGCCATGTGAAGCAGGGACTCCAGGGGGCCGCGCCGGAACAGCCGGGTCCATACGGCGGCCAGCAGCACGGCGGCGGCGATGAAGGCGAGGAGCACGGGAAGGCCGGACATGCCGTCGTCGTCGATCGCGGCCACGTGGCAGACGTCCGAGAGGAACCACAGAGCGACGATGTGCAGGACGTACACGGTCAGCGCGATCATGCCGACCGCGGCGACGGGTCCGGCCGCGCGCGTGAGCCGTGGCAGCCGGTCGGCGACGGTCAGGCACACGGCCATCACCACCAGGGCCACGCCCGTGTTGCCGAGGATGGAGAACGTCGTCTCGCTGTGCGGTGCGGCCACCAGCAGCCAGGCGGGCGGGACGTGGTCCCCGGTGTCGCCGACCCGGTCGGACCACCACGCCGAGTTCGCCGAGCTGCCGTCCGTGGCGGCCGAGACGGCCGTCAGGGCGCGCGGGACCAGGCGCAGGGCCAGCCAGGAGCCGCCGTAGCCGAGCAGGGCTAGAGCGCCCCCAGCGGCGGCCAGCCGGGACCTGACACCGGGCCTGCCGAGGTCGAGCCGGGCCACCGCCATGCCCGCGACCAGGAACGGGATCCAGGCGAGTACCGGATACCCGCCGGTGAACAGCAGTCCGATGACGCCGTCCGTGCCGGTGATCCGGGCCAGCGGGTCCCGGGCGACGACCGCGTCCGCCCACTGCCCGTCCTCGATCGACTTCCGCACCACGAAGAGGATCTGGGGCAGGACCAGCGCACCCGCCGCGGCGATGAGCGCGAGGACCCCGGCCCGCAGCCGGTACAGCGGCAGGACGGCCAGGAAGAGCAGTCCGTAGAAGCTGAGGATCACGTCGACTCCGGTGCCCAGCGCGGTCAGGGCGTAGCCGAGCACCACGAGCACGACGGCGCGGATCACGACCCTGACCATGGCCTGGCGGCCGGCCCGCCCGGTCCGGGGGCGCGGCCGACCGGTCAGGATGATCAGCGAGAAGCCGGCCAGCACCGCGAAGAGCGCGGAGGAGCGGCCCCGTGCCGTCTCCAGCACGAACCCCACAGGGCCGCCCACGGTCACGTCGGGTCCGACGTGCGCCGAGTACATGCCGAAGACCGCGAGTCCCCGGGCGAGGTCGATGCCGATCAGCCGTCCCGTCGAGGGCGGCCCGGCGCGGGTGGCGGCGGGCTCGGCGCCCGGCCCGGACGGCGTCTGTGACGGCACGGCCGACGATGTGTTCTGCGTCATGTCCTCAGACTGTGCCAAATACCCGTCGTAACCCATATGCCACCTTTCCGGACGCACCCCTGCCGGTAGACCGTAGCCGCCCCGGCCGACCGGCCGTCACCGTTCCGCCGGTGGACGGGAGTACGCACGGTCCGCAAGCAGGCGGACGCTCTCCGTGATACAGATCGAGCGACGGGCTGCGACGAGCGGAGCGCACGTGATCCGGGTGGTGGTGGTCGACGACGAGGCCCTGGTCCGCGGGGGCTTCACGCACATCCTCAACGCGGCGGACGGCATCGAGGTCGTGGCGGCCGTGCACGGCGGGGAGGCGGTGCGGGCGGTGCGCGAGTCGCACCCCGATGTCGTACTGCTGGACATCCGGATGCCGGACGTGGACGGGCTCATCGTCCTGGCCGACCTGCGGCGTCTGCCGGACCCTCCGGTGGTCGCCATGCTCACCACGTTCGACACCGACGAGTACGTGGCGACCGCGCTGCGCTCGGGAGCCGCCGGTTTCCTGCTCAAGGACACCGACCCCGAGCACCTGCCGTCCCTGGTGCGTGCCCTGGCCCAGGGCGGCACGGTGCTGTCCTCCACGGTCACCCGGACGGTGGTGGACGGCTACCTCAACAACAGTGTGCGCGAGCCGTCCGCAGTCCGGCTCACGGCCCGGCTGACCGAACGGGAGCGTGCCGTCCTCGTCCTCATGGCCGAAGGGCTCGCCAACACCGACATCGGCGCCCGGCTGCATCTGAGCACCGGCACCGTGAAGGGGCATGTCAGCGCCGTACTCGGCAAGCTCGGGGTCGGCAGCCGCGTCGAGGCGGCGCTGGTCGCCGAACGTGCGGGCCTGCTCCCGCCGTCGCGGGACGGCCGTACCGGATGAGTCCCCGACGGCCGCAGCCCGCTCTGCTGGACGCCGCCCTGGTCCTGGCCTCGCTGGCCGACGCCGCGGTCCACGTCCGCGTCGAGCCGCGGGTGGCCACGGCCTGCGCGCTGCTCGCCGCCCTGGCCCTGGCGCTGCGCCGCCGGCTGCCCCTCACGACGTTCGTGCTGACGCTCCCGGCCACGCTGGTGAGCGAGGCCGTCATCGCCCCGATGGCCGCGCTGTACACGCTCTCCTCGCTCAGCCGCCACCGCCCGCTCCTGGCCGGCTGCGCCCTGGTCCACGCGGCCACGGACTTCCTGCCCTGGCCGTGGTCGTCCCTGAAGGCCGCCGAACTCACCCGCACCGGCACCCTCTTCCACCTCAGCTACACGCTGGCCACCGCCGCCGCGCCCGTCTTCCTGGGCCAGTTGGTGCAGGCCCGGCGCGATCTGTCGCTGCGGCTCGCCGAGATCTCCGAGGCCCGCGAGTACGAGCGGCTGCTGACCGCCCAGGGCGTCCTGGCGAAGGAACGCGCGCAGCTCGCCCGTGAGATGCACGACGTCGTGTCCCACCAGGTCAGCCTGATCGCCGTCCAGGCCGGGGCGCTCCAGGTGGCCGGCCCCGACCCCGGGACGCGGAAGGCCGCGGCGACCATCCGGCGGCTCAGCGTGGAGACGCTCGACGAGCTGCGGCACATGGTCAGCGTGCTGCGCGCCTCCGGCAGCCGCCCCACCGAACTCACCCCCCAGCCGTCCCTCGCCGACCTGCGACGGCTGGTGGACGGCAGCGGCATCGAGGCGGAACTGAAGACGGACCTGCCCGAGGACCTCCCTCCCCCGGTCCAGCGCGCCGTCTACCGCACCGTGCAGGAGGCGCTGACCAACATCCGCAAACACGCGCCCGGCGCCAGGGCGACCGTCCGCGTCCAGCACAGCGGCGGCACCCTGCGCGCCACGGTCACCAACACCGCCCCCACCCGGCCGGCCCTCCCGCTGCCCAGCGCCCGGCACGGCCTGGCCGGCCTGCGCCAGCGCGCCGAACTCCTCGGCGGTACGGTCACCTCCGGCCCTACGGCCGACGGGGGCTACGAACTCCTCCTGGAGCTACCGGCCGGCGACCCGTCATGACCACCCGCGGCCCGCGGGCACGTGCAGTGCTCCGGGCCGCACCGGTCGGCGCCTCACCGGCGCGCGGTACCCCCCGGTGCGGCCGCCGTCAGGATCTCCAGCGCACATAGGACTTGAACACCGGGCCGGGCAGCAGGGCCGCGAGCCGGTCCTGATCGCAGCGGGACAGGCCGGCGAACGCGCAGCCGATCGCCGGGGCGGCCAGCAGCGCGATGAGGACGGCGACCAGCGCCGCGTCGAGCGCGCTCTCCCTCTGGTAGCCGCCGAGGATCAGGGCGCGGACCCGGATCCGCCCTCCTGCCCTGCCCTCCGCCCAGTGCAGGGCCGCGGCCGTGTCGATGAGGCTTCCGTCCTCGGCGACGAACAGCCCGGAGCAGGTCGTGCCCTTGCCTCCCTTGCCGCTTCCCGCCGGATGGCACTCGCGGGCCGTGAACACGCCCGGGGTGCCCGCCCATCCCACCGCGGAGGCGGCGACCGTACCCAGCAGCACGATGCCGGCCAGGAACACGGCGGACCCGCACCACCACAGGAGCCGCCGGAGCGGGGCGGCCGCGGGCGCGCCGGCCCGATCGGCCGGTTTCCGCAGGGCCTGCTGCCGTTGCTCACCGGTGTGCCCCCAGGAGCCGGGCGCGCGGGAGGCGCCCGCGGCACCGGTCGCGGCACCGCCGCGCCGCGCACGCCGGCGCAGCGCTGCCCTCTTGTGCGACCTCGCCACACCCGCCTCCCGCCCGACCGCGCCGTCCGTGGCGGCGCGCCGGCTTCGTCGTCCACGTCGGCCCGGCATCGTCGCCCGTCTCAGAGGCGACTGAACTTCTCGATGTCCTCCGTGAACTCCTCGATCGCCTGTGCGGTGAGCGTGGGCCGGGTGTCGGCGATGGCGTCGAGGTAGTCCTCGGTGGTGGCCGGACGGCCCTGCCGCCGCGCGACCTCCCGCTCGAAGGCGGCCTGCGCGCCCTTGCGGGCGGCGAACACGATGTCCGCCGGAGTGAACAGCTCGCTGGCGGCGACCAGTTGGGCCACGTCCACCGGGTCGGCGGCCCGGAGGTAGCGGTCCCAGATCGCCGAGCGGGCCGTCGCGTCGGGGGGTCCGATCGGGATGACGTAGTCGAACCGGCCCGGTCGCAGGAACGCCGGGTCGAGGGAGCGCACCGAGTTCGTGGCGCAGACCAGCAGCCGGGAGTCGTGCTCGCGGAAGCCCGGGATGAGCTTGAGCAGTTCGTTGGTGACGCCGTGTCCCGGGTCCACCGCCACTCCGGACCGCACGCCGGCGATCTCCTCGACCTCGTCGATGAAGAGCAGCACCGAGTCCAGTTCCGCCAGGTCGGCGAACACCCCCCGCAACGCCGCCGCCAGCCCCTCGCTCGTGTCGGCGGCGAGCCGGGAGGGGAAGATCTCCACGAACGGCCAGGCGAGTCGCGAGGCCACCGCCTTGGCGAAGCTGGTCTTCCCGGTGCCGGGCGGGCCGAAGAGGATGACACCCTTCGGCGGGGCGACGCCGTAGCGGTCGGCGAGCGCCGGCTCCGCCAGCGGGAGCACGACCCGTCGTTCCACGACCTGCTTCTCCCGTTCCATGCCGGCCATGGCGTCCCAGAGCCCCTCGGGAAGCATGCGGCCGCCCAGTTCCGTGAGGGCGCCGGCGTCGGAGGGTCCCTGCGGTTCGAGTTTCTCGTAGAAGACCAGGTCGTCCCGGAACCGGTAGCCGCAGTGCTCCAGGGCCGAGGTCCCGGCGGCACCGGGGGGCAGCAGGGCGCTGATACGACGTACGCCCAGCGCCCTCAGACGCCGTTCCAGTTCGGTGAGGAGGGCGCTGCCGATGCCGCGCCGGCGCCACCGGGCGGCGAGCGCCACCAGGAGGATCCAGCCGCGCTGCCCGCTCGCCCGGGCCGCGGCCATGCCGACGAGTTCGTCACCCACGACGGCGACCACGGCGTTCTGTCCGGCCCGGGCCTCGGCCATCACCTCCGAGACCGGGAAGACCGGTTCCTCGTCCGCCTGCCGGCTCTCCTCCCAGATGAGGATCGCCTGGTCCAGATCGTCGTCGTGATAGTCGCGCAGGTGCCATGCGGGCATCGCAACCACCTCACCGCTCCCGGCAGTCCATTGTCTCCGCCGGCACGCCGGGCGGCGAGCCGGGCGGGCCGGGGTGGGTGCGCGCCGCGCACTGGTACGCACCCTTCCCGGTTCCTCAGCCGGTGGAGCTCGTGTCGAGGTGGGCGAAGACGACCACGTTCTCCTCGTAGTCCTTGCTGATGCGGTTGAAGTTTCCGCCGCACGTGATCAGTCGCAGCTGGGGAGTCGTCGTGTCCGAGTAGACCTTGTCGTCGGGGAAGTCCGCCTTGCTGAAGGAGTCGAGGGAGTCGACCTTGAAGCGGGCGACGGTCCCGTCGGCGCGCGTGATGTCCACGGCGGCTCCGGGCTCGAGAGAGTCCAGCTCGGCGAAGACCGCGGGACCGGTCATGGTGTCCAGGTGACCCACGACGACCGACGCTCCGCGCTCACCGGGCGACGGTCCGCCCTGGAACCATCCGACCATGTTGGTGTCGTCGGCCGGCGGTGGGTTCAGCTGTCCCGAGGCGTTGAGGGTCAGATTGGTGAAGGGCGCGTCCACCCCGATGTCCGGGATCGAGAGCCGTGTCGGTTGCGAGCGGGGCAGTGACTTGTCGTCGGCTTCCGCGCCGGCGTTGGAGCCCGCACTGGAGGGGGAACTGCTGCCGGCGTCGGCGCTCGGTTCGGCCGACGTGGAGGCCCGGGGGGCGACGGCCGCCGGGCGCTGGGTGTGCTTGGGGTGCGCCACGGGCGCGGCGACCAGGGAGTTGTGGATGAGCGCGATGCCCAGCCCGACCGCTGCCGCGGGCCACAGCAGGCGAAGCCGGTAACGACGCGTGGCGGGCTTGGTCCCGCTCTGCTCCGTCTGGGGCGGCTGCTGAGAAGCCATGGACGGTGCCTTTCGTCATTCAAGGGGTGGTACTGGCCGCGGGCGACGGTTGGGGTCGGCCGCCGCTGCCGCGGCCTGCGCTGCCCTCCTGGGGAGGTGACGCAGACCGCGGCAGCCCAGCGACGAGCAAGAGCAGCCCGATCAGGCCGCGGAAGGGTCCGACGCCTGACGGCGGCGGAGCATGTACGCACCGGCGCCCAGGCCGCCGAGCAGCAGCGCGGCCCCGAGGCCGAGGGTGGCGTTGGAGGACTCGGCCAGGCCGCCGCCTCCGGCGTGCACGCCACCGTGCGGCCGGTGCTCACGGCCCTCACGGCCTTCGTGACCCTCACGGCCCTCACGGCCCTCACGGCCTTCGTGGCCCTCACGGCCCTCACGGTGCTCGCCCTTGCCGCCCTTCTCACGACCGCCACGCTCGCCCTCTTCACGGCCGCCGCGGTCGTTGTCGGCGTTCATCATGGCCAGGGCACCGCCACCGGCGTGCACGCCACCGTGCGGCCCGTGCTCACGGCCCTCACGGCCCTCACGGCCCTCACGGCCCTCGCGACCCTCGCGACCCTCGCGGTGGTCACGGCCCTCGCCACGCTCGCCCTTGCCGCCCTTCTCACGGCCACCGCGACCCTCGTCACGGTCACCACGGTCGCCCTCGTCACGGCCACCGCGGTCGTTGTCGGCGTTCATCATGGCCAGGGCACCGCCACCGGCGTGCACGCCACCGTGCGGCCGGTGCTCACGGTGCTCACGGTGCTCACGGCCCTCACCGCGGCCTTCACCACGGCCCTCGCCACGGCCTTCACCGCGGCCCTCGCCACGGCCCTCGCCGCCCTTGCCGCGGCCCTCGCCGCCCTTGTCACGGCCACCGCCGTTGTCGCGGCCACCGCCGTTGTCGCGGCCACCGCCGTTGTCGCCGCCGCCACCGTTGTCACGGCCACCGCGGCCTTCGTCGTTGCCGCCGTTGTCCCCGCCGGGGGCGCCGCCGTCGGCCTTGACGGCCTGATGCTGCGCGGAGGGGAGCGCGGACTCGGTCAGCGCGCCCGCGGCAGGGGCGGAGAGCGTCACGGCCGCGGCCAGAGCCGCGGAGGTGAACAGAGTACGGGTGATACGCATGGGTGGTTCCTTCCGTCACGACTGCGAGAGCCGGCCCAACGCCCACTCAATCGGGAATCGCAGCGGCGACGTGATCACCTTCAGCGGAATCCTGACGCCCCACCACCTGAGCGTCGCATTCGGACTACTGACACCCCCTCCATACGTCCGCGCGAGGGACCGGACGCGGCCTCGGACACGGCTCTCCCCGTCTCGATCAGGAGGGGCCGAATCCCCTTGTCCTGGCCGGTTTCCGGTGACCTGAGCGGTCGGCGAGCCGCCCGCGCGCCGGGCGAACTCGTGCGGGGGTACGCGGTCCACGCCCGCCATCCGTATGGCCCGCAGCCGAACGGTGACCGCCCGCTGTCAGCGCCGAACTGCCATCCGTCTTTGGTAAACCCGCGCTCTGAATACGCAAAGAGGACACAAAGTGTGATGGAACCACATAAAGACTCGCCGTCGACGCACCGCCCCCGCGCGAGTCGCGCATTCGGAGCGCCGGCGGCAACGGCATCGGCACCCGGATGCCGTGCGGCGCGCGCCGAAGCATCCCCGAAGTCGCCTGCTCCTCTGCGCAGTTGAGTCACCGGCGCGGTCAACCTCCCCGGTGGGCGTTGCGGGTTGAGTGGAGACCGCGGCCGGTTCCGCGCTTCGAGGGCCGCACTTCCGGAGTCCGGTCGGCTCGGGCCGCGAAAAGGCGGTGCGCCCACCACGCGGGGAGTATAATATTCATCAGTCGGTGAATTGCTGCTCTCCTGAGAGGCGGGGCCGTGATGGAGCGGACCACGTGTTGTGTGGTGGGAGGCGGGCCCGCGGGCATGGTGTTCGCGCTGCTGCTGGCCCGGTCGGGCGTCGCCGTGACCGTGCTGGAGCAGCACGGCGACTTCCTGCGGGACTTCCGCGGCGACACCGTGCACCCCTCGACCTTGGCGCTGCTCGACGAGCTGGGCCTGGCCGGGCGCTTCGCACGGCTGCCCCAGCGCCGGGTGCGCACCGTCCAACTGCCCGCCGGTCCCGGCCGGTCGATGGTGACGGTCGCGGACCTCGCGGTGCTTCCCGGCCCGTACAACTACGTCGCGATGGTGCCCCAGTGGGACCTGCTCGACCTCCTCGTGGACGAGGCCCGGAGCGAGCCGTCCTTCGACGTGCGGATGAACACCGAGGCGACCTCCTTCCTGATCGAACGCGGCCGGGTCACCGGGGTGCGCTACCGCACCTCCGACGGCCGCACCGGTGAACTGCGCGCGGTCCTCACGGTCGCGTGCGACGGCCGCGGATCGCTGGCCCGCTCGCGACCGGAACTGGGGCTGCGCCGTTTCGACTGCCCGATGGACGCCTGGTGGTTCCGGCTGCCGCGGCACGAGGGCGACCCGAGCGGCCTGGTCGGCGGCGCGGGCGACCGCTTCCTGACCGCGATGATCGACCGCGGGTCGTACTGGCAGTGCGCCGCGCTCATCCCCAAGGGCACCGACGCGGAGCGCCGCGCCGCCGGGATCGACCGCTTCCTGACCGACTTCGCCGCCGCCGTGCCCTGGGCGGCGGACCGCACGCACACCCTGCGCTCCTGGGACGAGGTCAAGCTCCTGGACGTGCGGCTGGACCGGCTGCGCCGCTGGCACCGTCCGGGACTGCTGTGCATCGGCGATGCCGCGCACGCGATGTCCCCGGTCTTCGGCATCGGCATCAACCTCGCCGTGGAGGACGCCGTCGCCGCCGCCCGGTACCTGGTCGAGCCGCTGCGCCGGGGGACCGTGGGGCTGCGCGACGTACGCGCCGTGCAGCGCCGCCGCCGTCCGACCACCGTCGTGACGCAGGCTCTGCAACGGGCCGCCCACGCCGGGTTCATCGCACCCGTCCTCCGGGGGCGGCAGCCTCTCGGCACCAGCGGCCTGCTCATCGGATCCCGGCTGGGCCGGCGCCTGCCGGCGTACTTCTTCGCCTACGGCGCACTGCGCGAGCGCCCACCGGAGAGCGCGCTCCGCGGCCCCGGGCGGCCGTGAGGCCGCGGGGCCGGGCGGCCGTGAGGCCGCGGGGCCGGGCGACCGTAAGGCCGCAGGGCCGGGCGACCGTAAGGCCGCAGGGCCGGGCGACCGTAAGGCCGCAGGGCCGGGCGACCGTAAGGCCGCAGGGCCGGGCGACCGTAAGGCCGCAGGGCCGGGCGACCGTAAGGCCGCAGGGGGCCGACGGCCTTCGGGCCTCGCGGCCCGGCGCTCGCGAGGCCGACGGGTGCGACGGCGGCAGGACCCGAGGGTTCGGCGCGCGTGTCGGTCGCCGCCTCCGGGCGGCGGGGAACGGATCCACGCCCGGGTCGAGCGACCCGCCGGGACAGGGTCCGCGGCCTGGACACGAGAACCGACCGGACGCGAGAACCTCCCGGACACCGTGCCCGGCCGGATCGGCCCTGGTGGGCCCGCTCCGGGTGCGCGGTGTGCGGGCGCTCGCGTCCTCGCCTGGTCAGGGTTGCCCGGTGGTGCGACGCTGGGGTGGTGAGGTGTCCGAGGAGGGGGTTCCGGGAGGGCCGATGGGACGTGACGTCCCGGCGCTGGTCTTCACCCGCGAGGACCGCCGCCGGTACCGGATCAAGATGCAGAAGTGTCTCGACGCGTTCGCGCAGATGCTGCGCGAGTCCCGGTTCGAGTCCGAGCGGCCCCAGGTGGGGCTGGAGATCGAGCTGAACCTGGGCGACGACGGGGCCGAACCCGCGATGCGCAACAGCGACGTGCTGGAGGCCATCGCCGACCCCGCATGGTCGACCGAGCTGGGCCGGTTCAACCTGGAGATCAACATCCCGCCGAGGCGGCTGACCGAGGGCGGACCCGACGCCTGGGAGTCCGAGATCCGCGCCGCGCTGAACCACGCGGAGGACCGCGCCGGTTCCGTCGGCGCGCATCTGATCATGGTCGGCATCCTGCCCACGCTGCGGCAGGAGGACGTGGGCGAGGCGGCGCTGTCGGAGAATCCCCGCTACCGGCTGCTCAACGACCAGGTCTTCGCGGCCCGGGGCGAGGATCTGCACATCGAGGTGGACGGCGTGGACCGGCTGCGGACCTACGCGGACACGATCACTCCCGAGGCCGCGTGCACCAGTACCCAGTTCCATCTCCAGGTCTCCCCCGACGAGTTCGCCGGCTACTGGAACGCGGCGCAGGCGATCGCCGGCGTCCAGGTCGCGCTGGCGGCCAACTCGCCGTTCCTGTTCGGCAAGGAACTGTGGCACGAGACCCGTATCCCGCTGTTCGAGCAGGCCACCGACACCCGCCCGGAAGAGATCAAGGTGCAGGGGGTACGGCCCCGGGTGTGGTTCGGCGAGCGGTGGATCAACAGCGTCTTCGACCTCTTCGAGGAGAACCTGCGCTACTTCCCGGCGCTGCTGCCGCTGTGCGACGAGCAGGACCCCGCGGAGACCCTGGACCGGGGCGACGTCCCGGAGCTGGGCGAACTCACCCTGCACAACGGCACGATCTACCGCTGGAACCGCCCCGTCTACGCCATCTCCCACGACAAGCCGCACGTGCGGGTGGAGAACCGGGTACTGCCCGCCGGGCCGACCGTCGCCGACACGCTCGCCAACGGCGCCTTCTACTACGGGCTCACGCGCGCCCTGGTGGAGGAGGACCGCCCGGTGTGGTCGCGGATGTCCTTCTCGGCCGCCGAGGAGAACCTGCACACCGCGGCGCGGCACGGCATGGAGGCACGGCTGTACTGGCCCGGCATGGGCGAGGTGCCGGTGCCCGAACTCGTGCTGCGGCGGCTGCTCCCGCTGGCCCACCAGGGATTGGAGCAGTCGGGCATGGACGACGCCTGGCGCGAGCCGCTGCTCGGCATCATCGAGCAGCGGTGCGTCACCGGACGCAACGGCGCGATCTGGCAGAAGGAGATGTTCCACCACATCGACGCCACCACCCACTGCGGCCGGCACGAGGCCCTGCGGCGCATGACGCAGCAGTACGTCGACTACATGCATCTCAACGCCCCTGGACACACATGGCCGGTCGAATGACGGGACCGCCCCGACCCCAGGGTCTGTTCCGAGTTCCCCGCCTGCGCCCCGACGCCCGGTGCGCCCGCGCTCCGCGCGGACGACGGAGAACTCGGAACAGGCCCTAGTCGCGCCGACGGGTTCGGGCGGATGGCGCCCGGTGTCCTGTGCGCGGGCCGGATGGTGTCCGCCGCGACGCACTCGTCCCTGTGGTCCCGGGCCGGATCCCGCGCCCCGGTCGTCACGCTGGCCGAGGAGCGCCTGTATCCGGGGAGCCTCGTCCTGTAGACGTGGAACGGCCCCGCCCGCTTCCCGTCCGCATCCTACCCGGTGGTGATCATGGGCTTTCAACTCGCCGTGTCCGCGCCCGTCCTCGGCCTCTCGTGGCACAAGTGCCCCTGGCGCGAGGTCCCGACGGCGGGAGCCGCCCGATGACCGGCGACGGACCGGGCCCCGGCTTCCGGCCTCGGGCCGCGCTGGCGATGTCGCCGGACGCCGCCGCGGCGGTCCTCGACGCCGCGGCGCTCGACGCGCTCCGCGCGATCTGCGACCTCGCGCCCCTGCCCGTGCTCGACGACCTCACCACCGCGCGGGCCCGCTCCGTGCTCGCCGACGTGGACCTGCTGGTCACCGGCTGGGGCTGCCCGCCCCTGGACGCGGCCGCGCTGGCCGCGGCGCCCCGGCTGCGGGCCGTCGTGCACACGGCGGGCAGCGTACGCGGCCACGTCACCGAGGCCTGCTGGGAGCGGGGCGTCGAGGTGTCCTCCGCCGCGGCCGCCAACGCCGTCCCGGTGGCCGAGTACACGCTCGGCATGATCCTGCTCACCGGGAAGCACGTACGGGAACGCGCCCACGAGTACCGTGACCGCCGCACCCGCGGGAACTGGCTGCGCACCCCGGTCCGCGTCGGCAACTACGGCCGCACCGTGGGCATCGTGTCGGCCTCGCTCGTCGGCCGCCGAGTCATCGAGCTGCTGCGCCCGCACGACTTCGAGGTGCTGCTGTACGACCCGTACGTCGACGCGGACCAGGCAGCCGGACTCGGCGTGGAGGCGGTGGGGTTGGCGGAGCTGTTCGGTCGCTGCGACACCGTCAGCGTGCACACCCCGCTGCTGCCCGAGACCCGCGGTCTGATCGGCCGGGCCCTGCTCGGCTCCATGCCGGACGGCGCCGTACTGATCAACACCGCGCGCGGCGCCGTCGTCGACCAGGCGGCGCTCACCGAGGCCGTCCTCGCCGGCCGCATCCGCGCCGTCCTCGATGTCACCGAGCCCGAAGTCCTGCCCGCCGACCACCCGTTGTGGGACTGCGAGCACGCGCTCCTGACCCCGCACCTCGCCGGATCCGAGGGCAACGAGTGGCGGCGCCTGGCCGAACTGGCCCTCGCCGAGACCGCCCGCTGGGCCTCGGGCGCCGGCTTCCACCATCCCGTACGACGCGAAAGGCTGGCCTTCCTCGCATGAGCATTCCTCTCGGACTCCCCGCCGAGGACCGCGCGTCGAGCCCGTACACCGGTTACACCCGGGCCCACTGGGAAGCGGTGGCGGACGGTCTGACGACGGCGGCGTGGCGGTGGAGCACGCCCGGCGACGCCCTGCTCGACCTGCCGGGGCGGCCCTCCCGTTCGGGAACGCGGTCCGACGGCCTGGAGGGGTATGCCCGTACCTTTCTCGCCACCGCCTTCCGTGTGGCCGGTGCCGGCGGGGACGACCCGCACGGCCTGCTGGAGCGCTACGCGCGCGGCCTCGCCGCGGGCACCCTTACGCCCGGCCGTGACGACACGGAATCCTGGCCGGTGATCCTCGGCCACCATGTGCAGGGCCAGCCGATGGTCGAGTCGGCGTCGGTCGCGCTCGGCCTGCGGCTGACCGCGCCCTGGCTGTGGAAGCACCTCGACGACGGCGTACGGGACCGGGCCGAGGCCTGGCTGCGCGGGGCGCTGCGGCACACGCCCGCGCCGAACAACTGGTACCTGTTCCCGTTCACCGTCGCGGGGTTCCTCGAGTCGGTGGGGCGCGGCGACGCGGAGACCGCCCGGGCCCGGGAGCGCGCGCTGGAGCTGCTGGAGGGCTGGTACGCGGGCGACGGCTGGTACTCCGACGGCGACGGCCGTGCCTTCGACCACTACAACGGCTGGGCGCTGCACCTGTATCCGGTGCTCGACGCCCGCCTCGGCGGCGACCGCGCGCTCCTCGCCCGCTACGGCGACCGGCTGCGCGCGCATCTGGAGAGCTTCTCCCTGATGTTCGGCGGGGACGGCGCTCCGGTGCACTACGGGCGCTCGCTCACGTACCGGTTCGCCGCTTCGGCGGCGGTCGGGCTCGGCGCCGTGACCGGTCACACGCCGCTGGCTCCGGGCACCTCGCGCCGGCTCGTGAGCGGCAGCCTGCGGTACTTCCTGGACCGGGGCGCGTTGACCGATGACGGTCTGCTGAGCCTGGGCTGGCACGGTCCGCACGCCGCCACGCTGCAGGCGTATTCGGGGCCGTCCTCACCGTACTGGGCGTCGAAGGCGTTCGTGTCGCTCCTCGCGCCGGCCTCCCATCCGCTGTGGACGGCGGTGGAGTGGCCCGCACCGGTGGAGGAGGCCGACCGGATGCTCGCCCTGCCGGCCGCCGGGCTGCTGCTGCAGGCGACCCGCGCCGACGGGATCGTACGGCTGCACAACCACGGCAGCGACCACGTCCGTCCGCACGTGGGCGAGGCGGAGGCCGGCGACGACCCGCACTACGCGCGTCAGGCGTACTCGACCCGGACCGGTCCGACGGCGCCCGGGAACGTCGCGGACAACCACCTCTCGGTGGAGGTGGACGGCCGGCCCAGTACCCGTCGCCGGATCCACCCGCTGGGTGCCGGCCACGGCGACGGCTGGGGCTGGGCGGCGTCCTGGCACCTGCCGGTCTTCGTCACCGGGCCCCCGATGGTGCCGGGCCTGCGGGTGGAGAGCGTCACGGTGGCGTACGGACGTCATGAGCTCCGGGTGCACCGGGTGGTCGGAGCCCCGGGCAATTCCCGCGTCACGCAGACGGGTTGGGCCACCGGGCCGGAGCAGGACGTGGTGTCGGCGCTGTTCGGGCTGCACGGCTGGGACCCCTCCCCCGGCACGGTCCGCGCTCCCCGGGGCACCGCCTGGACCCGGTGGGCCGAGGTGCCGCGCCTCACGGGACCGGCCAAGGGCACCTGTGTGCACGTCGCGCTCGCCGCGCTGACCGCCGAGCTCGATCCCGTGCCCCTGGCGGAGGCGGTGTCCCGGTGCGTGGCCGACGAGAGGGGCGTCGAAGTGATCTGGGCCGACGGTGCCCGCACCCGGGTCGCCTTCGATCCGCCGGCCGTGTCGCACGAGGGGAACCGTTGAGCATCCCGAAGGCGTCCTTGCGTAATGACCCGTGGGCGTGCGCGGAGCCGTCTGTGAAAAAAGCGGTGCGGGGTTGTGAGCGTGTGGTGCGCCGCCCGCGCGACGGTCCGTCAGATCACTGCGGGGCATGGCGACTTGGCCGTATAAATCGTAGATATCGCGCAATCCGCCTCATGTAGCGAACTCATAACGGTTAACGGGCGGCCCGCGGGAAGCAAGACCCGCGCATATCAGGGCGCGGCCAAGTGGCCAACGGCTCCGGGCACTTGCTCTCCCGGACCTGCAGAGGGTGCCCTAACTGAGTGATAGCATCCCCGCGTCCGTGACCTTGGTCCACTCGGCTCGGGCACTGCATTGAGGTCGGCCTGTTCTCAACGCAACAGCCGTAGGGTCGTTCCGAGCGGTTGTGCCGCGGACTTCCACGAGGCGCCACCCACCCACGGCTGCAGGCTAAACGCCAGGAAAGGTTTCCATGAATCGAGACGCACTTGTTTGGTGCCTGGTTGCCGCGGTGGTGCTCGCCGTCGCCGCGGTCCTGGTGCTCTATCGTCGAAATAATGCCATCACGACGAAAAAGAGCCAGGCCGAGGCCGCCTACACGCAGAAACTGAGCGAGGCCGAGGGGCAACTTGCCACGGTGTGGCAGGAATTGCAGCGTCACAAGGCCGAGCACGACCAGACCATCCGCGAGGCCGAAGAAGGAGCCGAGGAAAGCACCAAGGCCGTTCTCAAGGGCTCCGCACGTTTTCTCCAGAGCCTTGCGGCCGAGCAGTTGACACTTCTTGAGGACATTACGCGGAAGTACGGCGGTCACGCCGTGCTCGGTGATCTGCTGGAGGTGAACCACGCCAACGCGCAAATGGCGCGGAAGGCTCAGGGCATTGCGGTGATGTGCGGTGCGCCGCTGGGTCGCCGCAGTAAGCCGGCGAGCGTTTATGACGTGGTGCGCAGCGCGCAGGGACAAATTCGCAACTTCCGCCGTGTCGAAATCATGCAGCAGAGCGGTTTCGCGTTGAAGGCGTCCGCGGTCTCGCCGGTCGCTCTCGCCGTCGCGGAACTCCTCGACAACGCGGCCAGCTTCTCCCAGCAGGGTTCGCCGATCGAGGTGACCTTCCAGCGGGTGCAGAAGAACCTGTGCATCGTCATCGACGACGCCGGTGTCGGCATGAACGACGAGGACCGGCAGAAGGCGTCCACCCTGCTGTCCGGCGAGTTCCGCCCCCGGCTGTCCCACCTGGGCAACCAGCCGAAGTTCGGTTTCCCCGTCATCGGCCTGCTCGCCCAGCAGTACGGGTTCCGGGTGGACGTCACCGGCATCTCCCGCTACGGCGGCGTCCGCGCGGTCGTCCTGCTGCCCGAGGAGTTGTGGACCGAGGAGGAGATCGCGCCCGCCGAGGTCTCCCAGGTCAGCCCGATCCGCAGTGCGACGGGCCGGTCCGAGGCCGGGACGCGCACCGCGCACGGTCTGCCCAAGCGCGGAGCGCGCCAGGTGCCCATAGCCAGTGTTCCCGACGCCGCTCCCGACCGTGTTCCCGCCGACGACGACTCGGCGCGGCCCGTCGCGCCGGCGGACGAAGCCGGCCGCTCCGGCCGAAGCCTGGGAGCTTTCCAGCGCGGCACACTCTCGGGCCGGAACCTCTCCGCGGCTCCGATCGAAGGGTCCGATAACGCATGACCAACGACCTGTCGTGGATGCTCGAGGACATCGTGAGCAACGTGCCGAAGGCGCGGCACGCTGTTCTGCTGTCCGCAGACGGTCTTCCCCGCGGCGCTACCGACGGGATGTCGGAGAAGGACGTGCGCACCATATCCGCCGCCATGGCGGGGATGCAGGCACTGAGCCGGGCGACCTCCCACTTCGCCGGTCCGGGCGAGGACAGGCAGTGGAACCAGACGATCATCGAGTTCTCCCACGGCTGGATCTTCCTGATCGGGGCGGGGCAGGGTGCCTACCTCGCCGCGGCCGCGGCGCCCGACGTCGACATGCAGCAGATCTCCTTCCGCATGCACCGGCTCGTCGCCAGGCTCGGCAACAACCTCACCTCGCCTCCCCGGGTCAACGCGGAGGCCGCGGCGGAGCGTTCCGGCCGTGCCGGGAGCCAGATGGGCGACAGGCGGGGAACCGGCGTTCTGATCGCCGACCTGGACGAGGCGGTCAACCAGGTGCGGGGCGCCCGTCACGCGGTGCTGCTGGGCGCCGACGGCCTGCCCCGCGGTGCCACCACGGGCATGAGCCAGGACCTGGCGGACACGATCTCGGCGGCCATGACCGGCATCCACGCCTACAGCCGCGCCACCTCGCAGTTCGCCGGGGTGCACGAGCACGCCAAGTGGCGGCAGACGGTGATCGAGTTCCAGCACGGCTGGATCTTCCTGATCTCGGCCGGTCAGGGCGCCTTCCTGGCCGCGGCGGCCGACCACGAGGCCGACATCGAGGAGTTCACGACCCGGCTGCACCAGGTGGTGCCCCGGCTGAGCGAGCATCTGTCACCACAAGGGGCGGTGAGCAGCAAGTGAGCGATGAGCCCGATCTCGAGCTGACCTCGGCCTTAGTGCCTCTGTTCGTGGTCACGAACGGGCGTTCCCTGCCCCCGGACCACGCCTACGAGCGCACCACCCTGGTGTCCGCGGAGGACGGCGTCTCCGCCGTCGGCCGCATGCTTTCCCCGGAGGCGGGCCAGGTTCTGGAGATGGTCACGGACGGTTTTCTGTCCGTCGCGGAAGTGGCCGCCCATACTCACCTGCCGCTGGGGATCGTCCGGATTCTTCTGGCGGAGTTGGAGGACGGCGGCCTCATCATCACGAGGAAGCCCGTCCCCCGTGCCGAACGTGTCGATCGGGAAATCCTCAGCGCGGTACTCGATGGCCTCAAAGCCCGATTCGGAGCGTGATACGTGTACCTGGATTCAGCCGTCTCCACCGCGGTCAAGATCCTTGTGGTGGGCCACTTCGGAGTCGGGAAGACCACGTGCATCGGAAGTATCTCCGAGATCGAGCCTTTGCGGACCGAAGAGGAGATCACCGAAGCGAGTGTGGGATTTGACGACCTGTCGGGAACTCCGGACAAGACGACCACGACGGTCGCCATGGACTTCGGCCGACTGACCATCAGCGACGAGGTGGTGCTCTACCTCTTCGGAACGCCCGGTCAGGAACGCTTCAAGGAGATGTGGGAAGAGCTGTCCCGGGGTGCCCTCGGCGCCCTGGTCCTGGTCGACCCCGAGCGGCTCTCCGAGTCCTTCCCGGTCCTCGACCTGGTCGAACGCTTCGGCCTGACCTACGCCATCGGTGTCAACCACTTCGAAGGCACCACCGACTACCCGCTCACGGAGGTGCGCGAGGCCCTGAACCTGTCCGCGGAGACCCCCGTCGTCGCCTGTGACGTACGGGACCAGAACTCGGCGGCGCAGGCCCTCATCACCCTCGTGCACCACCTTCTGTCCCTCATCTCTTAGGAGCACCGCCCATGCAGCAGCGTCCCGGCATACAGGGGCCGCCGCCCGGCTGCCCCGCCCACGCCAACGTCCCGTTCTACGGGCCTCAGTTCGGCTCCGATCCCGACAGCCACTACGAGTACCTGCGCTCCCTCGGTCCGAGCGCGCCGGTCGACGTCGCCCCGGACGTCCAGGTCGAGCTGGTCACCAGCTACGACGCCGCGCTGTACATCCTGCAGAACCCCGCCTCGTTCGTCCGGGACTCGCGGCGCTGGAACGCGCTGAACCAGGGGCGTGTCCCCGAGGACAGCCCGGCGCTGCCGATGATGGGGTACCGGCCCAACGCGCTGTTCAGTGACGGCGCGGCGCACGCCCGGCTGCGCCAGGCGGTCACGGACTCCCTGGCCAGCGTCAACGAGCTTCAACTGGTGCGGCAGACCCAGCAGTCGGCCGACTACCTGATCAGCCGGTTCAGCACCGACCGCCTCGGACAGGCCGAGTTGATGGCCGACTACGCCCAGCCGCTGCCGCTGCTGGTCTTCAGCGACCTGTTCGGCTGCCCGCCGGAGATCGGCGACCGTGTCATCGTCGGCATCAGCGGCATCTTCGACGGCACCCCCAACGCCGACCAGGTGCTGGGCGAGGCGCTCTCCGAGCTGATCGCCCTCAAGCGGCGCCGGCCCGGACAGGACCTGACCACGCGTCTGATGGAGCACGGCGCGGGGCTGACCGACGAGGAGGTGCTGCACCAGCTGGTGACCCTGCTGTCCGGTGGCACCGCTCCTCTGGCGGCGGCCATCGGCACGAGCAGCGCGCTGATCCTCGACGAGGAGTGGCAGGCCGGGCTGCCGATCGAGGACGCCGTCACCCGGGTCCTGTGGAACTACGCGCCGATCGCCAACTACGCGGCCCACTACCCGACGCACGACGTGGAGCTGGGCGGCAGAACGCTCAGGGCGAACGACCCGGTCCTCATCTCGTTCGCGGCGGCCAACACCGATCCCCGGCTGGCCGAACACCGTGAGCAGCTCAGCGCGAAGGCGCATCTGGCCTTCGGGGCGGGCCCGCACGCCTGCCCGGCCAAGGACCCGGCGTTCATGATCGCGGTCACGGCCGTCGAGTCCCTCCTCAACCGGCTGCCGGACGTCGAAGTTCGTGTACCGTTCAAGGACTTGAGCTGGGTTCCGGCCCCGTGGAGCCGTTCGCTGGTCGCCCTTCCTGTCCGGTTCACGCCCCGGGTCGTGGCGCCGACGCCCGCACAGGCGCAGACGCCGCAGACGGCCGCTCCGGCGACGCCGATGGCCACCGCCGCAGCGCCGCGGCCTGCGGCGACGTCCGCGGCCAAGCCCAAGGCGGGCATGTTCAGCCGCTTCCTGGCATGGACCCGAGGGGAGTGACGAAGGCAACCCCGGCGCGCATAGTCATTTCGTATGTTCAAGCCACCGCTGGGGTATGCATGGCGGCTGATGCCTAGAAAGGAGCCGTCGTGGAGACAGCGGTAACTCCGCCCCCCGACAGACGTTTTGCGGTCTCTCTCTTCTCTCGTCTTCGGACAGCGAAGGGCCAGGCCAACCCCTTTCCGATCTACGCGGAACTTCGGTCGAGGGGCGGAGTCGTCGCAGCGCCATGGGGAGGTCATCTCGTCACGCGCTTCGACCTGTGCGATCAGGTCCTGCGCAGCCGGGACTGGTTGGAACCGGACGCCCGCTGGCGAGAACAGCAGGGCGACGGCACCCGTTGGACTGCCCCCTCCTCCCGTGAGATGAGCAGGACGCTGCCCGCCCTCAATCCCCCCGAACACACCTGGGTGCGCCGGTCGGCCGGCATGTTCGACCGCACCTCCATGGAGGAGATACGCGGCACGGTCGGCCGCATCACGGGCCAGCTCATGGACTCCCTCGCCGTCCGGCTGCGCGACGGTGAGGCCGATTTCAACGCCCTGGTCAGCGAGGAGCTGCCGGTCGCCACGATCGGGCACTGGCTGGGCCTGCCGAGCGCCGACTTCCCCCGGCTGCGCGAGCTGACCCACGACCAGGTCTTCACGCAGGAGTTGCTGCCCTCGGCCAGTCAGCTGGCGCTGTCCGACGCGGCCACGGCCGAACTGCGTGCCTACTTCCTCGACCTGGTGCGCGAGCGGCGCGCCCACCCGGGCGACGACCCCGTATCGCGCTGGATCAAGCTCTGGGACGCCATGGAGAGCGACCAGGACAGGGCGGACGAGGCCGTCTACTTCCTGGCGCTCTTCGTGCTGCTGGCAGCCCTGGAGACGACGTCCACCCTGTTGTCGACCATGACCCTGCTGGTCCTCGAGCACCCCAGGCAGTGGGACCGGCTGACCATCCACCCCGACCTCGTGCCGGCCGCCGTGGAGGAGTCGTTGCGCTATGACCCGCCCACGCATGTGATCAGCCGTGTCTCCTCCAGGGACACCGAGCTGGGCGGTGTCGAGGTGCGCAAGGACGAGATGGTCCACCTCATGGTGGGGGCCGCCAACCGCGACCCCGCCAAGCACAAGGACGCCGAACTGTTCAACATGCACCGCAAACCGGCGCACCTGGCCTTCAGCGGCGGCATTCACTACTGCCTCGGCGCGCCCCTGGCCCGGATGGAGGCCCAGACCCTCCTGCACCACGTGGTCAGGCGCTTCCCGCGGCTCACGCTCGTGCGCCAACCGACGTGGGCGCCGCGCGTGGCGTTCCGGCGCCCGCTGAACCTGGATGTCGCTCTCATATGATCGAAATGACAAATACCTTCGACAACTTCCCCTACAAGGCGATACGGGTCGAGCAGGACGGGCCGGTCCTCCGGGTCGCGCTCAACCCGTCGGCGCAGGACAGCTCGCTGACGGTCGCCGCTCTCGACGACCTCGTCTCGCTGCTCAACAGCCTTCATGACCGGCCCGACATCCGGGTCCTGCTGCTGTCGGCGGTGGGCGACGACTTCTGTCTCGGCGCCGATCGCGACGAGTTCCAGGCGGCCCTGACGGAGGACCCGACCGGCGGCGCCATGCGGCGCATCGTGGACAAGGCCTACCGGGTGTGCGACGCCCTGGAGAACTCGCACGCGGTGACCATCGCCAGGCTCCACGGCAAGGTCGTGGGCGCCGGACTGGCGCTGGCCTCCTTCTGCGACCTGCGCGCCGGTGCGGACACCTGCCGGTTCCGCATGCCGGAGATCGCCCTCGGGCTGCCGCCCGCCTGGGGAGGTGCCATGGGCCGCCTGGTCGCCGAGGGCGGGTCCGCCAGGATCCGCGAACTCATGCTCACCTGTGAGCCGTTCGACGCCGGCACCGCCCATCGGCTCGGTCTGCTGCACAAGGTCGCGCCGGTGGAGGAGCTGGACGCGGTCGTCGACGCCTGGGTCAGGCCCCTCGTGCGGCGCGCGCCGGAGGCCCTGACCCTCACCAAGCGCATGCTCGCCGGCTACGCGCGGGCGGACCGCACCGCCGACGTCGCGCTGCTCGACGCGCATCTCCTCACCGCACAGCTCAGCCAGGGCCGGGCGGCGGCCCGGCGCTGAACCGTTTCCGCCCGTACGCGCCCGACTCCCCCCTGGTGTCGGGCGCGTACGGCGTTCGTGGCGTCCATGAGCGGCCCGGCCGGTACCGCACGGGGACGCATCCGCCGCTCCCCTGCGGTGGCGGATGCGTCCCCGGCGTGCGAGCGGCACGACGTGCCCCGGAGCCGGTCAGGCGGTGCCGGCCTCGGCCTCTGGGGCCGGGCGGGTCAGGACGAGGGCGATGACGACGACGCTGAGGATCGTGAACACGGCGACCAGGGCGACCACCGCGGCCGGGACGCCGCTGACGAAGAACGCCGGCAGGGCCGAGACCACCGACACGATCCGGGAGCCCGCCACGACGCGGGAACCCGTCCGGTTCAGCGTGCGCCAGGTGTAGACGACCGCGAGCACCGTGATCACGCCGAGCACGCCGTCGGCGATGCCGACGGCCATCGGCGGACCCTGGGTGTCCGCGTCGGGCTCCGGGAGCGTGACGAAGTTGGTCATGTCGAGCAGGCCCAGCAGGCCCGCGAGGACGAGGCCCACCTTGTTCTTGCGGGTGAGGCCGGGAACGGTTCCGGAAGGGCTGTTCGGGCTCATCTGGGCTCCTGTCTCGGGGAGTCGGGGGGCCGCCGGTGCGGCGACCCGGTGCGGCGAGCATGCGGCAGCCGAGTTCCGGCACGCATCGGTGGTTCGTCCCCGGCGGCAGGGAGGTTTTCCCGTACGTCCTGGGAGAAGAGCCTCCCCGACGGGAACCGGTCTCGGCCATCATCGGGACATGACCTCCGCGGCCCGTCCCATCCGGGTGCTCATCGCCGACGACCATCCCGTAGTACGGCGCGGGATGAGCGCCCTGCTGACCTCGCTGGCGGGGGTGGAGGTGGTGGCGGAGGCGGCGACCGGCGAAGAGGCACTGCGCGAGGCGCAGTTGAGCCGTCCGGACGTGGTCGTGATGGACATCCGGATGCCGGCCATGGACGGGGTGGAGGCCACCCGGCGGCTGACCGCGCTGCTGCCCGACGTCGCGGTGCTCGTCGTCACCATGTACGAGGACGACGAGACGGTGCTGTCGGCGCTGCGCGCCGGGGCCCGCGGCTATCTCCTCAAGGGCGCCCAGCAGGAGGAGATCCTGACCACCATCCGGTCGGTGGCGGCCGGACAGTTCGTCATCGCGCCGGGCGTGGCGGCCCGCCTGCTCGGCCAGGTGGGGCCGCCGCCCCGGCCTGCCGACCCATTCCCCGAACTGACCGTACGCGAACGGGAGATCCTCGACCGGGTGGCACGCGGCCACGGCAACGCACGGGTCGCGGCCGAGCTGGAACTGGCCGTCAAGACCGTCGCGAACCATCTGTCCGCCGTCTTCGCCAAGCTGGGGGTGAGCGGCCGGACCGAGGCCATCCTGCTCGCCCGCGAGCGGGGACTGGGTGACGACACGTCCGGCCCCGCCTCATGACCGCGCGCCCGCCGGCCGCCCTGCGCGGGGCGGCCCTCGCTCCGGTCGCCGGCACGGCGCTCGCCGCCCTGTGGTGGGCGCCGCCGTCCCCGTCCGAGCAATGGGTCCTGTGGGCCCTGGTGGTCGGCCTCGGACTGACGGCGTCGTACACCCTGGTCACCGCCCGGCGCGGCGCCTCGGCCGCCTCCCGGCTGCTCGGACTGTCCGCGGCGGCGCTGCTGAGCGCGCCGCTCGCGGCCGCGGCCGGTGTCCCGGACCTCGCCGTGGTGCCGGTGGTGCTGGCCTCGACGGTCACCGTGCCGCTGGCCGCCCTCCGCGTCGTCGAGGCGCGGCCGGTGTCGCGGACGCTGCGCTGGGCGGAGGCGTCGATCGCCCTCTGCGGCGCGGGCTGCGCGGCCGCGTCGCGGACGGGCGGCGAACCGGCGCTGATCGCGGCCGGGGTGGCGTCCGGGACGGCGATGTGCGCCGGCACCTGGGTGCTGTTCGAGCTCACCTCCGGCGACGACCGGCGCCGCGTGCTGTGGCTGGTGCTGGGCGCCGCCGGGACGACGCTGGCCGGGATGCTGCTGTTCGCGGTGGACAACTCCCTCACGCTCGGCTTCCCGGCCGGCGTGCTGACGGTCGGCGCGGTGTCCCTGCTGCTGCCGGGCGCCATCACGGTGGCGCTGGTCGCGCCCCGCGCGGTGGACGTCCGGGTGGTGATGCGCGGCGCCGCCGTCCTCATCGTCATGCTCGCGCTGAGCGCCGCGGTGTACGAGGGCATCGCCGCCGTCTGGGAGATGGCGGTGGGCGCCCGGCCGGACAAGGGTGTGCCTCCGCTGCTGGCGGCCGCCATCGCCGCCGGGTACCAGCCGGTCCGGCGTCATGTCGAGGCGGTGATGGACGAGATGCTGTTCGGCCGGTCGGCCGACGCGGTGGAGACGCTGACCCGTCTCGGCACGGACCTGACCGCCGGCGCCCCTCCCCCGCTGTGGCTGCACACCCTGCGCACGACGCTCGGCGTGCCCGGCATCGAGCTGCGCCAGGAGGACACCGTGGTCGCCACCGCGGGCGCCGTCGACGCGGATCACGTCCAGGTCACCGCCCTGCGCGCGGACGGTGAGAAGGTGGGCGATCTCGTGGTCGGTCTGCCGCCGGGACATCTGCGGCTGCCCCGAGCGGCCGCCGCGGTGCTCGACCTGGTCGCGGCCCCGCTGGCGCAGGCCCTGCACGCGGCCCGGCTCAGCGAGCAACTGCGCCTGTCCAGGGGCCGCACGGTGACCTCGCTGGAGGAGGAGCGGCGGCGTATGCGCCGCGACCTGCACGACGGTCTCGGCCCGACCCTGACCGGCATCGCCTACACGGCGGACGCGGTCGTCAACCTCATCGCCACCGACCCCGAGCACGCGGTCGAGACCCTTCGCGCGCTGCGCGCCGACGTGGGCGACACGATCACCGAGATCCGGCGGATCGTCTACGGGCTGCGCCCCCGCGCCCTCGACGAACTCGGCCTCGTCGAGGCCATCCGCCAGCGCACCGCACCGCTGCGGGTCGCCGACGGAAGCCCTCTCACGGTGACGGTCGACGCCCCGGAGCAGTTGCCGCAGCTTCCCGCGGCCGTGGAGGTCGCCGCCTACAGGGTGGCGGTGGAGGCCGTCACCAACATCGCCCGGCACGCCGCCGTGACCACCGCCACGCTCACCCTGGAGCTGCTCGGCAGCGGCCGTCTGCGGGTGACCGTCGCGGACTCCGGCCGCTGCGCCGAGCCGTGGACACCCGGCGTCGGCATCCAGTCCATGCACGAGCGCGTCGAACAGATCGGCGGCACCCTGACCGTCCGCACCGATCCCGAGGGCGCCACGATCATCGCCGAACTGCCCCTGTCCATCCCGGAGTGAGCTCGCTGTCACCGCTTCACACCTCTGGCCCCGGGGACTTACCGAACGGTATACAAGCCCAGTCGAACGTGCGACGGCGGCCTGCTGCCGCCGACCGCGCACGAAGTCCCGGCACAGGGGGAGGAACTGATGACCCGACAGAAAGGCGCGAGAGGGCGCCGGTGGCCGGCCGCGATGGGGGCGGCGCTCGGGGCGTGCGCCCTCGCCGCCGCTTCCACGGCGCCCGCCTCGGCCCACGGAGCCGGTACCGGCGCGGGGACCGGCCGTGCCCCGCACTACGTGTCGCTCGGGGACTCCTACACCTCCGGTCCCGGAATCCCGCGGCAGGTCGACGCCCGCTGCGCGCGCTCGGACAGCAACTACCCGTCGCTCGTCGCGGCGGACCGGAAGGCCGCCTCGTTCACGGACGTGAGCTGCGGCGGGGCGACGACCGAGGAGATGTGGAAGCCGCAGGGATCCAACGGCGCCCAACTCGACGCGCTGCGCAAGGACACCGACCTGGTGACGGTCCAGATCGGCGGCAACGACGTCGGGTTCGGCGCCATCATCGCCACCTGCGCCCAACTCGGCTCCCAGCAGCCGGAGTCGGACCCCTGCCGGCGCCACTACGCCTCGTCCGGCATCGACCGGCTGACGTTCGACATCGCGCGGACGGCACCGAAGGTGGACCGCGTGCTGCGGGCCGTGCACGCCAGGGCGCCGCACGCCCGGGTGCTCGTCGTCGGCTACCCGGACCTGCTGCCCGACGACGGCAGCGGCTGCTTCCCCTCGGTGCCGTTCGCCGCGCGGGACTTCCCCTATCTGCGGGACACCGAGAAACGGCTGAACACGATGCTCCGCCTGGTGGCCGCGTGGAACCGCGCGGAGTACGTCGACACCTACGGGCCCACGGTCGGCCACGACATGTGCAAGGCCCCGGCGGACCGCTGGATCGAGCCGTTGCAGCCGGCCTCGCCCGCGGCCCCGGCCCACCCCAACGCCAAGGGCGAGGAGGCCATGGCGCGTGCGGTGCTGAAGGTCCTGGACAAGCGGAACGGGCGGGGCTGAGTCCTGGCCGGCGGGCGTGCGGCGGGCACGGGACGGGCGCCCGCCGCACGCCGCCGGTACGGTCCCGGCACGGCCGGCGGGTCCGCGCGGCTCGTCACAGGCGCGGGCTGTCGAACCAGTCCCTCGTGTCGGGCCCCGTGGCCAGGAACAGCACGACGACGACCACGCCGGCCCGGACGCCGTTGCCGCCACCGTTCCGCGACCGGCTCAGACCGGTGCGCTCCGGCGGCCGGCGGTCTGGGCCGCACGCTGGGAGGCGCGGTGCCGCCGGCCGCGGCGGGTCAGGCCCCAGGGCTTGAGTACGGAGATCACCGTCATGAAGACGTACGCGGTCAGGGAGACGGCGGGGCCCATCAGGATTCCGTGGGAGCCGGCCGGCGGCTCGCCCGCGGCGACGTCCCGGACCATCGAGGTCAGCCCGGGGCGCAGCGCGAGAACCGTGGCGGCGGTCGTGGCCAGGGTGAGCCAGAACTTCGTGTAGACCCACCGGTGCCGGGCCAGCCCCCACGGGGTACCCAGGGACAGCACGAGACCGCTGAACAGGGTGGCGAACGCGACGGGGAGCAGGAGCCAGTCGGCGAGGAGTTTCATGGCGCGGACGGAGGTCTCCACGGTCACCGCGGACCCTGTGGTGACCGCGGCGATCGCGAGGGCGAGCAGTCCGAGGGAGAGGCCGAGCCAACTGGCGGAGGCGACCACATGGACCACGAGGAAGGCACGGCGTGCGGGGCGGCTTGTTCTCACCCGTCACACGGTGCCGGACGGTGGCGCGGACGGCGTCCGACGCAGGGAGTAACCCGGTGTACCGGCCTCGGCGTACACGCCTGGCCGGGACGCCTTGATCAAGGAGAGCGACATGCCCATCGAAACCGTCGAGCGATTCCTGACCGCCCTCGATCCGCAGCACCGGGAGCATGTCCAGGGGCTGTCACGCGAGGATCAGGAGAGCCTCGCCGCCGCCTGGGAGACGGAGCTCCAGCAGGACACCGACCTCGACACCCTGAGCGAACTGTCGCCGCCGGCGGCCGAGAGCGAGGCGGCGGCTCGCGTGGCCAGGAAGCTCCTCGAACACTGAACGAGGGACAGGACCCGGTACCCACGGTCGCCCCGGGGACCGGGTCAGCGGCGGACCAGCTGGGTCTCGGCGGCGTCCATGTCCGCCGCCGGGACCGGCGCGGGGCGGCGGGCGGTGTCGCTGACCTTGAGGAGGAGGGCGACGAGCAGCCAGTTGGCGACCATCGCCGAGCCGCCCTGGGCCAGGAACGGCAGGGCCTTTCCGGTGAGCGGGATGAGCCCGGTGACACCACCGACGACGACGAACACCTGGAGCATCAGCGTGGTCGCCAGACCGGCGGCCAGCAGCTTGCCGAAGGGGTCGGTCACGGTGATCGCGGTACGCAGGCCGCGCTCGACGAGCAGGGCGTACAGCAGGATCACGGCCATCACTCCGGCCAGGCCGAGTTCCTCGCCGACGGTGGTGAGGATGAAGTCGCTGCGCCCGGCGAAGCCGATGAGCTCGGGGTGGCCCTGGCCGATGCCGGAACCGAGCATCCCGCCGGAGCCGAACCCGAACAGTGCCTGGGCCGCCTGGTCGGAGATCAGCCCGGCCGGCCGCTGGTCCGGGGGGAGGTAGATGTCCATGGGGTGCAGCCAGGCGACCACCCGGCCGTGGACGTGCGGTTCGAAGGAGCCCACGACGAAGGCTCCGACGGCGAACATGGCGACGCCGAACACGACCCAGCTGGTCCGCTCGGTCGCGACGTACAGCATGATCACGAAGACGCCGAAGAAGATGAGCGAGGTGCCGAGGTCCCGTTCGAGGACCAGGACGAGCAGGCTGATGACCCACACGGCCGCGATCGGGCCGAGCTGCCGCCCCCGCGGCAGGTACATGCCCATGAAGCGCCTTCCGGCCAGGGCCAGGGCGTCCCTGCGCAGCGTCAGGTACCCGGCGAAGAAGAGCACGATCACGATCTTCACGAACTCGCCGGGCTGGAAGGACAGCGGCCCGAGGAAGATCCACCGCTTGGCGCCGTAGACGTCGCCGGGATAGAAGGCCGGGGCCATCAGCAGCACCAGGCCCACGGTGACGGCCACGTAGGGATAGCGCTGGAGCCGGCGATGGTCCTTGAGCCCGATCACGACCGCGATGAATCCGAGTACCGCGAGGCCGACCCACATGATCTGCCCGCCGACCGCCGTGGGCGAGTTGTACCGGGCCTGGTAGGCGACGTCGAGGCGGTGGATCAGGACGATGCCCAGGCCGGTGAGCAGGGTGGCCAGGGGCAGGATCAGCGGGTCGGCGTGCGGGGCGAACCGCCGTACCGCCAGGTGGCACAGCAGCGGGGGCAGGGCCAGAACGGCGACGTGGAACGCCAGACCGGGCGGCAGGCTGCCCGTCATGGCGAGTGAGCTGCCCGCTTGGCCGAATCCGCAGATGAGCACGGCGCCCAGCAGCAGCGCCAGCTCCTGGTTGCGGCTGACCTGATCGCCGCCCCGACTCGCTGATCCGGCTCGACTGCCCATGGCTGCTCCCCCTGTCGCGTTGCTCCGGACTCCCGTCTCCGGCCCGGTGACACCCGGCACGACTATACAGTTGCGCAATGACGCAACTAACCACCGAGGGTGGGGTGGCCGGGGTGCGGCGCCGGGACCCGCGGGTTTCCGGCGCCGGTGCCCGTCAGGCCCGGGCGGCCGCGGACACGGCCTGCCGGGCCGCCCGCTCCACCAGGGCGACGCCGTCACTCATCGACGCGCTGCCGTCGGACAGTACGGCGACGAGGTAGTGGTGTCCGCCCACCGTGATCCGGCCGACGCTGTTGACGTCCCAGAGACCGGAGGTGGTCCGCTGGAGCCAGCCGTTCTTCAAGGCGAACTCGGCGCCGGAGGCCGCCGAGACACCCCAGGCCTGCTCGCTCGCGACCCGGTTCATCAGCGACCGGATGTAGGTCCGGGACTCCTTGTTCAGCGGGGAGCCGGTCCCCGACGCCCCGGCGCTGTCGAACACGGACAGCAGAAGGCGGATCTGGTCGCTCGCCGTCGTCCGCGTCAGCCCCCACCTGCCGCCCGGACCACCCTTGGTCGAGGCCAGCCCCAGGCGCTTGTTGGCGGCCTGCAGACCCGGCGCCCGGCCGATCTCGCGCCACAGGGCGTTCGCCGCCGTGTTGTCGCTCTTGCGGATCATCGGCTCGGCCAGGCCGCGCTCCTGGGCGGTGAGATGCCGGCCCGCGTCCTGGGCCTGAAGCAGCAGCGCCGCGAGAATGTCGACCTTGATGATGCTGGCGGTGTCGTACGGGGCGTCCTGGCCGTACAGCAGCGGCTTCCTGCTCGCACCGTCGAGGTCGAGCACCGCCGCCGTCACCCGCGCCTTGCTCTGCGGGTGCGGCGCCGCCGGGACGGCCGCCGCGGCGTGGGCCTGCTGCGCCGGGGCGGGCGCGGCGACCGCGGGTGCCGCGTGCAGCGCGCCGAGGGAGAAGAGGGTCGTCACCGAGGCCAGGAGGGCGCCGGCGCAGGCACCGGCGCGGCTGACCCGGCGCCCGGACGAGGCCGCCGAGGTCTTCGCATGCGGCAGGGAACGCGGATGGGACATGATCGGACAGGCCTCCGCAATGGGTCGGCAAACGGGGGAAACTGCTTGGTGAAGGTAGACAAAATGTGCGTCTGGTGAAGTGGCCGCCGTCACTGCGAACCCGTTTCGGCCCGAATTGTGAGAAGACCCACCCGCTCCCCGGCCCGGTCACCGACGGCCCCGCGGCCGCCTCACCTGCGCCGTCGGGACGCCCGCTGCCGGGCCCTCGCGGAGCCGGGCGCCGCGCGCGCCACGACCGCCGGGACCACCATGGCCGCCTGCCTGGGACGTGGCGGCGCCGTCTGCCCGAGGTCGCGTTCGAGGTCGTCGAGGGCTCTGCGGGCCGCCGCGATCCGGGCGGCGAGATGCTGCTGGACGTCAGGGGAGCCACCGGCGTCCGCCGTGTCGGCGGGCTGGTCCCTCTCCAGCTCGCGGGCCTCCTCCAGGGACGTGATCACCACGCCGATGAGGACGTTGACCAGGACGAAGGAGGCCAGCAGGACGTAGGAGGCGTAGTAGATCAGGCTCCAGCGCGACACCTCCAGGCCGCTGTGCACCGCGTCGCCGATGCCGTCCAGGGTCATCAGCAGGAACAGGGTCAGCACGGCGCGGCCTATGGAGCCGTAGTGCTCGGGGTCGTGGCGGCCGAAGAAGACCCAGCCGACCATGGCGTACACATACAGCAGCAGGGCGCCGACCAGGAGGAAGCTCAGGGTGCCGGGCAGGCTGCGGACCACCGCGACCAGCACGATCCGCACCTGCGGCAGGAAGCGGGCCGTGCGCAGCACGCGCGCCAGCCGCAGCAGCCGCAGCACCGTGGCGTTCTCCCGTACGACGGGCACGAAGGCGCACAGGACGACGACCAGGTCGAAGGAGTTCCACGGGTCCTTCCAGAACTCCCGCGGGCGGTCGGCGTAGGCCAGCATCCGGACGAGGATCTCCACCGTGAAGGCGGCCAGGCAGATGTGTTCGGCCTGCCGTAACCAGTGGTGCCACTGCGTCGCCAGACCGGAGTACGTCTCCACGCCCAGCAGCCCTGCGTTGACGAGGATCACCGCGAAGACTCCGAGGGCGAACCAGCGGGCCTCGGTGACGGTCCGGCAGCGGCGGGCCAGTTCTCCGCGCAAGGACCGTAAGGCGATGTCGGGGTTGTGAACGTGCTGCTCCGGCATCTGCTGCCCTTGCTCCTTCGCATGCGGTGGCCCGGCCGACCGGGCTGGAAGGGCGGGCTCGTTGAAGGATGATCATCCTCCAGGTCGGCACTCCGCGGCACCGTGGATCGCGGCACGTTCGCGGACCGCGTACCGCATGTCGTGCGTGCGGTACGCGATCGCCGTGTGCGCTCAGTCCCGGGGCCGCGGTCCGGTGATCACCTGCGGGTGCCGCACGAGGGGCAGAAGGCCGCGCCGTCGGGCAGGTCCTGGTGGCAGGAGGAGCAGTTGTCGGTCTGGGCGAGGCGGTGTCCGCACGAGGGGCAGAAGGCCGCGCCCCTGGTCTCGGTGCGGCACAGCGGGCAGACCAACTGACGTGGCGTGGTGGCGTCGTAGTCCTGGCCGCGCTGCTGACCGGCGTCGTAGGCGCGCTGGGCCACCATGTCGTTCAGGCCCCGCTGCTGGGCCGCCTGGGCCTCCGCCGCGGTGTCCGGGGAGCAGGTGAGGCAGAGCCCGAGGCCCGGGTTCCAGCAGCGGGCGCAGACGTAGGCCGTGCAGCGGGGGCAACGGTCGAAGTGGCCCTGGGCGTTGGCGATGGCGCGGGTGAAGGCCGCGTCCCGCTGGGTTCCGTAGTTCGCGCCGGCCAGCCCGTCGGCCGCGTTGGAGACGCCCTGGGCGGCACCGCCGCCGATGACCGACCAGGCCGCGTTCACCCCACGCGACAGCCAGCCCGCCATCTGGCCCGCCCGGAAGGGCTCGAAGGGGGAACGCCAGGTGTCGGAGCAGCGTGAGCAGTAGAACTCGAACTGGAAACCGGCGCCGGTTCCGTGCTCCTGACACAGGTCGCGGTGGTTGTTGCTGAAGTAGATCTCGGTACTCATGGTGCGTTCCCCCCAGGGCCGACCCTTGTGACGGTGTTCCGACCGCGCGACGCCCGTCTCGTCGTGCGGGTGTCCGGAATTCTGCCAGGAGTGCGGGCGCCCCGGCACCTGCCGTCCGCCGACTGATCCTGGGACAAAGGGGTACGCGTGTGGTGAACAGATACAGCTGAAGACTCGGGCAGCGCCGGCGCTGCCCGCGGGCTCGGCCCCGTGGACGTCTTGTGCCTGCGCTCGTCGGGTTCTGGCTGGTTCTGCCGACCTCGGGTCGAAGGGATTCCGGTCATGGCTGACGACACCAGCGACTCCGTGCGCGAACAGGCCCGCCCGGCGGATCCGCGGCCGGTCGCCTACGCGGATCCGGCCCCGCTGGGCCTGGCGGGGTTCGCGATGACCACCATCCTGCTGTCCATCCTCAACACCAACCTGCTCAAGGAACCCGGCGCGATCCTCCCGGTGCTCGGGCTCGCCGCCTTCTACGGCGGTCTGGCGCAGTTCGTCGCGGGGCTGTTCGAGTTCCGCCGCGGCAACACCTTCGGCGCGACCGTGTTCGGTTCCTTCGGCGCGTTCTGGTTGACGTACTGGTGGCTGGTGCCGCGGGTGGCGGCCTTCGACGCGCACAACGGCCTGGGCCTGTTCCTGCTCCTGTGGGCCATCTTCACCGCCTACATGGCGGTGGCCGCGCTGCGCACCAGTCTCCCCGTCCTCGGGGTGCTGGTACTGCTGACCATCACCTTCGTCCTCCTGGCGATCGGCGAGTTCCAGGGTGGTCCGGCACCGCAGGTCGCCACCCAGGTCGGCGGCTGGTTCGGGATCGCGACGGGGCTGGTCGCCTGGTACGCCTCGGCGGCCGGGGTGATCAACTCCACGCACCGGCGGACGCTGCTGCCCACCTGGCCCCGCTGAGCCCGCAAGGCAGTGCAATACAGCGCCGTTTCGGGGTACCCGACCCGGTGAGGCATTTCTAGGAGGCGGTCATGCTCGTCCTCGGCGTCATCCTGCTCGTCGTCGGCTTCGTCACCGGCATCTCGATCCTGTGGACCATCGGCATCATCCTGGCCGTGATCGGCCTGATCCTGTGGGTCCTCGGGTCGTTGGGGCACGCGGTCGCGGGTCGCCGTCACTACTGGTGACCGATCAGCGACGACGGGGGCGGCGGCCGGCGGGCCGCCGCTCCTTCAGTGCCGGCCGAGGTGGGTCAGAACGGCGACGGCCGCGGGGGCGCCGAAGGTCCAGACCCAGGCCATCGGGCGGCCGTAGTTCAGGGTGCGGCCCCATCCGTAGCGCTTGGGGACCACCACGCGCGCATCGTCGCGGTCGTAGTAGAAGATCCCGCACCAATGGCGCTCGTCGTCCGGGTCCACGGCCCGCCTCCCTCCGTCCGACGCGGGCGTCACGGTGGTCCTCGCAGGGGAAAGGCGGTGTGCGCCCGCGGTCGGCCAGCCTACCGACCCGGCGCTCAGTGGGCGTGGCCCGAGCCGCGGCCGGACATCCGCCAGATCCTGATCTCGCGCAGCAGCCCCGGCATCTCCTTGATCAGCACCGCGACCACCAGCCCGCCCACCAGGGCGGCCTCCACCGCCAGCAACTGTTTCGCTGTCATCCCCGTTCCTCCCTTCCGACTCACCCGCTCCTGACATCGGTCCCGAACCACGACGCGCCCCGTCATCCGGGCGAGATGTTCGGCATGGCCTTCATGATCGTGTCGTGCTTCTTCCAGTGGATGCCCGTGGACCGCCGGGCGTCGGAGGTGCCGTCCCGGTGGTGTCCCGTCTGCCGCTCGTACGGGCCCCAGTTGCCCTGGTGCAGTCCGGAGACGTGCCCGGGGGTGTCGGGCTTCACGTCACGCCTGCCGACTCTGATCGTGCCCATGGTCTGCTCCTCGTCTCCCCCGGTGCCTTGGCGCGTTCAGCCTTGGTCGGTTCCGTAGGTGGGGGTGTGGGTGGTGGTGAGGGTTTTGCCGTTGCCGAGGTACATGTGGACGCCGCAGGGGAGGCAGGGGTCGAAGCTGCGGACGGTGCGCATGATGTCGACGCCTTTGAAGGTGTCGGGGTCGTTTTCTTCGAAGATGGGTTGTCCTTGGACGGCGTCTTCGTAGGGGCCGGGGGTGCCGTAGGGGTCGCGGGGGCTGGCGTTCCAGGGGGTGGGTGGGTAGGGGTGGTAGTTGGCGATTTTCTGGTTTTTGATGACGAGGTGGTGGGAGAGGACGCCGCGGACGGCTTCGTGGAAGCCGCAGCCGATGGCTTCGTCGGGGACTTGGAAGTTTTCGAAGACTTTGGTTTCGCCGGCGCGGACGAGGGTTTGGGCTTGTTCGAGGAATTGGAGGGCCATGGCGGCGGCGTAGGCGATGAAGTAGGGGCGGGCTCGGTCGCGTTCGATGGTGTTGGACCATTGGGGGATGGTCCATTCGAGGGTGGTTTCGGGGAGTTTTTCGCCGTGGGGGAGGGTGATGCGGACGCTGTGGCCGGTGGCTTTGATGTAGGGGGTGTCGACGAGTCCGTTGAGGGCGGTGGACCAGAGGCGGGCGAGGGGGCCGCCGCCGGTGTCGAGGGCGAGGTGCTGGCCGGTTTCGGGGTGGTGCCAGCGGGGGCTCATGACCCAGCTGTAGTTGTGGTCGAAGGCGCGTTTTTGGGGGTGGGGGAGGGTGGTCTGGTTCCAGGGGTGGCGGATGTCGACGGGGTTGCCGAGGGGGTCGTGGGTGACGAAGGGTTCTTCGGAGGTCCAGTCGTCGTAGTAGGAGGAGCCGAGGAGGATGCGCAGGCCGAGGTTGATGTCGACGAGGTTGTTGGTGACGAGTTGGCCGTCGACGATGATGCCGGGGGTGACGTACATGGCCTTGCCCCAGTGGTTCATCGTTTCGTAGCGGTAGTCGACGATGTCGGGGTTTTGCCAGGCGCCCCAGCAGGCCAGCAGGATGCGGCGGCGGCCGACTTCTTCGTAGCCGGGCAGGGCCTGGTAGAAGAAGTCGAAGACGTCGTCGTTGAGGGCGACGGCTTGTTTGACGAAGTCGATGACGCGCATGAGGCGGGCGAGGTAGTCGGTGAAGACGGTGGGTTGGGGCATGGTGCCCACGCCGCCGGGATAGAGGGTGGAGGGGTGGACGTGGCGTCCTTCCATGAGGCAGAACATTTCCCGGGTGATGCGGGACATCTTCAGTGCCTGTTTGTAGATTTCGCCTTCGAAGGGGTTGAAGGCGCGCATGATGTCGGCGATGGTGCGGTAGCCGTGGAGGTGTCCTCGGGGGGCTTCGGTGCGTTCGGCGCGGGCGAGGACGCTGGGGTTGGTGGCTTTGACCATGGCTTCGCAGAAGTCGACGAAGACGAGGTTGTCCTGGAAGATGGTGTGGTCGAACATGTACTCGGCGGCTTCGCCGAGGTTGGTGATGTGTTCGGCGAGCGGTGGGGGTTTGACGCCGTAGGCCATTTGCTGGGCGTAGTTGGAGCAGGTGGTGTGGTTGTCGCCGCAGATGCCGCAGATGCGTGAGGTGATGAAGCCGGCGTCGCGGGGGTCCTTGCCCTTCATGAACACCGAGTAGCCGCGGAACAGGGACGAGGTGGAGTGGCACTCCACGACCTCCCGGTTCGCGAAATCGATTTTCGTGTAGATGCCCAGATTCCCGATGATCCGCGTGATCGGATCCCAGGACATGTCCACGATCTGAGCGGGCTTACGCCCCGCCCGACGCGCCTCGGTGGTCGTCATCTCGGTCTGGACCTCGTTCCTTCAGGGACGCCAGCGCGGGTCGAAACCGCTGGTCAGTTTGCGTTTGTTGTGGCGCCACTTGGGCTCGTGGTTCACCATGTCGTTCGTCAGGCCGCGCAGTCGCCGGATGACCGCCCCGTAGGGCTTGACCAGCATCGACGACAGGGTTCCTCCGGGGGGCTCGTCCATGAACGGCATGAACGCGTCGGGGAAGCCCGGCATGGTGCAGCCGATGCAGATGCCGCCGACGTTCGGGCATCCGCCGATGCCCGCCATCCAGCCCCGCTTGGGCACGTTGCAGTTCACGACCGGCCCCCAGCACCCGGTCTTCACCAGGCACTTGGGCGAGTTGTAGTCCGTGGCGAAGCTCGCCTGCTCGTAGTACGAGCCCCGGTCGCAGCCCTCGTGGACCGTCTTGCCGAACAGCCACTGCGGGCGCAGCATGTGGTCCAGCGGCGGCGGCGGTGCCGTTCCCGCCGCGTGGTAGAGCACCCAGATCAGGGTCTCCATGAAGTTCTCCGGCTGGATCGGGCAGCCGGGCACGTTGACCACCGGCAGGCCGCTCTCCGCCTTGAAGTCCCAGCCCAGATAGTCGGCCAGCCCCATGCAGCCCGTCGGGTTGCCCGCCATCGCGTGGATGCCGCCGTAGGTGGCGCAGGTGCCGGCCGCCACCACCGCCCAGGCGCGGGGGGCGAGTTGGTCGATCCACCAGTTCAGCGTCTGCGGTTCCCCGGTGTCGGGGTCGTTGCCGAACGAGGTCCAGTAGCCGTCCCCCTCGATGATCCGCTGGTTCGGGATCGAGCCCTCGATGACCAGGATGAACGGGGTCAGCTCACCGCGTGCCGCGGCCCGGTAGGGGGCGAGGAAGTCCTCGCCGCCCAGGCTCGGCGAGAGCACCTTGTTGACCAGGTTCACCTTCGGCAGACCGGGGATCAGCCCCAGCACCACGTCCTCGATGGAGGGCTGGTCGGCCGCGGTCAGCGAGACGGTGTCGCCGTCGCAGCTCATGCCCTCGGAGATCCAGAGGATGGTGATCTCGTCGACACCCGGGCGTTCCTCGGGCGTCGCGGGCTCCCGGCTGACTGCAGCGGTGCCGCCTTGGGTCGTCATGTCGTCGGCCTCCCATGGGGTCGGTGGCGGAGTCGGTCGCAGCCGGCGGCCCGAGGACCGCGGCATGCCGGGACGGACGTCGCGGTACCGGCCGGACCGGCCGGGGAGGACGCGCGGTCCTCCGGGCCACGGCGGCGCGACGCACCCACCGAATCCCTGACCAGGCTCACACCGGTCGAGGAACACCGCTCGTTGTGACGGTCAGTGGAGTGAACGGCGCCGCCGCGACGCGGCCGGGACGCATCGAGCCGGACCCAGTCATGACAACGCCGTCGACCGGACCGAGCGAGGTGCGCCACCGCCGCGCGGACCGAGCTGCTGCGCCACCGCCGCACGGACCGGGTTCAGTGCGCGACCGCCACACGGGTCGAGCGCGAGGTGCGAGGCGCCACGGCCACACGGGTCGAGCGCGAGGTGCGAGGCGCCACGGCCACACGGGTCGAGCGCGAGGTGCGAGGCGCCACGGCCACACGGGTCGAGCGCGAGGTGCCGCCGGCCCTGACCAAAGACGGCGGCACCGTCGCCCCGGTCAGGGCCGGGAAACCATGCCGCCTCGCGCGGCCACCCTTCCTCCGCCGACCGGTCAGAGCTCGGCGGTGGGCCAGCCGAGGAGGCGCGCGCCGATCACGGCGGTCTGGAGCGTGTAGCGGTGCACGGGGTCGGACGGGTCGGCTCCGGTCAGCTTGTGGATGCGCTCCAGGCGGTAGGTGAAGGCGCGCACGCTGAGGTTGAGGCGGCGGGCCGCTTCCGCGGCCGTGCAGCCGGCCTCGAAGTAGGCGGTCAGCGTGTCCAGGAGCGGCTGGGCGCCGCCGCGGGCGGCCGTCAGCGGGCCGAGCATGTCGCGGACCAGGTCGGCCATGGCCTGCCGGTCGCGAGTCAGCACGGGGTAGACCAGAAGGTCGGCGGCCCGCAGGACGGGATCCTGGAGATCGAGCCGGTCGGCGAGTTCCAGCGCGTTGAGGGCCTCCTCGTAGGAGTGGACCACTCCCCCGGCGCCCGGGTGGGGGCGCCCGATCGCGACCCGGCCGCCCTCGGTGGAGGCGTACGCCTGCTTGGCGAAGAACGCCAGGACGTCGTCGTGGTCGCCCGGGGCGATGCAGATGAGCCGGCCGTCCTTGGTGGTGAGCAGGATGCGCCGGTCACCGAACCGGGCGACCACCTCGCTCTCGACGTACCGGGCGGCCGGGTGCGTGTCGTCGACGGGATCCCCGCCCTGGGCCACGGCCACCGCATGGGCTCGGGAGAAGAGCAGCCCGTAGCGCTCCGCGCGTTCGCCCAGGCGCCCGAGGTCGCTGCGGCCGTAGAGCAGGTCGTCGATGAACTCCCGGCGGGCGGCCTCCTCCTTGCGCATGGCGAGCTTCTGCGCGCGGTCGTGGCCCTCGGCGAACGCGTCGACGGCCTGCTCCACCGCGGTGAGCACCTGTTCGACGCCGGCGGACGCCAGCGCGGGCGCGAAGGCCCTCGCCTCGGCGAGGTGCCGGCGGACGAGACGACGCAGTCCGTGGCCGTCCTCCGCCGCCCGTTCCCCGTGGGCGCGCAGCAGGTCCAGTTCGTCCCGGGTCAGACGGCGTCCGGTGGCACAGACGTCGGCCAGGATCTGCACGTACCCCGTCAGATATTCGTCGGGTACCTCTGGCCCCGTCACTCGCCCTCCCCTGTCCCCTGGTCCGCGCACGTCATCGGCGTTTTCTTGACGCACGCCCGACAAGATTGACAGACGGCTCCGCGCCCCTCGCGGACGGACCGTTCCGTACTCACCACCGAGGGCCCGCACTGTGACGCAACTCACCACATAGATGGGGGCAAGCAGATATAAACGCGACATAAGGGGGAATTTGGTTCTGTAGGAGGACTCCACACTGGCAATCTCATGGAGAGGAGACGGCAGCGATGTCGTATCCGCAGCACTCCACCGGCATGAGCTCGCACCCGGAGATCGCCGAGATGCGAGAACGCCTCGAACGGACGGCCGCCAGCAACCGGGCGATCGTCATCGAGGGAATGATCGTCCTGGCCGGTGTCTACGCCGCGATTTCCCCGTGGGTGGTGCACTTCGCCGCCCAGCCGAGTCTCGCCGTCAACAACCTGATCATCGGCATCACCGTCGCCCTGGTCGGTCTCGGCCTCACCCTGGCCCCCGAGCGCATGTTCCGCCTGGCATGGATCGTCGCCCCGCTCGGCGTGTGGCTGATCATCTCCCCCTGGGTCGTGACCGCGGCCCACGGTTCCCGGGCGGGCATCATCTGGAACAACGCCTGGGTGGGCGCGATCACGGCCCTGCTGGGGCTCGCCACCATGGGGCTCACCGTCGGAATGACCCGCCGCAGGCGCCGGTGACGATGACGCCGGGCGCGCGCCCGACCCGTACCCCGTACGCACCGAAGGGACCTGGCCACAGAGGCTTTCCGGCCGTGGGCCGTACCTCGCACGACAGCGGGTACGGCCCACTGTCATGATCAACAACCCGTGGGGTTAGCATATGAGCGCCGCCTAGCTCGAAAGATAGATCTGTGACTGTCAACGACGACTCGTTCACCAACTGGAAGCACCGCGAAGAGATCGCGGAGTCGATGATCCCGATGATCGGGAAGCTGCACCGGGAGCGGGACGTCACCGTCCTCCTCCACAGCCGCTCCCTGGTGAACAAGTCGGTGGTGAGCATCCTCAAGACCCACCGGTTCGCCCGCCAGATCGCCGGTGCGGAGCTGTCCGTCACCGAGACGCTCCCCTTCCTGCGGGCCCTGACGACGCTCGATCTCGGGCCGTCCCAGATAGACATCGGCATGCTGGCCGCGACGTACCGCGAGGACGCCCGCGGCCTGTCGGTGGAGGAGTTCACCGCCGAGGCCGTCGCCGGCGCCACCGGTGCCAACAAGATCGAGAGCCGCGAGGGACGCGACGTCGTCCTCTACGGCTTCGGCCGCATCGGCCGGCTCGTGGCCCGCCTGCTCATCGAGAAGGCCGGCTCCGGCAACGGTCTGCGGCTGCGCGCCATCGTCGTCCGCGGAAGCGGCGGCCGGGCCTCCGAGGACCTCGTCAAGCGCGCCTCGCTGCTGCGCCGCGACTCCATCCACGGCCAGTTCCAGGGCACGATCACCGTCGACGAGGCGAACAGCGCGATCATCGCCAACGGCAACGAGATCAAGGTGATCCACGCCGACGACCCGGCGTCGGTGGACTACACGGCGTACGGCATCAAGGACGCCATCCTCATCGACAACACCGGCAAGTGGCGCGACCGCGAGGGCCTGTCCAGGCACCTGCGCCCCGGCATCGACAAGGTCGTGCTGACCGCGCCGGGCAAGGGCGACGTCCCCAACATCGTCCACGGCGTCAACCACGACACCATCAAGCCGGACGAGCAGATCCTGTCCTGCGCCTCCTGCACCACCAACGCGATCGTCCCGCCGCTGAAGGCGATGGACGACGAGTACGGCGTGCTGCGCGGCCACGTGGAGACCGTCCACTCGTTCACCAACGACCAGAACCTGCTGGACAACTACCACAAGGCCGAGCGCCGGGGCCGCTCCGCGCCGCTCAACATGGTCATCACCGAGACCGGCGCCGCCTCTGCCGTGGCCAAGGCGCTGCCCGACCTCACGGCGAAGATCACCGGCAGCTCGATCCGCGTGCCGGTGCCGGACGTCTCGATCGCCATCCTCAACCTGCAGCTGGCGCGCGAGACCAGCCGCGAGGAGGTCCTGGACTACCTGCGCGACGTGTCGCTGACCTCGCCGCTCAAGCGCCAGATCGACTTCACCAGCGCCCCCGACGCGGTCTCCAGCGACTTCATCGGCTCGCGCCACGCCTCGATCGTCGACGCCGGCGCCACCAAGGTCGAGGGCGACAACGCGATCCTCTACCTCTGGTACGACAACGAGTTCGGCTACTCCTGCCAGGTCATCCGCGTCGTCCAGTACGTCTCCGGGGTGGAGTACCCGACCTACCCGGCGCCCGCGGTCTGATCCGCACCTGCTGTCCGACGGCGGGGCGCGGTGTGTGAGACTGCGCCCATGATTCGCACCGCGACCCCCGCCGACGTCCCCGTCATCCACGCCCTGATCTGCGAACTGGCCGAGTACGAGAAGGCCTTGGACGAGGTACGGGCGACGCCGGAGCAGCTCGCCGAGGCACTGTTCGGCGAGCGGCCCGCGGCGTTCGCGCACATCGCGCAGGACGCGGACGGCGACGTGGTGGGCTTCGCCCTGTGGTTCCTCAACTTCTCCACCTGGCGGGGCGTGCACGGCATCTACCTGGAGGACCTCTACGTCCGCCCGGAGGCCCGCGGCGGCGGATACGGCCGGGCCCTGCTGACGGAACTGGCCCGGGTGTGCGTCGAGCGCGGGTACGAGCGCCTCGAGTGGTCGGTCCTGAACTGGAACCGGCCGGCGATCGGCTTCTACGAGGCCCTTGGTGCACGCCCGCAGGACGAGTGGACGGTGTACCGGCTGACCGACGAGCCGCTGAAGGCACTGGGGGCGGGGGCCTAGCCACACCCGTCCCGCATGCCTCCCCCACGCCACCCGTTTCCCGGGCGGCGGTACACCGGCCCCGACGGCAACACGGCCGGTGGAGGTCCTGGCTGGTGGGGGTCCTGCCCGTGGATGAGGATGAAGGCATGGGCATCAACGGCGCGAGCGGTACGAGTCCGGGCGATCCGTTCAGCACGACCACGGCGGTGGCGGTCATCGACGCCGACGGGCTGATCACCTACTGGAGCCTGGGAGCCCAGGACCTGCTCGGCTACTCCGCCGCCGAGGTCGTGCGGCATCCCGCGCGGGCGCTGCTGCGCGGCCGCGATCCGACGGCCGCGATGTCCCGGCTGTGCCGGAGCGGTCATGCCGGGGACGCGGTGCTCACGGTCCACGACCGCGTCGGCCACGCGGTACGGCTCGCCGTGCGGGTGTGCCCGCTGCTCACCGCCGGCGACCGCCGCGACTGGCTGCTCCTGGCCGCAGCCGCCCCGGCCGCCACCCGTCCCACGAGCCCCGCCCCTGCCGACGCCGCCGCGACCGGCCCCACCACGCCCGGCGCGGTCCCTACCGGCTCCGGCGCGAGCGCCCCCGCCGCGACCGGCCCCGTCACTCCCGGCGCCGGCCCGGCCGGCACCGCCCCGGCCGGCTCCTCCCCCTCCAGCGCCGCCCCGACCGGTGCCGCCTCCCCCACCACCCCTTCCAGTACCATCCCGGCCGGTGCCCGGATGGGGCGGAGTTCGGCTGTTGTGACGCGGCATGCCCGGCGCGGGATGGTCTCCGGGCAGCGTCAGGTGACCGTGGCCCACGCGGCGCCCCGGCGCGGCAGGCCGGGGCGGGCCGGCCGTGAGCGTTCCCGGCCGCGCTCCTTCTTCCCGCTGCACGACGCGGCGGGCGGAACGCTCGGTATCTGCTACGCCGCCCGGAACGTCACCGCCCCCGACCCCACCCGCGAGCGGCTGGTGCTGCTGAACGCCGCCGCCGATCACATCGGCACCACACTGGACCTGGGCCGGACGGTCCAGGAGCTCGCGGAGGTCGCCGTCCCTCAACTCGCCGACTTCGTGGCCATCGACCTCCTGGACGTGGCGACCGCCGGAGAGGGGCCGCCCACCCGCTCCCCGGACGGCCCCATCACGCTGCGCCGGGCGGCCCATCTGTCGATCCGGCCGGACCTGCCCGAGGTGATCGCCGAGGTCGGCGAACCCATCCGGTACCCGTCCGGGTCGCTGCAGAACCGGTGCCTGGCCAGCGGGGAGCCCAGCCGCGAGGCCCTCGGCCCGGGGACGCCCTGGCTGCCCGACGACCCGGTGCGGTGGACCGGGATCAACCGGTTCGGCGTGCACACGCACCTGGTGCTGCCGCTCCGGGCCCGCGGCGTCACGATGGGGGTGGTGACCCTGCTGCGCTGGGAGAACCCGGATCCCTTCACCGAGGACGACCAGCTCCTGATCGAGGATCTGGTGGCACGGGCCGCCGTGTGCGTGGACAACGCCCGGCGCTACGCCCGCGAGCACGAGGCCGCGCTCACCCTCCAGACCAGCCTGCTGCCGCCCAACCTGCCCCGGCACAACGCCGTCGAGGTCGCCCACCGCTATCTCCCCGCCGACGCGGAGTCGGGGGTGGGCGGGGACTGGTACGACGTCATCCCGCTCTCCGGCGCCCGGGTCGCGCTGGTGGTGGGCGACGTCATCGGACACGGCCTGCACGCCGCGGCCAGCATGGGCCGGCTGCGCGCCGCCGTGCAGACGCTGGCCGACCTGGACCAGTCCCCGGACGAGCTGCTGGCGCACGTCAACGACCTGGTGATGCGTCTGTCGGACGAGGCGGAGGCAGCCGCCGAGGGCCCGGCGGCGGCCGGCGCGACCTGTGTGTACGCCATCTACGACCCCATCGCCCGGACGATGGTCGTGGCCCGCGCGGGACACCCCAGCCCGGCCGTCGCGCACCTGACCGAGCCCGTGGAGTTCCCCGACATTCCCGCCGGCCCGCCCCTGGGCCTCGGCGGCCTGCCGTTCGAGTCGGCCGAGATCCCGTTGGAGGAGGGCAGCGTCGTCGCCCTCTACACCGACGGGCTGATCCAGGCGGCGGAACAGGACGTCGACGTCGGGATCGAGCGGCTGTGCTTCGCCCTGGCCCACCCCGACCGGCCGCTGGAGGAGATCTGCGACGTCATGGTCCGCGCCCTGCTGGCCGACCGGCCGCGTGACGACGTCGCCTTCCTCGTCGCCCGCACACGCGTCCTCAGCCCCGACCGTGTGACGTCCTGGGACGTGCCCCCCGACCCGTCGGCCGTGCGCGTCGTGCGCGACGACGTCAGCGACCGGCTGTCCCAGTGGGGCCTCGACGAGCTGGCCTTCACCACCGAGCTGATCGTCAGCGAACTGGTCACCAACGCCATCCGGCACGCCCGCGGGCCGATCGCTCTGCGGCTCATCCACGAGAGCACCCTGATCTGCGAGGTCTCGGACGGCGGCCACACCTCCCCGCACCTGCGGCGCGCGCGCAGCACGGACGAGGGCGGACGGGGTCTGTTCCTGGTCGCCCAGCTCGCCCAGCGCTGGGGCACCCGGTACACCGGCTCCGGCAAGACGATCTGGGCGGAACAGCCCCTCCCCAGTGACATCTGGGCAAAACCATCGATCTCCTCAGGACTTGACCGATCCATATAGTAATGGAGCGGACATACCGGTCGCCCGGCAGGGAACCACGGTGTTAGAACTGACAACATGGTCGGTCGTTCCCGCCAGCCCCAAAGCGCGACGCAACCACCTTTCGGTGAGCGTCGGGCGGACGCTGAGACACGCGGCGGGCCGGTGACCTGGACGGCCCGGAGCGCCACCGGGTTCCGTTTTCCACCGTCCTGGCGGCCCGGCACGGTGGCCGCTCAGGTCTTCCTGTTGCAGGTGATCGTCGTCCTGGTGCTCGTCGCCGCGGCCGCCACCGCCGTGGTCCTCCAGAGGCGGTACGACGGGGAGAACATAGCCAAGGCGCGCTCGCTGGCCGTCGCGGAGGCGTTCGCCCAGGCACCCGGTACGGCGGTGGCCCTCCAGTCGCCCGATCCGTCGGCGCTGCTGAAGATCCCGGCGGAGAAGGCGCAGCTGAGTTCCGGCGTCGACTACATCTCCGTGCTGAACAACCACGGCGTGCGGCTCACCGACCCGGAGCCGCGGCTGGTCGGCACCCCGGCCCAGGCGATCGGCCGCGCCATCGCGGGCAAGACCTTCACCGAGACCTTCCACGGAAGCCCGGCGGACTCCGTACGCGCGGTGGTGCCCGTGGAGGGCGCCGGCCGGCACGTGATCGGCATCGTCACCGCGGGGATCGAGTACCAGACCCTGGGGCACCTGCTCGACCAGCAGATCCCGATGGTGCTGGACGCGGCGGCGCTGGCCGTGGTGCTCGCGACCGGAGGCACCTTCCTGGTCACCCGGCGGCTGCGCCGCCAGACCCGTGGCCTCGGCGCCGCCGAGATGACCCGCATGTACGAGCACCACGACGCCGTGCTGCACGCGGTGCGCGAGGGTGTACTGATCACCGACGCCGACGGACGGGTGCTGCTCGCCAACGACGAGGCGGAGCGGCTCCTTGACCTCCCTCCTGACGCCGACCAGCGGCACGTCACGGAGCTGGGCCTGGGACCGGAGATGACGCGGCTGCTGAAGTCCGGCGAGGTCGCGTCGGACGCGGTGTTCCCGGCCGGCGACCGGCTGCTGGCGGTCAACACCCGGCGCACCACCCCGTACGGCACCGCGCCGGGCCTGGTGGCCAGCTTCCGCGACACCACCGAACTGCGGGCCCTGTCGGGCCGGGCGGAGCTGGCCCGGGAACGCCTGACGCTGCTGTACGACGCCGGGGTGCGGATCGGCACGACGCTGGACGTACGGCGCACCGCGCAGGAACTCGCCGAGGTGGCGGTCCCGCGGGTGGCGGACATCGTCACCGTGGAGCTGCTGGAGTCGGTGCTGCAGGGAGAGGAGCCCAACGGGGCGATGCACCGGATGCGCCGGACCGCGCTGCACGACGCGGACGCGCGCAGCCCGCTCCAGCCGGTGGGCGACCTCATCCAGTTCGTGGTGGCCGACACGTCGATGGGGGCGGCGCTGCAACGCGGCAAGGCGGTGCTGGTGCCGGACCTGCACCACGCACAGGACTGGCGGTCCCGGGATCCCCAGGGCGCGGTCCGGGTCCTCGACCACGGCATCCATTCGCTGATCACCGTGCCCCTGAGGGCGCGGGGTGTGCTCCTCGGCATGGTCAACTTCTGGAGGGGTGCCGGCTCACCCCGGTTCGAGGAGGAGGACGTCGCGGTCACCGAGGAGCTGGTGGCCCGGGCGGCGGTGGCGATCGACAACGCGCGCCGCTACTCCCGCGAGCACGCGATGGCGGTGACGCTTCAGCGCAGTCTGCTCCCCCGGGACCTGCCCGACCAGGACGCGCTCGAGGTGGCGTGGCGGTACCGGCCGGCTCAGTCCGGTGTGGGAGGTGACTGGTTCGACGTCATCCCGCTGCCCGGTTTCCGGGTGGCGCTGGTGGTCGGCGACGTCGTGGGGCACGGGCTGCACGCGGCGGTGACGATGGGGCGGCTGCGCACGGCGGTGCTGAACTTCTCGTCCCTGGACCTGCCTCCCGACGAGCTGCTGGGTCATCTGGACGAGATGGTGATGCGTCTTGACACCCAGACGGCGAGCGCGGACGGCGAGGTGTCCGCGGTCACGGGAGCCACCTGCCTGTACGCCATCTACGACCCGGTGGGCGGGCATTGCGCCATCTCCCGCGCGGGGCACGTCGTACCGGCCGTGGTCGACCCCGTGGGGCGGGTGACCTTCCCTGATCTTCCCCTGGCGCCGCCGTTGGGGGTGGGCGGGCATCCGTTCGAGTCGGGTGAGCTCAGCCTGCCCGAGGGCAGCCGGCTCGTGCTGTTCACCGACGGTCTGGTCGAGGACCACGGGCGGGACGTCGACGAGGGGCTGTCCGTGCTCGCCAAGACCGTCGCGCCCGCGGACCGGACGCCGGAGGAGACCTGCCAGGCGCTGATGGAGGTGATGCTGCCGGGCCACCCGAGCGACGACGTGGCCCTGCTCGTCGCCCGGACACGGCTGCTCGATCCCTCGCGGGTGGCGGTCTGGGACGTGCCGTTCGACGTGGAGGCGGTCTCCCGGGTACGCGGGGAGGTCGCCCGTCGGCTGCACGACTGGGGGCTGGAGGATTCCTGCTTCGCCACGGAGCTGGTGCTCAGCGAGCTGCTGACCAACGCCATCCGCTACGGCGCCGAGCCGCTGCGGGTCAGGATCCTGCTCGGGCACACGCTGATCTGCGAGGTGTCGGACGGCAGCAGCACCTCGCCGCACCTCAGGCGGGCGGCGACCACCGACGAGGGCGGCCGGGGCCTGTTCCTGGTCTCTCATTTCGCGGACCGGTGGGGCACGCGCTACGTGCCGCACGGCAAGGTGATCTGGGCGGAACTGAGCCTGGACGGCCGCCCGGAGCCGGACCCGGAGGCACTTCTGGACGCGATGGCATGGTGAACGAACCGACTCGGCTTCCGTCCATACCGCAGCCGGCCCCCGAGACCGCCGGCCCGCCCGGTCACCGGCGCGACCGCCGCACCGGGTCCGCGTCGGGCGGCCCTCGCTCCGGGCGAGCCGTGCGTGCCCGCTCGGTGCCGGGCGGCGCGTGCCACCCGAACAGGCGCCCGGCGCCAAGGGCACTCCGGGGTCTGCGTCCTCGCGCGCCGGCCGCCGGGCCTTACGGCGGCGGGACGGGCCCGTGACGGCCGGACGAGGTGCCGTACCCGGCCGGTGAACCGGGTGACTGCGCTCGCACGCCCTGGCGCAGCGGTGCACTGTGGTAGGCGTGAGTTCCTGGCAGGGGCGTTTCGCGGACCGGGCCCAGGGGCGGCAGTCGGGCCACATACTGTTGCTGATCCCGGTCACGCTCATCGTCCTCATCACCGTGTCCGACATCGTGGCCCCGTCCGACATCGTGCTCGGGCCACTGCTGGTGATAGCTCCCGCGATCACCGCCTGGTTCGAGGGACCGTGGTTCACCGGGGTCATCGGCGCCGCCGCGGTGGCGGCCCAGGGGTTCGCCGGCTGGCGGCTGGGCATCCTGCCGTCCCGGGAAGTGTTCGTGCAGATGATCGCCCTGGCGGTGCTCTCCCTGCTGGTCGTGGCCCTGTGCGCGGTCCGCGACCGCCGCGCCCGCGAGCTGGCCCAGGTCCGGTCGGTCGCCGAAGCCGCCCAGCGGGTGCTGCTGTGGCCCCTGCCGACCCGGCTCGGCCCGCTTCAGCTCGCCTCCCTCTATCTGGCCGCCGAGGACGAGGCGTCGATCGGCGGCGACCTCTACGCGGCAGCCCGCACCCCGAACGGTGCCCGGGTGATGATCGGCGACGTACGCGGCAAGGGGCTGCCCGCCATCGGCGAGGCGGCCCTGCTGCTCGGCGCCTTCCGCGAGGCCGCCCACCACCACGCCGCCCTGCCCTCGCTCGCCGCCTCCCTGGAGCGGAGCATCACCCGCTATCTGTCCGACTTCGAACCGGAGGAAGAGGCCGGGGAGCGCTTCGTCACCGCCCTGCTGATCGAGATCCCGGACGACGAACCGATCGTGCGGCTGACCAGTTGCGGCCATGTGGCACCGCTGCTGCTGAGACCGGACCGATCGGTGACGATGCCGGACCTCAGCCCCGCCCCGCCGCTCGGGGTGGGCCTGACCGACCCGAACGGCTCCGTGGTCGACGTACTGCCCTTCGACCTCGGCGACACCCTGCTGCTCTACACCGACGGGGCCGTCGAGGCCCGTGATGGCCGCGGTGTCTTCTATCCGCTCGTCGAGCGGACGGCCCAGTGGACCGACGGCTCCCCGGAGTCCCTGCTCCACCACGTCCAGCGTGACCTGCTCGCCCACACCGGCGGGCGCCTCGACGACGACGTGGCGCTGATCGCGATCCGGCGCGTCCCCGCCGCGCCCACCGCTCACCGCTTCGGCCGCATGGTGCAGGCCCAGGCCCCCAGCTGAACGGTTCCACCAGGGAGATCCGTCCCGGGGCTTGCCAAGATGATCACCAAGTTTCGTATAGTGACCGGCAGTTGACAACACGTGTAACTGGCGAGTGCCAGGCTCTGCCCCAGGAAGGCGACACCACCTCATGACCGGCCAGACCACCGCCGACGACAAGCTCACCTGGCTCCTGGAGGGGCTGCTGGAGCGGACCCCGGGCGCGCGGCACGCGCTCGTGCTGTCCCGTGACGGACTGAAGCTGTGCCGCACCCCGGAGCTCACCCCCGACCAGGCCGACCAGCTCGCCGCGATCGCCGCCGGTATCCAGTCCCTGTCGCACGGCGCGTCCGTCGAGTTCGGCGACGGCACCGGCGGGGTCCGCTCGGCGATGACCGAGTTCTACGGAGGGGTGCTGTTCATCGTCGAGGCCGGCGAGGGCGCGCATCTGGCGGTGATCACCACCGCGGACGCCGACGCCGGGCTCGTCGGGCACACCATGAGCGAACTCGTCGAGCAGCTCGGCGAGCACCTCACCGCGCCGCCGCGCGACTCCTGAGGCGTCCCCGTACGCCCGATTCAGAAACACCGGCGCTGAGTCCGATGGAACGAAGCGGTTGGACTTCAGGATCATGCTGGAGCAAGGTGGGGGCATCCCCCCGATCCCGGGGAGACGCCCCCTCATCGCACCACCCGGAGACCTCCCGATGACCTACGTCGCGGATGCTGAGCGTTACCACGGCACCATGCGCTACCGCCGCACCGGACAGTCAGGGCTCGACCTGCCCGTCCTCTCGCTGGGCTACTGGCACAACTTCGGCGACGACCGCTCCTTCGAGACCCAGCGCGAGATCGCCCTGCGCGCCTTCGACCTGGGCATCACCCATCACGACCTGGCGAACAACTACGGCCCGCCCTACGGCTCGGCGGAGATCAACTTCGGGCGTCTGATGAAGCAGGACCTCGCGCCGTACCGGGACGAGATGGTGATCTCCACCAAGGCGGGCTGGGACATGTGGCCCGGCCCGTACGGCCAGGGCGGCGGTTCCCGCAAGTACCTGCTCGCCTCGCTCGACCAGTCGCTCAAGCGCATGGGCCTGGACTACGTCGACATCTTCTACTCCCACCGGCTGGACGCGAGCACGCCGCTGGAGGAGACGATGGGCGCCCTGGACACCGCCGTCCGCCAGGGCAAGGCCCTGTACGTCGGCATCTCCTCCTACGACGCCGAGCGCAGCCGCCAGGCCGCCGCCATCCTGCGCGAGCTGGGCACCCCGCTGCTCATCCACCAGCCCTCGTACAGCATGGTCAACCGCTGGATCGAGAACGAGGGGCTGCTCGACACCGCGGAGGAGGAGGGCTTCGGCGTCATCGGTTTCACGGCCCTGGCCCAGGGGCTGCTGACCGGGCGCTACCTGGACGGCGTGCCGGAGGACTCGCGCGCCGCGCAGGGTACCTCCTTCGACGCCGCCTGGCTCTCCGAGGACATGCTGCGCAGGCTGCGCGCCCTGAACGACATGGCGGCCCGCCGCGGGCAGACCCTCGCCCAGATGGCGCTCGCCTGGGCGCTGCGCGACGAGCGCGTCACCTCCCTGGTGATCGGCGCCTCCCGGGTGGAGCAGCTCGAGCAGAACGTGGCCGCCCTCGACCGCATGGACTTCAGCGCCGAGGAGCTCGCCGAGATCGACAAGCACGCCACCGACGGCGGCGTCGACCTGTGGCGGTCCGCCCGCACCGGGCAGCTCGGCTGACCCACGCCGAACGGGTCGTGAACCGGGCTCCCACGGGTACCCGTCGCCTCTGCTGTTCCGCGACGGGACACCCGTCCCGCCGCCGGTCCGAGAGACAGGAGGCGCAGATGAGCACGGTCAAGGAAACGGTGGAGGTCGACGTCCCCGTCCACGCCGCCTACAACCAGTGGACGCAGTTCGAGGAGTTCCCGAGGTTCATGGAGGGCGTCGAGGAGGTCAGGCAGCTCGACGACAGCCACAACCGCTGGACCACCAGGATCGGCGGTGTGCGGCGGGAGTTCGACACCGAGATCGTCGACCAGCTGCCCGACGAGCGCATCACGTGGCGCAGCACCACCGGTGACACCCGACAGAAGGGCTCGGTCCGCTTCGAGCGTGTCGACGACACGCACACCCGGGTGGAACTGGTCATGGAGGTCGAGCCCAGCGGCACCGTGGAGACGGCCGGGGACATGCTGGGCGTGGTCGACCGGCGCGTCAAGGGGGACATGAAGCGCTTCAAGCAGTACATCGAGGAGCACGGAGGCGAGACAGGGGCCTGGCGGGGCCGGATCCGCCCCGAGGACGCCGGCCCCTCCCTCTGAGGCCCCACGGAACCCACGGCCCCGGCGAGAGCCGCCGAGTCCGGCTGTCCCGCGCCCCGACCGCCCCGACGACCGCTTTCGTGGGGGTGGCGGGGCGCGTCCGCGTGGCTGCTCAGCTCACCTGGCAGGCGGCCCCGTTGAGGGTGAAGGACGCCGGGCTGCCGGTGTTCCCGGTGTGGTTGGCCTGGAAGCCCAGGGTGGTCGAGGCTCCGGGGGCCAGGGCCGAGTTGTAGGAGACGTTGCGGGCGGTGACGGCGCCGCTCGCCGGGGAGTAGGTGGCGTTCCAGCCGGAGGTGATGGTCTGGCCGGCCGGCAGGGTGAAGGCCAGCGCCCATCCGTCGATCGGCGCGGTGCCGGTGTTGGTCACCGTGATGGAGGCGGTGAGCCCGGTGTTCCAGGCGCTGGTCGTGTACGCCACCCGGCAGGCGCCCGCCGGCGGTGTGGTGGGCGGGTCGGTCGGCGGCGGTGTGGTCGTGGAGTCCAGCCCGAAGAAGGAGATGGCGCGGGCGGCCATGCCCGAGGTCGGCAGGGTGTGGCCGGTCCCCTGGATGCTGATGGCCTCCACAGGCGCCTGGGTGCCGGTGCCCCCGTAGCGCGTACGGGTCCAGGTGGACTGCGGGTGGTCGGTGAAGGCGGGGGTCTGGCCCACGCCCAGGACGTCGGTCCACTGCTTGATCTCTTCACCGAAGTTCGGGTAGCGCAGGGTGGTGTCCTCGGTGCCGTGCCACACCTGCATGCGCGGCCGGGGGCCGGTGTAGCCCGGGTAGGCTCCGCGGGCCAGGTCGCCCCACTGCTGCGGTGTCCTGATCACGGTGCCGTTGGCGCAGGCGCTGTTCCACTCGGAGCCGTCGGTGGTGGCGAAGCAGCCGAAGGGCACGCCCATGAAGGCGGCGCCGGCCTTGAACACGTCGGGGTAGTCGCCGAGCAGGACGTTGGTCATCATCGCCCCCGAGGAGGCGCCGGCGACGAAGACGCGCGCCGGGTCGGCCCCGTAGTGCTGCTGGGCGTAGGTGACCATCGACATGATGCCGACCGGGTCGCTCCCGCCGCCGCGCTTGAGTGCCTGCGGCGAGGACACGTCGAAGCAGCCGCCGCTGCGCGTGGCCGAGGGGTAGACGACGAGGAAGCCGTACCGGTCGGCGAGCGAGGCGAACTCGGTGCCCGAGTAGAACGCGGGCCCGGACCCGGTGCAGTAGTGCACGGCCACGAGCACCGCCGGCCGGGCCGGGGCGCTGTCCGGGCGGTACACGTACATGCGCAGGTTGCTCGGGTTCGCGCCGAATCCGGTCACCTCCGTCAGCGAGGCGGCGTGGGCGCTCGGCGCGGCGAGCAGGAGAGCCGCGAGCAGGGGTGTCACACCCGCGAGCAGGGCCGTCAGCAAGGTGCGGAGTCCGGGCCTTCTTCGGGTTCGGGGCATGTCGGCATCCTTTGTTTCGAAACTTTCGCATCGATTTCGGGAAGGCGCCGCGTCACGCTAGAGGCGTCGCACCGTCGCGTCAACCACTGGAGCCACCCGTAACTCCCAAAGGAATAGCGGGAGGTCAAGCTTCAGCCATCCCGCAGCACATCGTGCGCGAACCGTTGACCGACCCCCGATCTGTTCGTAACCTGCGCGTCACATTCGACCTTGACAGCGAAACTTTCGAGAAACGGAGATGGCATGCCCATGCCCAGACGGGCGGCGCAGGCGTTCACGGCCGTCCTGCTCGCCGCTTCCACCGTCACGGCCCTGTCGCACACCGCCGCGGCCGCCGACACACTGGGGTCCGCCGCGGCCGGAAAGGGCCGTTACTTCGGTACCGCCGTCGCCGCCAACCACCTCGGCGAATCGGCCTACGCCGGCACGCTCGACCGTGAGTTCAACCAGGTCACGCCCGAGAACGAGATGAAGTGGGACGCCACCGAGGGCTCCCGCAACACCTTCACCTTCGGCAATGCCGACCAGATCGTCAGCCACGCGCAGAGCCAGAACATGAAGGTCCGCGGGCACACACTGGTGTGGCACTCCCAGCTGCCCTCCTGGGTCTCGGGCCTGGGCGCCACCGACCTGCGCTCGGCGATGAACAACCACATCACCCAGGTCATGCAGCACTACAAGGGCAAGATCTACGCCTGGGACGTGGTCAACGAGGCGTACCAGGACGGCTCCAGCGGAGCCCTGCGCAGCTCTCCGTTCGCGGACAAGCTCGGCAGCGGCTTCATCGAGGAGGCCTTCCGCACGGCCCGCACCGTCGACCCGAACGCCAAGCTCTGCTACAACGACTACAACACCGACGGCGTCAACGCGAAGAGCAACGCGGTCTACGCCATGGTCAAGGACTTCAAGTCCCGCGGTGTGCCGATCGACTGCGTGGGCTTCCAGTCCCACTTCAACAGCGCCTCCCCCGTCCCGTCCGACTACCAGGCCAATCTGCAGCGCTTCGCCGACCTCGGGGTGGACGTGCAGATCACCGAGCTCGACATCGAGGGCTCCGGCACCGCCCAGGCCAACAACTACTCGAACGTCGTCAAGGCCTGCCTCGCGGTGACCCGCTGCACGGGCCTCACCGTCTGGGGGGTCACCGACAAGTACTCGTGGCGCAGCAGCGGCACTCCCCTGCTGTTCGACTCCAACTACGGCAAGAAGCCCGCGTACGACGCGGCCCTCGCCGCGCTCGGCGGCTCGAGCACCGGGGGCGGGGACGGCGGCAACCCCGGCGGCGGCAACCCCGGTGGCAACGCCACCTGCACGGTCTCCTTCGCCAGGACCTCGGACTGGAACGACGGCTACAACGGTGAGGTCACCGTGAAGGCGGGCTCCGCCCCGATCAACGGCTGGACCGTGACGCTCACCTTCGCCCCGCCGCAGAAGGTCGCCAGCCTGTGGAACGGCACCCCCAGCTGGGACAGCAGCGGCAACGTCATGACGGTGCGCGCCGCCTCCTACAACGGCAGTCTCGCGGCGGGCGCCTCGACCAGCTTCGGCTTCACCGCGGCGAAGAACGGCAACAACTCCACACCGACGCTCGGAGCCTGCACGGCGTCCTGACCGGGCCGGACCACGTCACGCACGACCGGGGCGCGTCTCGCGCGGCGCCCCGGTCGTGCCCGTACGTGGCGGCTGCCGGCCTCGCTGACATGCCCTTGCCTGGAGCAATGCCGAGGCGGTGACGGTACGGCACAGCAGGCTGGTCCTCTTGGTCAAGCCCGCCGGGAGTACCTGTGAACAGGCCGCCTGAGTCTTTCCGCGAGGACCGCCGCCCGCGCGAGCCGAGAGGGCGGTCGCAGGTGCCGGCCCAGCCCCTGTGGCTGCGCTGGCTGCCGGTCTTCTACGTCGTGGTGGTCCTCGCCGTCGAGCCGCTCACCCCGGCGCTGTGGCCCGTGAGCTTCGTGCTCACCGCTCTGCCGCTGGTGGCCGCCTTCGGGTACGGCCCCCGCGTGGTCGCCGCCGTCACGGTGTTCGCCATCGTCCTGGAGGGCGTCCTGGCCGGCACGCCGTGCTGTGCGGGCCGCACCGTGGGCAATCTCTGGGACCGCCACTACGTGGCCAACTACATCTGCACGTTCGTGGTGGGCATCCTCGGCACGATCCTCGCCTGGCACCGTGCGCGCCGGGAGCACACCCTGGCCACGGTGCGTTCCGTGGCCGAGACCGCGCAGCGCGTCCTACTGCGCCCGGTCCCCCACAGGCTCGGCCAGGTCTCCATCGAGACCCTGTACCTCTCCGCGGCGGCCGAGGCGCAGATCGGCGGCGACCTGTACGAGGCGGTGCCGACGGCGCACGGAGTGCGGCTGCTCGTCGGCGACGTCCGCGGCAAGGGCCTGGTCGCCGTGGAGACGGCCGCGACGGTGCTCGGAGCCTTCCGCGAGGCCGCGCCCGACGAGCCCGACCTGGCCGGTCTGGCCCGGCGCATGGAGCGCAGCATGAGCCGCTACGCCGAGCAGCTTCCCGGCACCGAGGCGGCCGAGCGCTTCGTGACAGCGGTGTTCGCGGAGATCCCCGACGACGAGCACGTCGTACGTCTCGTCAACTGCGGCCACCCGCCTCCGCTGCTGGTCAGCGGCGGCCGGGTCGGCGAGCTGGAACCCACCGAGCCCTCGCCGCCCATCAACCTCGGCGGGCTGCTCGGCAACGGGTACCGGGTGGACGTCGTGCCCTTCCGGCCGGGCGACACGTTGCTTCTGTACACCGACGGCGTCACCGAGACCCGCGATTCCGCCGGCGCCTTCTACCCGCTCGCCGAGCGGGTCCGGCCCTGGACCGGCCTTCCGCCGGGCGCGCTGCTGGAGCGCCTGCACGCGGATCTGCTCGACTACAGCGACGGACACCTCGACGACGACCTCGCCGCCCTCGCCGCCCACCGCCTCCCCACGGAGCCCCGCCCCTGAGCGGCGGCCGGGACGGTCCACCGCGGATTCACGGGACCCATGAGACCTCACCGGGGCGGGCCGGCAGGGCCAGGTGGGCGAGATCGGCCGGTCGCGGCGACGTCACCGGCCACAAGGGGGCCGGGGTGCCGTCGGCGACCGCGGCCGGGGCGTCCGTGAGGTTCATGCGCTCCCGCAGACGGCCGTAGAAGTCCATGGGACCGAGGCGGACGGCCCGCAGCCGGCGCGACGCGGCGTAGACGCCGATCCAGTCGCCCGGGTCGAGTACACCGCGCAACTGGCCGTCGATGGTGACGGCGGCCTGGCCCGAGCGTTCCAGGACGCGCAGGCCGATCGGTTCGTCCGGCGCGGCCACGACCGAGCGGTTGAAGACCATGTGCGGGGCGACCGGCGTGAAGACGAGGGCGTCCGCGCGGGGCGAGACGACCGGCCCCCCGGCGGCGAAGCTGTAGGCCGTGGAGCCGGTCGGGGTGGCGACCAGCAGCGCGTCGGCCGAATAGGACGCCAGGAGGCGGCCCGCGAGGTAGACGCCGACGGACACCTGCCGGTCCCGGGCCAGCTTCTCCAGCACGACGTCGTTCAGCGCGGTGACGTTCAGCGGGATGCCCCAGTCACCGCCGGCCTGGCAGTCGGCGCGCACCCGCGGTGGCGGCAGGAGCGGACGGCGGCCGTAGCGCATCAGCTCCTCGATGTCGGCCGGCACCTCCAGGCGCCGCGAGGCGCGCAGGTTGAGCATCATCCGGTTCTCCACGGTGAGGCGCTCCGCGAGGACGGCGTCCAGCGCGGCGCGCACGACCGTGACCGGCACCTCCGTGAGGAAACCCACCCGGCCGAGGTCGACGCCCAGGACCAGGGCGTCGTTCACGGCGGCCAGCCGGGCACCGCGCAGGAACGTGCCGTCACCGCCCAGGGTGACGACGAGGTCCGGATCGCCCGCGGCCTCGATCTCCTCCCGGGCGCTGCGCCGCCCTCCGTCGTGCCACACGTCGATGTCCGCGCACCCCACGCCGTGCTCGTCGCACCACTCGCGCACGATGCGGGCGGCAGCCGCGGCCTCACCGCGCCCGCCATGGACGACCAGGCCGATACGACGCACCGTCACCTCTGCCTCCGGAGATCCGCGCACCCGGGCCGGCTCCGGCTCGACACCGGAAGCCGTCCTCTGTCCGACCCCGTCCGGCCCAACTGGCCGACTCGCGGGCAGCATCCACGAGTTCCCCTGCTTCACGTGCGGAAACACCGTATTTCCCAGGGTGTGTTCGCGCGTAGGCCGGGCATTCGAAGGTCCGGAGGTGGATATACATGGTTCCCTTGCTGCTCGTTCTCCTGCTCGCCCTGATCCTCTTCGGCGCCGGGTTCGCCCTGAAGGCGCTGTGGTGGATCGCGATCATCGTGCTCGTGCTGTGGCTGCTCGGTTTCGTCGCACGGTCCGAGGGCGCCGGCGGCCGCAGGGGCCGCTGGTACCGCTGGTGACGGCCGCCGCCGCGCGTCGCGGCGGCCCGAGTGGAGCCGTGCGCCCGGCGATCGTGCCGGGCGCACTGTTCCGCCCGGGCGCCTCAGCTCGCCCACGCAAGGAGCCGTTCGCCCGGCTCCTGTTCCCTGAGCTGGGCCAGTGACTGCTTCTCCAGCTGGCGTACGCGCTCCCGGGTCAGGCCCACGTGCTGGGCGACCTCGTGCAGGGTGCGCTGGTGACCGTCGTGCAGGCCGTATCGCAGGCTGAGGATGAGGGCCTCGCGCGGTGCCAGGGTGTCGACGGCCTCCCGGAGTTCCTCGGCCAGCGCCTGGTACTCGGCGACCTCGGGGGCCTGCAGCACCTCCGTGTCGGGGATGAGGTCGCCGACCACGGTCTCTCCGGTGTCGTCCACCGGCATGTCCAGGCTGATCACCTGTCGGCCGACGCGGCGCAGCCAGACGACCTTGTCCTCGGCGAGGCCGCTCTCGCCGGCGACCTCCTCGACGGTCGGCTGGTGTTCGAGGCGCAGCTGCAGCTTGCGCTCGATCTTGGCGAGCTTCTGCAGCTGCTCCACGACATGCATCGGCAGCCGCACGGAACGCGCGTGCGTGGCGAGGCCGCGTTCCATGGCCTGGCGGATCCACCAGGTGGCGTAGGTGGAGAACTTGAACCCCTTGGTGTGGTCGAACTTCTCCACGGCCCGGATGAGCCCCAGGTTGCCCTCCTGGATGACGTCGAGCAGTGGCAGCCCGCGGTGTGCGTGCCGTTTGGCCATGGCCACGACGAGCCGGAGGTTGGCCCGCACCATGTGGTCCTTGGCCTCCTGGCCGACCCGCAGGGCGGCCTCCAGTTCCCGCCGCCGCTCCGGCGCGAGTTCACGGCCGCCCTCGTCGGCCTGGTTCAGTTCCTCGGTGGCTTGCAGACCGGCTTCGATGCGCCGGGCGAGGCGCACCTCGCCCTCCGCGTCGAGCAGCGGTGTGGCGCCGATCTGGCGCAGGTACTGGCCGAGCAGATCGGGTTCGCCGTCGAGTTCGGGCATCGCGTCGTACCGCTTGCTGGCACGTGCCGACACCCGTCGTCCGCCGCCTGCGGACGCCGCCGTCCTCTGCTTCGCGGGAGCCATCGCGCGCTCCTCATCTCGTCGCGGGCGTCGTTCGGGTACCCGGAGCGGCCGCGAGCCATACGTGCGGCGGACGAGGGAGCGGGGATCAGACCTCGGAGCTGTGCGGGGCGCGTCCCTCCACCCATCGCTTGCGGCGGAGGGACACGGAGAATTGGCTGGTCAGGGTGCCTTGGTGACCGTCAGCAGGGCCGCGGCGTCCTCGACGGCCTCCAGGCTGTGCCGGGACTGCGGCACGATGAGCAGGTCCCCCGCCATGCCCTCCCACGACGTGTCGCCGCTGTGCAGCACCACGCGCCCGCGCAGCACGAGCACGGTCGCCTCACCGGGGTTGTCGTGCTCGGCGAGGGCCGTGCCGGCACGCAGCGTGATCAGGGTCTGGCGCAGCACGTGTTCGTGACCGCCGTAGACGGTCTCCGCGCTGCGGCCGGCCGAGGACGACTCGGCGCGTCCGAGATGCTCGCGGGCGAGGGCGTCGAGGGAGATCTTCTGCATCACGGTGACTCTTCCTCACGAGGGGACCTGAGCTGGGCAGTTCCGTAGCGTACGCCGCTGCGCCGCCGCCTTCGGGCTTCCCTCCCCGGCTCGTGGCGGGCGGGAGGAGGCCGCCGCCTCCCCGCTCGGCGTAAGGTGGCCGTGCGGGGGCCCGTACGGTGAGTGAGCACGAGCACCGCCGAGCACCGGCCCTGCCGGGAGGTGCCCCATGTCGGACGATCCACGGCGACCGGAGCCTGAAGAGGCGGCCGGCCACGGGACCGGCGCGGCCCCGGAAGGCGGCCGGACGCGCGGTGGCGAGGCCGTCGAGGAGCTGAGCGCCCAGATCCGGCAGCTCAGCCTGGACCGGCGCAGGCTGCACTGCCTGCTGGACGCGGTGGTGGCCATCAGCGCCGACATGGACACCCGCACCGTGCTGCGGCATCTGGTGCGGGCGGGCACCGACCTCGTCGCCGCGCGCTACGGCGCCCTCGGCGTGCTCAGCGAGGGCGGGGAGATCATCGACCTGATCACCGTCGGCGCCGCCGACGCCGAGCGGCTCCTGGCCGAGTCCGGGCTGCCACAGAGCCATGGCCTGCTGGGCCGCCTGATCGAGGATCCCAAGCCGCTCCGGGTCGACGACATCGCCGCCGACCCCCGCTCGGTCGGCTTCCCGGAGGGCCACCCGGTCATGACCACGCTGCTCGGAGTCCCGCTGAGCGTGCGCGACACCGTGTACGGCAACCTCTACCTGGCGGACAAGGAGGACGGCACGCCGTTCGCCGACGCCGACGAGGCCCTGCTGACCGCGCTGGCCAGCGCCGCGAGCGTCAGCATCGAGAACTCCCGCCTGTACGGGCGGCTCAAGCGGTCCGCCGAGCAGTTCCAGCGCCGTCTGCTGCCGGTGCTGCCCGACCTGTCCCCGCTGCTCGTGGAGGCCCGCTACGAGCCGGCGTCCGAGCTTCCCCACCTCGGCGGTGACTGGTACGACGCCCTCGGACTGCCCGACGGGGCGGTCCTCGTCGTCGTCGGGGACGTGACCGGGCACGACGTGGAGGCGGCGCCGCTGATGGGGCAGATCCGCAACATGCTGCGGGCCCTGGCCTTCGACCGGTGCGGGCCGCCCAGCCTGATCGTGGACCGGCTCGACCGGGCGCTCACCGCGGTCGACGAGCCGCCGGCCGCCACCCTGGTCCTGGCCCGCATCGAGCGGGAGCCGGCCGCCGGGTACGTTCTGAGCTGGACCAACGCCGGGCACCCGCCCCCGCTGCTGATCACCGCCGAAGGCACGGCCCAGTGGCTCGCGCCGGACGCGCACGGTATCCCGGTCGGCGTGCAGCCGGGCCTGCCGCGTCCCGACCACCGGCACCCGCTGCCCCCGGAGAGCACCCTGCTGCTGTTCACCGACGGCCTGATCGAGCGCCGTGACCGGGACATCGACGCCGGCCTGCGGGACCTGGCGGACCACGCCGCCGCCCTGGCCTCCGACCCGCTGGACGCGCTGTGCGACGCGCTGCTCGGCCACCAGGACGGCTACGACGACGACGTGGCGCTGCTGGCCCTGCGCGTGCCGCGCCTGCCGGGCTGAGCGAACCCCCGGGCGACCGCCGCCGCTCCCCCGGGCGACCGCCGCCGCTCCCCCGGGCGACCGCCGCCGCTCCCCCGGACGGCCCAACAGCGCTGGGCAGGAGGGGGAGAGGGCGCGTGAGGGGTGGGTGGGTGGTGGAAGGCATGGCGAACCTGCGAGTCGGAGGAGAGCCAGATGCCGGATGCTGTGGTCGAGGGTGCCGTGGGCGGCGACGGCGCCGTGCCGGTCGGCTCCGGCGAGCGGCCGTTCGAGCAGGTGGGCGCGGTCGCCGACGCCGTCCTCTACGAGGGCTACCTCCTCTATCCGTACCGCCGCTCCTCCCCCAAGAACCGCGTCCGGTGGCAGTTCGGGGTGCTGGCGCCGCGAAACTGGGTGGAGCACGACGGGCCCGTCACGGTCGGCGTGTCCGGCTCCGCCGACTCCTGGTACCAGCGGACCGAGTGCCTGCTGCGGGTCCACGCGCCCGACGCCGTCCTGCGGATCCGGGTGCGCTACCTCCAGGCGCAGCACAAGCAGGTGGAGGAGACCGGCCCGGACGGCACAAACCGTCCCGTCGAGTCGCTGCGGACCGGCGACGGCACGACCCACCTGACCTTCGACGAGGCGGTGCCGCGTGAGAGCGACCTCGTCGTACCGCTGGAGGACCTGCTGCGGCGGGAGCACACCGCCCCCGTGGGAGCGGCGGCCGGTGAGGAGAGCGAGCCGCTGCCCGGGGGCGCCGGGCGGATCGTACGGCGGCGCACGGAGATCCGGGCGGACACCACACTCACGGCCGAGCGGCTCGCGGACGGCCTGGTCCGGCTGCGCGTGCGCACCGAGAACACCGGGCACGCGGCGGACCCGCGGGCCCCGCGGGACACGGCACTGCGCCAGGCGCTCATCGCCACGCACACCCTCATCGGCGGTACGGGCGTGGAGTTCGTCTCGCTGACCGACCCGCCCGCGGACCTGCTGGAGCACGTCCGCGGCTGCCGCAACGCGTTCACCTTCCCCGTCCTCGGCGGCGCACCGCCCGCCCCGGACGCCGGCACCGGCGCCGCGCATCCCGCGCGGCCGTCGGACGGTGACACCGGCCCCGTGCTGCTGTCCGCGCCGATCATCCTGCCCGACCGTCCGCAGGTCGCGCCCGAGAGTCCGGGCGACCTGCACGACGCGGCGGAGATCGACGAGATCCTGACGCTGCGGACGATGCTCCTGACCGACGAGGAGAAGCGCGAGGCCCGCGCGACCGACCCGCGCGCCGCCGAGATCCTGGACCGGGTGGACAACATGCCGCCGGAGGTCCTGTCCCGGCTGCACGGCGCCATCCGCTCGCTGGCCCCCGCCGGGCCTGCCGCCACCGGGGGCCTCGGCGTGGACCGGCCCGCCTGGTGGCAGGAGGGCGGTGACGACGGCCTCTCCCCCACCACGGAGACGGTGCTCGTCGACGGCGTGCCCGTGGGAAGCGGCAGCCGTGTCCTGCTGCGTCCCCGTGGCCGGGGCGCCGACGCCCAGGACATGTTCCTGGCCGGGCGGACCGCACAGGTGGCCGCGGTCTTCCACGACGTGGACGGCAGCGTGCACCTCGCCGTCACCCTCGACGACGACCCCGCGGCCGAACTGCACGCCTGGTACGGCCGCTTCCACTACTTCCGGCCCGACGAGCTGGAGCCGTACACCGATCCCCGGAACCCGAACAGTGAGGGGCAGTAAGTCACATGACGACCACCGAGGCGCGTCGGGCGGGGCGTAAGCCCGCTCAGATCGTGGACATGTCCTGGGATCCGATCACGCGGATCATCGGGAATCTGGGCATCTACACGAAAATCGATTTCGCGAACCGGGAGGTCGTGGAGTGCCACTCCACCTCGTCCCTGTTCCGCGGCTACTCGGTGTTCATGAAGGGCAAGGACCCCCGCGACGCCGGCTTCATCACCTCACGCATCTGCGGCATCTGCGGCGACAACCACACCACCTGCTCCAACTACGCCCAGCAGATGGCCTACGGCGTCAAACCCCCACCGCTCGCCGAACACATCACCAACCTCGGCGAAGCCGCCGAGTACATGTTCGACCACACCATCTTCCAGGACAACCTCGTCTTCGTCGACTTCTGCGAAGCCATGGTCAAAGCCACCAACCCCAGCGTCCTCGCCCGCGCCGAACGCACCGAAGCCCCCCGAGGACACCTCCACGGCTACCGCACCATCGCCGACATCATGCGCGCCTTCAACCCCTTCGAAGGCGAAATCTACAAACAGGCACTGAAGATGTCCCGCATCACCCGGGAAATGTTCTGCCTCATGGAAGGACGCCACGTCCACCCCTCCACCCTCTATCCCGGCGGCGTGGGCACCATGCCCCAACCCACCGTCTTCACCGACTACCTCGCCCGCCTCATGCGCGTCATCGACTTCGTCAAACAAGCCGTCGCCCTCAACGACGACGTCTTCGACTTCTTCTACCAGGCCCTGCCCGGCTACGAAGAAGTCGGCCGCCGCCGCATCCTCCTGGCCTGCTGGGGCGCCTGGCAAAACCCCGACATCGTCGACTACCGCTACGAAACGATGAACCACTGGGGCAAGGCCATGTACGTCACCCCCGGCATCATCGTCGACGGCCAACTCGTCACCAACAACCTCGTCGACATCAACCTCGGCCTGCGCATCCTCCTCGGCTCCTCCTACTACGACGACTGGACCTCCGAAGAACCCTTCGTCACCCACGACCCCCTCGGCAACCCCGTCGACATCCGCCACCCCTGGAACCAGACCACCCTCCCCCACCCCCAAAAACGCGCCTTCGACCACAACTACAGCTGGGTCATGAGCCCCCGCTGGCACCACCCCGAAACCGGCCAGCACCTCGCCCTCGACACCGGCGGCGGCCCCCTCGCCCGCCTCTGGTCCACCGCCCTCAACGGACTCGTCGACACCCCCTACATCAAAGCCACCGGCCACAGCGTCCGCATCACCCTCCCCCACGGCGAAAAACTCCCCGAAACCACCCTCGAATGGACCATCCCCCAATGGTCCAACACCATCGAACGCGACCGAGCCCGCCCCTACTTCATCGCCTACGCCGCCGCCATGGCCCTCCAATTCCTCGAACAAGCCCAAACCCTCGTCCGCGCCGGCGAAACCAAAGTCTTCGAAAACTTCCAAGTCCCCGACGAAGCCATCGGCTGCGGCTTCCACGAAGCCGTCCGCGGCGTCCTCTCCCACCACCTCGTCATCAAAAACCAGAAAATCGCCAACTACCACCCCTACCCACCCACCCCCTGGAACGCCAGCCCCCGCGACCCCTACGGCACCCCCGGCCCCTACGAAGACGCCGTCCAAGGACAACCCATCTTCGAAGAAAACGACCCCGACACCTTCAAAGGCGTCGACATCATGCGCACCGTCCGCAGCTTCGACCCCTGCCTCCCCTGCGGCGTCCACATGTACCTCGGCAACGGCAAAACCCTCACCACCACCCACACCCCCACCTACGGAACCGACCATGTCTGACACGGAGCAGGGCACCCGGTCCGGCCGGCTCGCGGACCCGGACGTCGAGGCGCGGCTCGCCCGGCTCGACGAACTCCTCGCGGGCCTCGAGGCCGCTCCGGGGCCGACCGTGCGGTCCGCCCTGGAGGCGGTGCGGCTGCTGACCGAGGTGTACGGCGAGGCGCTGGGCCGCGTGCTCGACCGCGCAGACGGTGAACTGACGGGGCGTCTGACCGACGACGAGCTGGTGGGCCATCTGCTGGTCCTGCACGAGATCCACCCCGAGCCGGCCGAGCGCCGGGCGGAGCGCGCCGTCGAACGGCTGCGCCCGGCCGTCCGGGAGCGCGGCGGCGACGTCGAGTGGGTGGGCGTGGAGGAGCAAGTGGCTCGGGTGCGGGTCACCACGGGCGGCGGCGGGTGCGGTGCCGGGTGCGGCGGCGGCACGGACGACGTGAGCGACGCCGTCCGTGCCGCCGTGCTCGCCGCCGCGCCCGAACTGGCGGCGGTGGAGGCGGTGGCCGCCGCGGCCGAGCGGCAGGCGGCTCCGGCGTTCGTCCCCCTGGACACGCTCATGCGCCGGGGTGCGCCACAGTCGCAGGAGCCGCGGTGAGCGGGGACGGGGCGCTGGCCCGTCTCATCCGTTCCTCGGCCGGCGGCAGCGCCGCGGCGGCGGGCGAGGTGTGCGATCTGTGCGCCGCGCCGGTGCCCGAGGACCACCGCCATCTCTACGACACCGCCGAGGCCGAGGTGCGGTGCGCCTGCGGCCCGTGCTCGGTGCTCTTCGCCGGGGACGGGGCGGGCGGCGGGCACCACCGGCTCGTCCCCCGGCGCCGGGTGCGGCTTCCGCACGTCGACACGGCGGCGCTGGGGGTGCCGGTAGGCCTGGTCTTCTTCGTGCCGCGCGCCGACGGCACGGTCACCGCCGAGGGCCCGAGCCCGGCAGGTTCCATGCGGTGGGAGGTGGACGCGGCGGCCTGGCGGCAGTTGGCCGGCCGGATCCCCGAACTCGGCGGCATGGAGCCCGAGGTGGAGGCGTTGCTCGTCAGCACCGTCCAGGGCATGGACCATCACTGGGTCGTGCCCGTCGACGACTGCTTCCGGATGCTGGCCGTGGTCCGCCGCGAGTGGCGGGGCCTGTCCGGCGGGGGCCGGTTGTGGCCCGCCGTCGAGCAGTTCTTCGCGGAGCTGACCGAGCAGAACTGACCGAGCAGAACTGACCGAACGGAACCGGCCGGACGGAGCCGGCCGATCGGAGCTACCGGACGGAGCCGGCCGACATGCACGAGTTGTCGATCGCGACCGCGATCGTGGAACAGGCCGACGAGGTGGCCCGCGCCGAGGGCACGGGCCCCGTCTCGGTGGTGACGGTGCGGGTGGGCGAGCTGGCCGGGGTCGTGCCCGACGCGCTGAGCTTCGCCTTCGAGGTCGCCCGCGAGGGCACCGCCCTGGCCGGGGCCCGGCTCGTCGTCGAGCAGGTGACCGCGCACGCCCACTGCGTGCCGTGCGACGCGGAGTTCCCGGTCGGAATGCCCCCGTTCTTCTGGTGCCCCCACTGCGATCGTCCCTCGCGGGACCTGCGCAGCGGACGGGAGTTGGAGATCACCGCCATCGAGCCCGCGCCGTCGCCGACGCCCTGAGGGGCCGTCCGGCGGCCGAACGGCCCCCACCGGTGCACGACGCACCGGCGGGGGCCGTTCGGTTCTGCGGGTCAGCAGATACGCGGCAGTTGCTCGCCCAGCGGCAGGTCGACGACCCGGGTGCCGCCGAGGCCGGTGGCGACGACCACCATGCCGGGGTGCTCGGCGACGCACTCGCCGATGAGCACGGCTCCGCCGCCCTGCGGGTGGGCACGCATCGCCTCCAGGACGGCCTCCGCATCGGTGGGCGGCACGAAGGCGACGAGCCGGCCCTCGTTGGCCACGTACAGCGGGTCGAGGCCGAGGAATCCGCAGGCGTTCGCGACCGCGTCGGGGACGGGGATGGCGCGTTCGCTCATCCGGATCCCGGTGCCGGAGGCGCGGGCGATCTCGTTGAGGGAGGCGGCGAGACCGCCCCGGGTGGGGTCGCGCAGCACGTGGATGTCCGGGGTGACGGCCAGCATGGCGGCCACCAGGTCCCCCAGGGGCGCGGTGTCGCTGGCGACCTCGACGCCGAACTCCAGGCCTTCCCGGACGCTCATGATCGCCACGCCGTGCAGGCCGATCGGGCCGCTGACGATGACGGCGTCGCCCGGCCGGGCGCGCTGTGGGCGGATGTCCACTCCTTCGGGGACGACACCGACGCCGGCGGTGGTGACGTACACGCCGTCGCCGTGTCCGGCCTCCACCACCTTGGTGTCGCCGGTGGCCACGGTGACGCCCGCGGCCTCGGCGGCGGCGCCCATGGCGCGCGCGATCCGTTCGACCACGGTCAGCTCCACGCCCTCCTCCAGGACGAAGGCCGCGGAGAGGTAGGCGGGCCGGGCGCCGCTCATCGCCAGGTCGTTGACGGTGCCGTTGACCGCCAGGTCGCCGAGGCTGCCGCCGGGGAAGAACAACGGCCTGACGACGTAGGAGTCGGTGGAGAAGGCCAGCCGGGTGCCGCCGAGGTGGAGGACGGCGGAGTCGCCCATGGCGGCGAGGACGGGGTTGCCGTAGGCCGGGGTGAAGATGTCCTGGATCAGTTCGGCGGACAGCGCGCCGCCTCCGCCGTGGCCCATCACCACGACCGGCTGGTCGCGCAGGGGGGCGGGGCAGGTCCAGTTCGCCGGGTCGACGGGGGCGTCGGCGGTCGCGGAAGCCAGTTCAGCCAACGGGGTTCATCTCCTCCTGCGGGATGCGGGAGCCCTGCGGCGCCGGGGCGCCCGGTGAGGCCTGTCCGGTCATCCGGCGGTACAGGTAGTAGGCGGCGCAGGCGCCCTCGCTGGAGACCATGGTGGCGCCGAGCGGGGTGCGCGGGGTGCAGGTGGTGCCGAACGCGGAGCACTCGGTGGGCTTGATCAGCCCCTGGAGGACCTCGCCCGCGCGGCACACGGCGGGTTCCTCGGTGCGGATGCCCGCGACGTCGAAGCGGTGCTCCGCGTCGTAGTCGCGGTAGGCCTCGGACAGCCGCCAGCCGCTGGCGGGGATGCGTCCGATGCCGCGCCAGGACCGGTCGGCGACCTCGAAGACCTCCTGGAGCATGGTCAGGGCGGCCGGGTTGCCCGCCTCCCGCACGGCGCGCGGGTAGGCGTTGTCCACCCGGTGCTCGCCGCGTTCGAGTTGGTGCACGGAGCGGCGGATGCCTTCGAGGATGTCCAGCGGTTCGAACCCGGTGACCACGATCGGGACCCGGTGCCGCTCGGCGAGGTCCGGGTACTCGGCGGTGCCCATGACGCTGCACACGTGCCCGGCGGCAAGGAAGCCCTGCACCCGGCACGCCGGGGCCGACATGATCGCCTCGATGGCCGGTGGCACCCGCACATGCGAGACCAGCAGGCTGAAGTTGTCCAGGCCGAGGCGGCGGGCCTGGTGCACGGCCATGGCGTTGGCGGGAGCGGTCGTCTCGAAGCCGATGGCGAAGAAGACCACCTGCCGGTCCGGGTGCCGCTGGGCGAGCTGGAGGGCGTCGAGCGGCGAGTACACCACCCGTACGTCCCCGCCCCCGCCCTTGACCCGGAACAGGTCGCGGTCGGTGCCCGGCACCCGCAGCATGTCGCCGAACGAGCAGAAGATCACGTCGGGACGGGCGGCGATCTCCAGTGCCTTGTCGATGACCTCGAGGGGTGTCACGCACACCGGGCAGCCGGGGCCGTGGATCAACTCGACTTCCTCAGGCAGCAGTTGGTCGATGCCGTGCCGGATGATCGAGTGGGTCTGGCCGCCGCAGACCTCCATCAGCGCCCAAGGCCGGGTGACCGTCGCGCGGATCTCGTCCAGCAGCCGCCGGGCCAGCTCGGGGTCGTTGAACTCGTCGATGTACTTCATCAGGCCTCACTCCCGCTCTTCTCGCGTTCTCCGGCTCCCGAGGCGTGCGGGGCCGGGTCGCCGGCCTGCTCGGCCGCCTGGGCCCAGGCGTCGCCGAACTCCTCCTCCAGCAGCCCCAGTTCCTTGAACAGCTCCAGGGACGCCCGGGCCGACTCCTCGTCCAGCCGCTGGAGGGCGAACCCGACGTGGACGATCACGTACTCCCCCACCCGCACATCGGGCAGGTACTCCAGACATGCCTGTTTCTGCACCCCGCCGAAGTCGATCAGACCGGTGAGCGGGTCGGCGTGGTGGTCGATGGCCACGACTTTGCCGGGCACTGCCAAACACATGGGTCACTCCGTCTCGTCGCTGTCAGTCGTCCGCCGGCTTCGCGGCCCTCGCGCGGGTCCCGGCCCGGTCGGCTCATCCGGCGGCTTCCTGGCGCCGCCGGTGGTGTGGCTCGTGTGCCGCGACCACGAGCTGTCCAAGGGCCAGTCCGCCGTCGTTCGGGGGGACTTCGCCGTGGCGCAGGACGGTGAAGCCGTCCCCGGTGAGCAGCGCGGCGCACGCGTCCTCCAGCAGCCCGTTGGCGAAGACACCGCCGCTGAGGACGACGGTGGTCAGGCCGGTGACGGCGCGGGCGCGGTGGCAGATCTCCGCGACGGCCCGCGCGAGGCCCCGGTGGAAGCGGGCCGCGAGGACCGGCGGCGGGGTGCCGCGCCGCTGGTCGTCGAGGAGCGCCCGCAGCATGGGCGCCGGGTCGCAGCCGAGGGGGCCTGGGCCGTCGGTGAAGCCGAAGGAGTACGCCGCACTGTCGGCGTCGCGGGCCAGGGTCGCGGCCGCTTCCAACTCCAGCGCGGCCTGCGCCTCGTATCCCGCGCGGTGGCACACGCCCGCGAGGGAGGACACGGCATCGAAGAGCCGGCCCGTGCTCGAGGTCGGCACACAGGCCAGGTCTCGCTCCAACTGCTTCCGCAGCAGCGCCCGTTCGTCGGGCGTGCAGGCGGCGACGCTGGGCAGGCGGGGGTCCCAGGGCAGTCCCGCGGCCCACAGCCGGGCCAGGGCGAGCCGGCAGGGGTTGGCCACGCCCGCGTCGCCGCCGGGCAGCGGGGCGGGGGTCAGCCGGGCGAAGCGGCGGTGGCCGGTGTAGTCGGCGAGCAGGAACTCGCCGCCCCAGACGGTGCCGTCGTCGCCGTATCCGGTGCCGTCGAAGGCGACGCCGATGACGGGCGTGGTGCCGTCGAGGCCGTGCTCGGCCATCGCCGAGGCGATGTGCGCGTGGTGGTGCTGGACCAGTACGGGCTCCGGCCGCGGAAGCCCGGCGGCGCGGCGGCGGGCCCAGCGGGCCGAGTGGTAGCCGGGGTGGCGGTCGGCGGCGACCAGGGCGGGGGTCACGCCGGTCAGGCGCAGCAGGTGCCGTTCCGCCCGGTGGGCGGCCTCCTGGGTGGCGAGGTCCCCCATGTCGCCGATGTGCGGCCCGAACCAGGCCTGCTCGCCGTCGCCGACACACGGGGCGTTCTTCAGGTCGCCGCCCACCGCGAGGGCGGGGCGCACCGCGATCGGCAGGCGCAGGGGGCGGGGCGTGTAGCCGCGGGAGCGGCGCAGGACCTGTTCGGTGCCGTCGAGGCGCACCCGCAGCAGGGAGTCGTCGCAGGGGCAGGCGATGGGCCGGTCGTGGGCGAGCCAGGCGTCGGCGAGTCCGGCGAGCCGGGTCAGCGACTCCTCGTCGTCGGTGACGATCGGTTCGCCGGAGCGGTTGCCGCTGGTCATCACCAGCGCGCGCGGGCCGGGAGGGTCGCCGGGCAGCCCGAACAGCAGGGTGTGCACGGGGGTGTAGGGCAGCATCACGCCGACGTGGGGGCTGCCGGGGCAGACCTCGTCGGACAGGCGGAGCCCGTCCGGCCGTGGTCGCCGGCGCAGCAGGACGATGGGCCGCCTCGGGTCGGTGAGCGTGGCCCGTTCGCGGTCGGTGGGGTCGGCGATCCGCTCGACGGTTGCGAGGTCGGCGCACATCACGGCGAACGCCTTGCCGCCGCGTTCCTTGCGGGTCCGCAGGGTGGCGACGGCGCGGGTGTCGGTGGCGTCGCAGGCCAGGTGGTAGCCGCCGACGCCCTTGACGGCGACGATCCGTCCGGCGGCGAGCAGGGCCCTGGCGGCCGCCAGGGCGTCCGCGTCCCGGGCCGGGCGGTCCCCGCTGCCCGCGGCGGGGACCAGGCGCAGCCGGGGGCCGCAGTCGGGGCAGGCCACGGGCTGGGCGTGGAAGCGCCGGTCGGCGGGGTCGGTGTACTCCCGGGCGCAGGCGGGGCACATCGGGAAGCCGGCCATGGTCGTGACGGCGCGGTCGTACGGCATGGCGGTGGCGATGGTGAAGCGGGGGCCGCAGTGGGTGCAGGTGATGAACGGGTGCCGGTGGCGGCGGTCGTCCGGGTCGGCCAGTTCGCGCAGGCAGTCGGCGCAGGTGGCGGTGTCGGGCGGGAGTTGGGTGCGGCCCGGGGAGTGTTCGGTGGCGCGGATGACGAACGGGCCGGTGGCGCCGTCGGCGGGAAGGTCCTCCAGGCCGATGCCGGTGACGGCGGCCAGCGGGGGCGGCTGCCGGGCCAGCCGTTCGCAGAACCGGGTGACGTCGTCGGGCGGCCCCTCGATCTCGATCAGCACGCCGGCGGCGGTGTTGCTGACGAAGCCGGCCAGCGCCAGGTCGGCGGCCAGGCGGTGCACGTACGGCCTGAAGCCCACGCCCTGCACGGTGCCGCGCACGGTGAGCCTGCGGCGTACCGGGCCGGTGACGGGTGCGGTCATGAGACGGGGGTGGTCGCCGGGTGCGGATGCGTGTGGTGGTCGTGGGCCTGCTCGCCGTCGGCGGCGTGGTCGTGGGTGTGAGGGTGCGGGGTGAGCGGCGGCCGGTGCTCCGGGGCGCCGTCACGGGCGGCCAGTGCGCGGTCCAGCACGGTTTCGACGCCGTCGCCGGTGCGCGCGCAGGTCCGTACGATCTCCACGCCGGGGTTGACCTGCTGCACATGGGCCCGGAAGGCGCTCTCGTCGAAGCCGGCGGCCTCGGCCAGGTCGGTCTTGGTGACCACGACCAGGTGGGCGGAGCCGAACGCGGTGGGGTACTTCAGTGGTTTGTCCTCGCCCTCGGTCACCGCCATCAGCACGATCCGCAGGGTCTCGCCGAGGTCGTACGACGCGGGGCAGACGAGGTTGCCGACGTTCTCCACGAACAGCACCGCCGTGTCCTCCGGCAGCCAGCCCTCCAGCCGGGAGCGGACCTGCCGGGCCTCCAGGTGGCAGAGTCCGTCGGTGAGGACCTGCTGCACCGGGGCGCCGGAGCGGGCCAGCCGGCGGGCGTCGTTCTCGGTCGCCAGGTCCGCGGTCAGCGCGGCCACCGGGACGCCCCGTTCGACGGCGCGGGCGAGTACCCGGCCGAGGAGTTCGGTCTTGCCGCTGCCGGGGCTGGACAGCAGGTTGACGGCGGCCACGCCCTGCCGGGCCAGGTCGCCGCGCAGGGTGGCGGCGAGGTCGTCGTTCTTGGCGAGGACGGCCTGCTTGACGTCGACGGACCGGCACATGGCGCTGCTCCTGGGAGTCGGCTCGGGGCGGGGGCGGGTGCGGAGATGACGGGGAGGGCTGGGCGGGAGAAACAGGGCGGGCGGGGGCGGGGCCCCTCACCGATCTTCGGCCGCGTCGGTGGCGAGGTGCGGGAGCGCAGCCGTGTGCGCGGGGGCGGATTCCTCCGTGCGGACCAACGGCGGGGTGGCCGTGGGGTCGGCGAGCAGCACCGGGATCATGGTGTGCAGGGCTTCGACGGCCGGGGCGACGGCATTCCGTACCGGGTCGCTGAGCCCGGGCATGATGTCCTCGTCGCCGCGGGGCCGCACCTGGGGCTCGCAGGCGAGCACGAGGACGCGCGGGAGCGGCCCGTCGCCCAGGTGGGCGGCCAGGGCGAGCACCTTGGCCGGGTCCATGCCGTGGGCCTCCGGCGGGGCCGCGGCGCCGGTCTCCGAGTCGGGGAGTTCCGCCTCGATCAGGGACAGGGTGCCGGGCCGGTGGCCGCGCGGCGCCGCGTCGACGAGGACGGCCGTGTCGTAGCCGTCCAGCAGTTCGTAGGCAAGGTCGAGGCCGCGGATGCCGTAGTCCCGCACCCGGACCACGGGGGGCAGCGGGCGGGTGCCGAGGGCCTGGATCACCTCGGGGCCGAAGGCGTCGTCGGCGAGGAAGATGTTGCCGACACCGGCGACCAGGATCCGGGGGGCGGGCGGCGGCGTCATCGGGTGCCTCCGGTGAGCGGGGCGGGGGCCTGGGTCAGGGGACGGGCGCAGGCGCCGGGGAGTTTACGGACGAACGCCGAGCGCAGTGCGTGGTAGGGGGCGGCGGGGTCGAAGAAGATGTCGTGCATCCGGGCGAGTTCGGCGCGCCGGTGGTCCGCGAGCGGTCGTACGGCCTCGTCGCGTGCGCGGGCCGACGCCTTGGCGTCGATGCGCCGGCCGAGGTCGGGCGCGTCGGCGAGCGCGGCCGCCATAAGGTCCACCTCGGTGGTGAACTCCCCGGCGGGTGCGGGCACGAGACGGTCCACCAGGCCGAGGCCGTGCGCGGTCGCGGCGCTCACCGGAAGGGCCTCGGTGGTCAGCCGCCCGGCCGTGCCGGTGCCGGTGCGGCGGGGCAGGCTGTACGTCCAGAACTCCGAGCCGTACAGGCCCATCCGGCGGTAGTGCGGGTTGAGCACGGCGCCGGTGCGGCACCACACCTCGTCGGCGGCGAGGGCGAGCATGACGCCGCCCGCGGCGGCGTTGCCGCCGAGCGCGGCGACGACCAGCCGGTCGGTGGTGCGCAGCACCGCCTCGACCAGGTCGTCCATGGCGTTGAGGTTGGCCCACGACTCGGCGGCCGGGTCCTCGGACGCCTCGATGGCGTTCAGATGGATGCCGTTGGAGAAGAAGTCGCGGGCGCAGCCGAGGACGAGTACCGGGGTGGGGCGGGAGAGGGCGTGGCGGTACGCGGCGAGCAGTCTGCGGCAGTGGTCGGTGCTCATCGCGCCGCCGGGGAAGGAGAAGGAGACGAAGCCGACCTCGCCGCGCTGCCGGTAGCGGATGTCGGTCCAGGTGCTCCGGTCCGGGGGCAGTTCGAGCGGGACGGCGGCCTCCGGGAGGCCGGTCGGGCCGAGGACCGAGGCGGCCGGGCGTTTGAAGGGGGCGGGGTCGCCGGAGTTCTTGCGCGGCCTGAGTTCCGGGATCCACACGGCGCCGTCCCGGGTGGCCCGGCACACCGCTCCCGCCCGGGTGGCGAGCAACTCTCCAGGACGGCCGCGCAGTTGGTCCTCCGGGTGGCCGCCGTGCAGGAACAGTTCACGGCCGTGGAGTTCGTCGAGGACTCCGGGCTGCGAGTCGGCGCCCCTCAGCTTGCGCAGCACGGTCGCCGTGCTGTCGTTCTCCCAGTCGACGCGGCGCCGCTCCTGGCGCAGGAAGCCGCGCCGGACGACGCCGATGGAGGGGTCGCTCTGCGGCAGCGGTTTGAAGGAGCCCTCCGCGTAGCGCCGTACGGCCAGGAGTACGGCGGTCACTGCGGCGTCGGAGGCCTCGTTGCGGTACAGGTCGCTCTTGCCGACCGGCGCCGTGGGGAACGGCACGGCCGCCCAGATGTCGCCGGCGTCCATCGCCGCCTCGGCCTGGAGGACCGTGACGCCCCACTCGGGTGCCTGGTCGGCGATCGCCCAGTCCAGCGAGGAGGGACCGCGGTCCCCCGGTGGGCCGGGGTGCACGATGAGGCAGGGGTGCTCCCGCCACACGTCCTCGGGCAGCGCGGTCTTGAGCATCGGCGCGATGACGAGCTCCGGGTTCGTCCCGGTGACGGCGGCACGGACGGCGTCGGGGCCGTGCGCGGCGAGCACGACGTCGACGTGGTGGCCGTGGTCCGTCAGTTCGGCGTAGACGCGCTGGGACAGGCTGTTGAACGCACTGGCGACGAGCAGAATGTCCATGACGCGGCATGGTGTCCGGTTCATCAGGCCTTGGGGAAGGACCCCGGCGGGGCGTTAGTCCGACTGCCTCAGGCGCACTCCGCCGTCCGCGTCAGGTCTTTCCCTCCATCCGGATCGCGTTGTGCGGATCGTCCAGGGCGCGGCTCGAACGGGCAGGCGCCCGGCGCGTCATTTCACTACTTTCTGATCATATGATGTAACAGTCTGTGCATGAATGATCGGCAGAACATCGACGGAGCCCCCGGCCGCCCCCCTCGCCGTCGCGCGCTGCGCGGGACCCTGCTGGCCGCGGCGACCACCGCGGCACTGGCCGGCGGTCCCCAGGCGACGGCGGGCCCGAACGTCGGCCTCGGTCCCGACTGGGACGCCATCGCCGCCTGCGAGTCCAGCGGCGACTGGAGGGCCAACACCGGCAACGGGTACTACGGCGGGCTCCAGTTCCGCCAGTCCAGCTGGGTGGCCGCGGGCGGCCTGAAGTACGCGCGCCGGGCGGACCTGGCCTCGCGCCGTGAGCAGATCGCCGTGGCCGGGCGGCTGGCCGTCCTCCAGGGGATGTCGGCCTGGGGCTGTTCCTGACGGCGCCTCGGGCGCTCAAGCACCGTTCGCTGCACGCCGGTCGGGACGGCGGACGGTCAGCACAGCACGGCGAGCGCGCCGGGCAGCACACGGGCCGTGACGGGCAGCACCGCCTCGACCTCGCCGTCGGCGCCGTAGGGCACCTCCCGGTCGGCGGCGATCCGGATCCGTTCGCCCCGCAGGATCCGCACCTCGGGGCGCTCGACGTGCGCGCCCGACTTCAGCTCGTTCATCAGCGTGAAGAAGAGCCGTCGTGGTGCCTCGCGGATCATCACCACGTCGAGCAGGCCGTCGTCGACGCGGGCGCCGGGCGCGATCATGCGACCGGAGCCGTAGAAGGCGGAGTTGGCGGCCACCACGGTGTAGCCGCGGTGGATGTGCTCCTCCCCGTCGACGGTCACGTGGTAGGTCGCCGCCCGCCAGGTGGCCACGGCGCGCAGCCCGCCGGCGTAGTAGGAGGCGGCGCCGCGCAGCAGCCGGGAGTTGTTCGCGTGCCGGTTGGCGAGCGCGTCGACGCCCGCGTACACGCTGCCGAGGACGACGGTGCGCGGGTGCGCGGCCGACTCCACCTCGACGGTGTCGACGCGGCGCGGGGCGCCGTGCAGCAGGATGCTGGCCAACGCGGCAGGATCGTCGGGCAGTTGGAGCGCGCGGGCGAAGTCGTTGCCGCGGCCCGCGGGGACCAGGCCCAGGAGGGTGGCGGTGCCGCTGAGGGCTCCGCCGATGCCGCCCGCGATGCCGTCGCCGCCCACGGCGAGCACCACGCGGTCGCGCTCGCCGGCCCAGCGGGCGAGGTCCTGGGCGTGGGTGAGGCTGCGGCTGTACTCGGTCTCCACCCCGGCGCCGGCCTCCCGGAGCAGCCTGGCCACCCGCAGCAGCGCCGCGGCCCCGGCGGATCCGCCCGCGGTGGGGTTGACGATGGCGGTGAACTGTCGCATCGGTGGGGCCTCCGGGACGGAAACGGGGTGGGGCTGGGGCAGCCGGGGTCAGTCGAGGGGCAGCAGGACGCCCGGGTTGAGCAGGCTGTCGGGGTCCAGTCGGCGCTTGACGGCCCGCAGGGCCGCGACGCCGAGCGGGCCGGCCTCCCGGACGTATCCGTCGCGGTGGTCGGTGCCCACGCCGTGGTGGTGGCTGATGGTGCCGCCCGCGGCGAGGATCGCCTCGTTCGCGGCCCGCTTGGCGGGCGCCCAGTGCGCCACCGGGTCGTCGCCCTGGGCGCTGACCACGGTGAAGTACAGCGAGGCGCCGTTCTCGTAGACGTGCGAGATGTGGCACATCACCAGGGGCGGGGTGCCCGACTCGGCGAGCGTGGTGGTCAGCGCCTCCCGGACAGCGGCGTACAGCCCGGGGATCCGGGACCAGAAGGCGGCGGTCTCCAGCGTCTCGGCGAACGCGCCCGCGTCCAGGAGGGAGTCGCGCAGGTAGGGCGCCGAGTAGCGGCCGTGGGCCCAGCGCTCCCCCGGTTCCTCGCCCAGGCAGGTGCCGCCGCCCTCGCGCAGCACGGCCGCGGCCCGCCGCCTGCGGTGCGCGGTGTCCTCGGCGGTGCCCTCGTAGCCGGCGATCGCCTGGCAGCCGGCGCCCCGTTGGCTGTCCTGGGAGCCGATGGCGTCGGGCTGGGCGAGGCCGATCAGGGTCTCGGTCTCGTCGGACAGGCGCAGCACGGTCGGGCGCGGCCCGTCCTGGGCGAGCCGGCGCAGGGCCGCGGCACCCTGCTCGAAGGAGGCGAAGCGCCAGCCCTCGTACACGCGGGTCTGCGGGAGGGGACGCAGGCGCACGGTCACCGAGGTGATGACGCCGAACGCGCCCTCGGAGCCGAGGACGAGCTGGCGCAGGTCGGGTCCGGCCGCCGAGCGCGGGGCGCGGCCGGCCTCGACCGTGCCCTCGGGCGTGGCGAGGGCGAGGCCGAGCACCATCTCGTCGAAGCGCCCGTACCCGGCCGAGGCCTGCCCGCTGGAGCGGGCGGCGGCGAAACCGCCGAGGGTCGCCCACTCGTAGGACTGGGGGAAATGGCCGAGCGTGAAGCCGTGTTCGGCCAGCAGAGCCTCCGCGTCCGGGCCGCGCAGGCCCGTTTGCAGGGTGGCGGTACGGGAGACCGGGTCCAGGGCGAGCAGCCGGTTCATCCGGCGCAGGTCCAGGGCGACGAAGGGACGCCGCCGTTCGGGGGCGAGACCGCCGACGACGGAGGTGCCGCCGCCGAACGGGACCAGCGCGAGGCCGTGGGCGCCGCAGGCGCGCAGCACGGCGAGTACGTCGTCGTGGTCCGCGGGGAGCACCACGGCGGCCGGGACGTCCGTGACGTCGCCGTCTCTGATGCGCAGCAGATCGAGGGTGGACCTGCCACGGGTGTGGCGGATCCGGGATTCGTCGTCGGTGCGGATGTGCGCCTCGCCGCCGACGGCCTCGCCCAGGGCGCGGAGCGCGTCCGCGGTCAGCGGTGAGGCGGGGACGCGGATCGCCTCCAGGGCGACCGGCCCGGACTCGCGCGGCTTGACGCCGAGCAGGTCGCGCAGGAGTCCGGTCACCGAGTCGGGCAGCGGTGTGGCCCTGGCCGGGTCGCCCCAGCCGCTCCACAGCATGTCCATGGGGTTGTTCCTCACCGGTCGTGTCGAAGGAGACGTGCGCGCGTTACACTGTGACACATGACGCCCATTCGTCACAATGGCCCGGCCGGGCCGGACCGCGCAGACCGCCCCGGCCGCTCGGACGGTGATCCCGTTCTCGACGCCGTGCGCGACTGCGTCCTGGCCGTCGGCGTACGGCGTACGACCCTGACGGACGTGGCCCGCCGCGCGGGCGTGTCCCGGATGACGCTCTACCGCCGCTGGCCCGATGTGCGGTCCCTGGTCGGCGACCTGATGACGCGGGAGTGGATCGCCGTGGCCGTCGGGGCGATGCCGGAACGCGCGCCCGGGACGACCGCGCGCACGCTGATCGTCGACGGGCTGGTGGCCGGGGTGAGGGCGTTCCGCGCCCACCCGCTCTTCCGCAAGATCGTCGACGTGGACCCCGAACTGCTGCTCCCCTATGTGCTGGATCGCCGGGGAGCCAGCCAGGAGGCCCTGCTGTCCCTGCTCGCCGACCACCTGCGCGACGGCCACGACGACGGGTCGGTGCGTACCGGCCACACCGAACGTCAGGCGCGGTCCCTGCTGCTGGTCGTGCAGTCCTTCACGCTGTCGCTGCGCACCATGACCGAGGAGGACGACCCCGGCCTGGACGGCGAGGCCTTCCTCGCGGAACTGCGGACCATCCTGGAGAGGACCCTGACGCCATGAGCCTCGGCACCGGCCCGGCCGCCCCCGCCCGCACGGATCCGGGCACCTCGCTCACCGCCGCCCGCCGCGCCCGCGAACTGGCCAGGACCGTCGGCGGTCCGGCCGTGGACGTCCTGGTCGTCGGCCTGGGCGCGACCGGCGCCGGGGCCGCGCTGGACGCCGCGGCGCGCGGACTGTCCGTCGCCGCGATCGACGCGCACGACCTGGCCTTCGGCACCTCACGCTGGAGTTCCAAACTCGTCCACGGCGGACTGCGCTACCTCGCCTCCGCCCAGTTCGACGTCGCCCACGAGAGCGCGGTCGAACGCGGTGTGCTGATGGAACGCACCGCTCCTCATCTGGTCGGTGCCCAGCCGTTCGTGCTGCCCCTCACCCCGCTGGTCTCGCGCGGGCAGGCCGCCCTGGCCCGGGCCGGCTTCCGGGCGGGCGACGGGCTGCGGCTGGCGGCGCGCACCGCCCGCGCCACCCTGCCGGTGCCGCGCAGGCTGTCCGTGGTGGAGACCCGCCACCTCGCACCCGCCGTGCGTGGCGCCGGGCTGCGCGGCGGGCTGCTGTCCTGGGATGGGCGGCTGACCGACGACGCCCGTCTGGTGACCGCGCTCGCCCGGACGGCGGCGGGGCGCGGCGCCCGCGTCCTGACCCGGGTCCGGGCCCTGGAACTCACCGGCTCGGGGGCCCGGGTGCGGGACGAACTGACCGGCGAGGAGGGCGAGATCCGGGCCCGCGCCGTGATCAACGCCTCCGGGGTGTGGGCGGGCGGCCTGGTGGACGGCATCCGGGTCCGGCCCTCGCGCGGTACCCACCTCGTGCTGCGCCCCGGCGTGCTCGGTCCGCTGCCGGCCGGGCTGCACATCCCGGTCCCCGGGGAGACCAACCGCTTCGTCCTGGTCCTGCCGCAGGACGACGGCCGGGTCTACGTCGGGCTCACCGACGAGCCCGTCGAGGGCGGCGTCCCGGACGTACCGGAGGTCCCTGAGTCCGACATCGGCTTCCTGCTCGACGTGCTGGCCTCGGCCCTCGACGTGCCCGTACTCCGCGACGACGTGGCCGGGGCCTTCGCGGGTCTGCGGCCGCTGCTGGACACGACGTCGGCGAACGGATCCGACTCGGCGCCCCGGACCGCGGACATCTCCCGCAGGCACGCGGTGCTCACCTCGCCGGACGGCGTGGTCACCGTGGTGGGCGGCAAGCTCACCACGTACCGGCGCATGGCCGAGGACGCCGTCGACACCGCCGTAGCCGCGCAAGGACTCGGCGCGGGCCCCTCCCCCACGGCCTCCCTCCCCCTCGTCGGCGCCGCGTCACCACAGGCTCTGGCCGCGCTGCGGGCCCCGCGCCGCCTGGTCCGCCTCTACGGCACGGAGGCACCGGCCGTCCACGCCCTGGGCGCTCGGGATCCGCACCTGCGTGCCCCCGTACTGGAGGGCCACCCCGTCACCCGCGCCGAACTCCTCTGGGCCGCACACCACGAGGGCGCCCTCGACGAGTCCGACCTCCTGGACCGCCGCACCCGAATCGGCCTGATCCCCTCCGACCGGACAAGAGCGCTGGAGGCCGCCCGAGAGGTGCTGGGCGAGACTCTGGGCTCCCGGTGAAGAGGCACCTCACCAGGGCATCTCTCAGGCGGCGAAGGCCTGGCCCTGTTCCTCGAGGCGGTCGAGGAGCTGGGGGTGGTGGAGGGCGGAGACCGGGGCGAGGAGATCGGGGTGGCGGAGTAGGGCCGCTGCCTGCCGGTCGCCGTCGTCGGGAGTCACCAGGCGGCGGAACTCGGGGGGCGTGGAGGTCGGTTCGGTCGCCTCGGCGAGCGCGTCCACCGCGCGCCAGGCCAGTTCGGGGTCGGTGAGCAGACAGGCGGCCCAGCTCAGTACGACCTCGTCCACCCAGGTGCGCCACGCGTGCGCGTCCGGGTCGTCGCTCTCGACGCCGTCCGCGCCGGCGATCCAGTCGAGGCGGGCCGAGCCCCCGGGGCCGGCCATCATCACCAGCGCGGCGTCCATCGGCGTCGGGTAGCGCAGACGGGCCGCGACCGTCACCGCCTGGCGTGCCTGCGCCTCGCACAGGGCGGAGGCCAGGGCGCCGCCGGACGCCGGGTATGCGCTGGTCAGCCAGTGGGTGGTCGCTGCGATGAGCGGAGAGAGATCTTCGTGCACTGCCGGGCCGTTCGAGCCGTTCACGGACAAAAAGGACTGCCTGAAACGGTAGCCCGCGCCCCGGGCCGAGGAATATGACCCAGGCCGCCCCCAGGGCGTGGCTTCCGCCACATTCGCACGCGCCGACGACGATGAGCGGCGGCGCCCGCCCGGAACGCGGCCCCGGTCAGGCCCCGGCGGGGAAGCGCTCCCAGACGCGGTGGGTGCCGAGGAGGGACGTGACCTCCTCCAGCGTGGCGGGACCGCCGGCGCCGACGATCACGCCGGGCGCGTCGACCGGCACACCGGCTGCCCCGGAGCGCGTACCCGGACAAGGCCGTTCAAGGCCTCCGGGCCGCAACCCTCCAGGTCACAGCGGTTAGAGTGACGCGCCGGCGAGGAGGGGAGAAAGCGGTGCGGCTTCGGGCGGGGACGGCGTGGCGGGGTTCGGCGACTGTGGTGGTACTGCTGCTGGGCGGCGCGCTGACGGCCTGTTCGGGGGCGCATGAGAGTGCCTCCGCCGTGCGGGCGACGGACGCGACGGGCACGGCCGTCCGCAGCGGGGGCACGATCGGCGCCCGGGGTTCGGTGTGCGAGCTTCCCGTCACCTTCGACATCGCCGAGAGCTGGAAGGCCGAGGCGGTGAATCCGACGGCAGTCGGCGACTCCCCCGCCGGCAAGGAGGTCGCAGACGCGCTGCTGCGCCAGGGCCCGGTGACCACCGTGTGCGAGGTCGACGCCAAGCCCGCGGGGAACATCGGTTTCCTCCGCGTGTTCACCGGCTCCCCGGACGCGGGGGACGCGAGCACGGTGCTGCGGGCCTTCGTGGCCGCGGAGAAGGACGTGAGCGAGGAGACGTACCGCTCGTTCACGACGGGCGGGCTCGAAGGCGTCGAAGTCGAGTACCTGCGCACGAGCGAGTTCCTGGACGAGTCGAAGAAGGCACGCGCCCTCGCCGTGAGCACGGACCAGGGTCCCGTGGTCCTGCACCTCGGCGGCATGGACACCGAGGAACACGAACAGATGCTCCCCGCCTACGAACTCGCCAGGCGGACTCTGCGCGGTGCGTGAGCCTCCCACGCGGGGCGACGGGCCCGGCCGGCCGGTCTCCGGACCACGGCATCCCGTCGGCGGCTTCCGGAGGGGGCCCGTACTCTGGGGGCCGTGCACATCTGTTTCGTCTGCAGCGGGAACATCTGCCGGTCGCCGTCCGCGGCGCTGGTGTTCGCCGAGCGGTTGCGCCGGGCGGGGCTCACGGACGCGGTCCGGGTCAGCAGTGCCGGCATCGGCCCCTGGCACGTCGGTGAGGCCATCGACGAGCGGGCCGGCGAGGCGCTGATCCGGCACGGCTACCCGGTGCGGCACGTCGCCGCCCAGGTCGGCGCCGAGCACCTGGACGCCGACCTGCTCCTGGCCATGGACCGCGACCACGAGAAGGCGCTGCGGCGGATCGTCGACGAACCGTCCCGGGTGCGGCTGCTGCGCTCGTTCGACCCGCGGGCGATCGGCGACCTGGACGTGCCCGACCCGTACTACGGCGGCCCGGAGGGCTTCGAAGAGGTACTGGCCATGATCGAGGCCGCGACCCCGGGCCTGCTCGACTGGGTGCGCGAGCGCCTGCCCGCGTGACCGCCGACCCGCCGCGGGGCTCCGGCTCCGGCTCCGGCTCCGGCTCCGGCTCCGGCTCCGGCTCCGGCTCCGGCTCCGGCTCCGGCTCCGGCTCCGGCTCCGGCTCCGGCTCCGGCTCCGGCGAGGATCCCGCTGCCGCGGCCGCCCGGCTGACCGGACGTGCGGCGACCCGACGGGGCTCGTCGGCGGGGAACTCCGCCGAGGTGACCCTCGACGACGGCCGCGTGGTCGTGGTCAAGCGCGGTGGGGAGCCGGAGGCGGTGCGCGCGGAGGCCGCCGGGCTGTGCTGGCTCGCCGAGGCGGGCGCGGTGCGGGTCCCCGCCGTGCACGGCCACGACCGCCGGTGGCTGGTCACCGGCCGGGTTCCGTCCGGCCGGCCCGGTCCGGGAGCGGCGGAACGGTTCGGCCGTGACCTGGCCGCCCTGCACGCCGCCGGGGCGCCCGCGTTCGGTGCCGCCCCGCCCGGCGGGCCGCGCGAGGCGTACATCGGGCTCGCGCCGATGCGCAACGTGCCCGGCACCGACTGGCCGGGCTGGTACACCGAGCACCGGGTGCTCCCCTATCTGCGCCGCGCGGCCGACGACGGCATCCTGCGCCCCACCGAGGCGGCCGTGATCGAGCGCGCGCTGGAACGGCTGCCCGAACGGGCCGGGCCCGCCGAGCCGCCCGCGCGACTCCACGGCGACCTGTGGAACGGCAACGTGCTGTGGGGTGCGGACGGCGAGGTGTGGCTGATCGACCCGGCCGCGCACGGCGGCCACCGCGAGACCGACCTGGCGATGCTCCAGCTCTTCGGCTGCCCGCACCTGGACCGGGTACTGGACGGATACCAGCAGGCCGCGCCGCTCGCCGACGGCTGGGCGGACCGTGTCGGACTGCACCAGCTCTTCCCACTGCTGGTGCACACGGTGCTCTTCGGGCGCGGATACGCCGAACAGGCGGTCGCCGCGGCCCGTGGCGTCGGCGGCTGACCCTACGTGCCGTCCTGGACGTCGCTCTCCACCAGCCGGGCGAGGTTGTCCAGGGCCATCCGCGTCCCCAGCTCGTTGTCCGCGCGCGGCACCTCGTCGGGGATGCCCTCGTGCACGATGACGACCTCCGTCCCGCCGTCCGCCTCGGCCAGTGACGTGGTCATCGTCATCGTGCCGTGCAGGGAGTCCTCGTCGGTCTCGAACGCGAGCACCTCGACCACCAGGCGACCGGGCACGAGCCGGGCGAAGTGCCCCCGGTAGGTGTCCGTGCGGGCACCCGACTTGCCCCGGGCGCCCGGCTCGTCGTAGGAGAGGGACACCCGGAACGTGCCGCCCTCGCGGGCGTCGAACTCGTGGACATGAGCGGTCATTCCGTCGGGGACGCGCCATCTCGCCACCGCGTCGGGGTCGGTGAGGGCCCGGTAGACGGCGGCGGGAGTGGCCCGCACCCGCCGTGAGAGCCGTGTGGCATACATGGCGGCAACGTATACGCGCGCCGGGCGCGGTGCCTCACGATTGTCCCGGTTTTGTCACCAAGTGGCCCTGGAGTCCCAGGGGTTGCTTCGGCGCTTTTCCGCCGTGCTATGAAATACGCCGTCACAGTGGCGCGCGGCGTCCCACGGGGACGCCGTACGCCATGTCGGTCCGGTCCGTGAGGGCCGTAGGGGGAAGGTGTCACCGCAGTGAACCGTAAGCGCACGACCGTCGCGGCACTGGCCGCGACCGGGGTCCTCACCGTCGCTCAGCTGGGTCTCGCCGGGGCCGCTTCCGCGGCGACCGCCGCGCCGCAGAGTTCGGGCTGCCCGATCGACATCGTCTACCCGTCCCGTTTCTACGTGGACCACAACGGGTGGGTGACGAACGGCGGCCTGTACTTCGGCATCAAGAGCAAGACCACGAAGAAGATCAAGAACGTCACGTTCACGGTCACCAACGTCAAGAACGTCCGCTTCAGCACGGCGACACCGAAGGGCGGCAAGATCAGCCGCAGGACCTCGCAGGTCGTGACGGTCCGCACCACGACCTTCAAGGGCAAGGCGAGCCTCGGCTTCAAGGTCCGGACCCACCTGCTGAACACCAGGAGCTACAAGGTGAAGTTCGCCCTGCACGGCTCCGGCTGGAACTGCGCCGTCAACCAGGGCACGTGGGGCGCCTGACCCCGTGAACGGTGCCCCGGCCCGCGCGGGCCGGGGCACCGCCGCGCCGGGCCGGAACACGAGCGTGCCGGGCCGGGGCATGGGCGTGCGCGGACCATGATCGGCGCCGCCCGGGTACGCGGGTGACCGCGGGGTACGCTGCGAATACGGGCGCTTGAAAGCGCCGCCCTGTGCGCACCGGTGCGCGCGGCTGCGAGAAGGGCGGGTGCGAATGGACTGGCGTGAGTTCGCCGAGCAGATGGCCCAGCTCGCCCGGCGCCTGCTGGCCCAGGACTCCACTCAGGAGACACTCGACGAGATCGTCCGGGCGGCCGTCGAACTGATCGACGGGTGCGAGGCCTCCGGGATCCTGGCGGTGCGCAAGGGGCGCGCCGTGACGCTGGCCGCCAGCGGGGACCTGGTCGTGGAGTCCGACCGGTTGCAGGGCGAGGCGGGCGAGGGGCCCTGCTTCGACGCGGCCCGCCGCGTCGACGGCGACCGGCTGTTCCGCATCGCCGACCTCACCCGGCCGCAGCCGGCGTGGCCGCGGTACGCGCCGGCCGCCCGCGACCTGGGCATCGGCAGCATGATGGGTTTCCTGCTGTACACCCAGGACCAGGACTTCGGGGCACTCAACCTGTACTCCAGCCGTCCCGGCTCCTTCACCAAGGACAGCGAGACAGCGGGCTGGCTGCTCGCCTCGCACGCCGCCGTCGCCGTGGCGGGTGCCAGAACCGTCGACCAGCTCGAACACGCGTTGGATACCCGGCACGCCATCGGCGAGGCCATGGGCATCCTGCGGGAGCGGCACGGCCTGAGCGAGGAGGACGCCTTCGCCGTCCTGCGCCGCATCTCCCAGCACCACAACATCAAGATCCGCGACCTCGCCCAGACCATCCGCACCGACGCCAGCAAAGAAGCCTGACACGGCAGCGGACACGGCACGGCCGGGCACTGCCTCTCGCCTCACGGGGCGCGGCAGTGTAGACATGGCTCATGGTCCGACTCCCGGGTCGCACCGGCTCCCGGTCGGCCCGCCGTCCCCATCGACGGCGTCTCGAGCTCGCGTCCGGCCCGACCCGGCGGGCGCGCGGGCGGTCCGGGCATGGCCACACGGGCGGGAACAGACCGTCCGCGCTGCGCTCGGCCCTCGGCGGGCGCAGCGTCGCGGGACAGGTGTTCCTGCTCCAGGTCGCCATCGTGCTGCTGCTGGTCGCGGCCGCCGTGGTGGCGCTGGTGCTCCAGGTGCGGCACGACAGCGACGACGAGGCCCGCAACCGCTCGCTCGCCGTCGCCGAGACGTTCGCCAACGCGCCGGGAGTCCGGGAGGCGCTCGCCGCCCCCGACCCGACGGCGGTGCTGCAACCGCGGGCCGAGGCGGCCCGCAAGGACGCGCACGTCGACTTCGTCGTCGTGATGAACACCCACGGAGTCCGCTACACCCACCCCGAGCCGGACCGCATCGGCAAGAGGTTCGTCGGCACCTTCCAGCCCGCGCTGGCCGGCCGCACCGTCGTCGAGCAGGTCGACGGGACCCTCGGGCCGCTGGTGCAGGCCGTCGTGCCGATCCGGGCGCCGGACGGCAAGGTGGTGGGCCTGGTGTCGGCCGGCATCACCACCAGGAACGTCGGCGGCCTGGCGGACCGGCAGCTGCCGGTGGTACTGAGCGCCGCGGCCGTGGCCCTCGCCCTGGCCACGGCGGGCACCGCCCTGGTCACCCGCCGTCTGCTGCGCCAGACCCATGGGCTCGGCCCGCGGGAGATGACCCGGATGTACGAGCACCACGACGCGGTGCTGCACTCCGTCCGGGAAGGCGTGATCATCGTCGGCGACGACGGAAGACTGCTGCTGGCCAACGACGAGGCGCGGCACCTGCTCGGCCTGCCCGAGGACGCCGAGCGCCGCCCCGTGCTCGACCTCGGCCTCGACCCCGGGACCGCCGAGCTGCTGGCCTCCGGCCGGATCGCCACCGACGAGGTGCGCCTGGTCGGCGACCGGCTGCTGGCGATCAACCAGCGGCCCACGGACATGGCGGGCGGCCCGTCGGGCAGTGTGGCCACGCTGCGCGACTCCACGGAGCTGCGCGCCCTGTCCGGCCGGGCGGAGAAGGCACGGGAACGCCTCAGTCTGCTCTACGACGCCGGTGTGGGCGTCGGCACGTCCCTGGACGTGACCCGGACCGCCGAGGAACTCGTCCGGGTCGCCGTTCCCCGGTTCGCGGACTTCGCGACCCTGGATCTGTACGACGCCGTGCTGGCCGGCGAGGACCCGGATCCGGGGGCCGCGCTGCGCCGCACCGCCTTCGCCGGGATCCGCGAGAACACACCGCTGTACCCGCTGGGCCAGGAGATCCGCTTCATTCCCTCCACTCCACAGGCGCTCGGTCTCAAGTCCCGCCGGCCGGTCCTCGAACCCCGTCTTGAGGCGGCCCCGGGCTGGCAGGCACAGGACGCCGAGCGGACCGAGCGGGTGCTGGCGTCCGGCATCCACTCTCTGATCGCCGTGCCCGTGCGGGCGGGCAACCTGCTTCTCGGGCTGGTCAGCTTCTGGCGGTCGGAGAAGGACGAGCCCTTCGACGCCGAGGAGCTGGCTCTCGCCGAGGAGCTGGTGGCCCGGGCGGCGGTCTCCATCGACAACGCCCGCCGCTACACCCGCGAGCACGGGCTGGCAGTCACCCTCCAGCGCAGTCTGCTGCCGCGCAGCCTGCCCGAGCAGAACGCGCTGGACGTCGCCTCCCGCTATCTGCCCGCGCAGGCGGGCGTGGGCGGCGACTGGTTCGACGTGCTGCCGCTGTCCGGGGCGCGGGTCGCGCTCGTCGTCGGGGACGTGGTCGGGCACGGGCTGCACGCCGCGGCCACGATGGGGCGGCTGCGGACCGCGGTCAGCAACTTCTCCGCCCTGGACCTGCCGCCCGACGAGCTGCTCGGGCTGCTGGACGAGCTGGTCTGCCGTATCGACCAGGACGAGACGGCAGACAGTTCCGGTGCGCCCGTCGCCGGCGCGACCTGCCTGTACGCGATCTACGATCCTGTCTCGCGCCGCTGCGCGGTCGCCCGCGCCGGCCATCCGCCGCCCGCCGTGGTCGGGCCCGACGGGGACGTGACGTTCCCCGACCTGCCCGCCGGTCCTCCGCTCGGGCTGGGCGGGCTGCCGTTCGAGACGGCGGAGCTGGAGCTGGCCGAGGGCAGCCGGCTGGTCCTGTACACCGACGGGCTCGTGATGGACCGGGAGCGGGACATCGACACCGGGCTGGCGGAGCTGCGCACCGCTCTCGCCTCCGCCGGCGAGTCCCCGGAGGACACGTGCCGGGCCGTCCTGGACGTCCGGCCGTCCCGGCCGGTGGACGACATCGCGGTGCTCGTGGCCCGCACCCGGGCGCTGGGTCCCGGGCAGGTGGCCGAGTGGGACGTGCCCGGGCAGGCGTCGGCGGTCGGGGACGTTCGCGCGGCGGTGAGCCGGCGGCTGGTGGAGTGGGGTCTCGAGGAGCTGACGTTCGCCACCGAGCTGATCCTCAGCGAGCTGGTCACCAACGCGATCCGTTACGGCGCCGAGCCCATCCGCGTCCGGGTGCTGTGCGACCGTTCCCTGATCTGCGAGGTCTTCGACAGCAGCAACACCTCCCCGCATCTGCGCTATGCGGCGAGCACGGACGAGGGGGGCCGCGGTCTGTTCCTCGTGGCGCAGCTCGCCGAGCGGTGGGGCACCCGGTACACGCTGACCGGCAAGGCCATCTGGGCGGAACAGCCGCTGCCCTGAGAGGCCTCTCCCGCCGGCTGACGCCACTGGGGCCGAGGCGCGGCGTCAGCCCAGGGCGCGGTCGAGGTTGTAGGCCGCGCTGATCAGGGACAGGTGTGTGAAGGCCTGGGGGAAGTTGCCCTGCTGCTCGCCGGTGGGGCCGATCTCCTCCGCGTACAGGCCGAGGTGGTTGGCGTAGGTGAGCATCTTCTCGAAGGCGAGGCGGGCCTCGTCGAGGCGGCCGGCCCGGGTGAGGGCCTCGACGTACCAGAACGAGCAGATGGAGAACGTGCCCTCGTCGCCGCGCAGCCCGTCGGGGCTGGCCTGGGGGTCGTAGCGGTAGACGAGCGAGTCGGAGACCAGGTCCCCGGTCAGCGCGTCGAGGGTGGACAGCCACTTGGGGTCGGTCGGCGCGATGAACTTCGCCAGCGGCATCATCAGGACGGCGGCGTCCAGGACGTCGCCGTCCTCGTACTGGACGAAGGCCTGCCGCCCGGCGGACCAGCCGTGGTCCATGATGCGGCGGTAGACGGCGTCCCGGCACTGCCGCCAGCGGGGCAGGTCGGCGGGCAGGCCGCGGCGGTTGGCCAGCCGCATGGCGCGTTCGACGGCCACCCAGCACATCAGGCGCGAGTACAGGAAGTTCTGCCGGCCACCGCGGGTCTCCCACACCCCCTCGTCGGGCTGGTCCCAGTGCTCGCAGACCCATTCCACCAGCGCGGACACGTCGTCCCACTGGGCACTGGAGATCGGCTGGGCCCACTTGTCGAAGAGGTAGATCGAGTCGATCAGGGCGCCGTAGATGTCGAGCTGGAGCTGGTCGGCGGCGGCGTTGCCGACCCGCACGGGAGCGGAGCCCCGGTGTCCCTCCAGGTGGCCGAGTTCCCGTTCGGGCAGCTCGGTGCGGCCGTCGATGCCGTACATGATCTGCAGCGGGCCGGTCGCCTTGCCGTCTCCGGGGCTGATGTGCCGGTTCACGAAGCGCATGAACGCCTCCGCCTCGCCGGCGAAGCCGAGGCGCAGCAGCGCGTAGACGGCGAACGCGGCGTCGCGCACCCAGACGTAGCGGTAGTCCCAGTTGCGCTCACCGCCGACCCGCTCGGGCAGGCTCGTGGTGGGCGCGGCGACGATGGCGCCGGTCGGGGCGTAGGTGAGCAGTTTCAGGGTGAGGGCGGAGCGGTGGACCATCTCCCGCCAGCGGCCGCGGTAGCGGGACTGGGCGAGCCAGCGGCGCCAGTAGGCGACCGTGGCGCAGAACTGGTCCTCGGCCTCGGCGTGGGCGCACCGCCGTGGGACCACCTCGCCGCCGACCTGGTCCAGCGCGAAGACGGCCGACTCGCCCTCGGCGAGCTTGAAGTCCGCCCGCAGGTCCGTGCCGTCGCTCTCCAGGGGCACGGTGGACGTCAGGGCGAGGGACAGGGTCGCCGACTCGAACAGGGCCGTGCAGCCCTCCACGCGGACGGTGTGCGGGTCGGCGCCGTAGTTGAAGCGGGGAGCCACCACGGCCCGGAACGGCAGGGTGCCGCGCACGCACAGCACGCGCCGGATGAGCCGGTGCCGTTCGGTCTCGGCGGATCCCCGCCGGTCTCCGCTCACCGGCATGAAGTCCTGCACCTCGCCGACGCCGTCCTCGGTGAAGAAACGGGTGATCAGCACGTTGGTGTCGGGGAAGTAGAACTGCTTGGTGCGCGCCGCGTCGGCCGCGGCGAGTTCGAAGCGGCCGCCGCGCTCGGCGTCCAGGATCGCGGCGAAGACGCTCGGGGCGTCGAAGGAGGGGCAGCAGTACCAGTCGATCGTGCCGTCGGTGCCTACGAGGGCGACGGTGCGCAGGTCGCCGATCAGGCCGTGGTCGGCGATCGGAACATAGCCGGGTGCGCCCGTGTCGGGCTCTCGGCTTCGGGTCTCGGCCATCGCGGCTGCCTCCTGTCCCCTCACTGTCCCCTCACTGTCCCCTCACTGTCCCCCGCGCGGACCGGTGTCGTGGTTGTCGCGGTCCGTCCGACTTTCGCCCAGCTTTCCTCCAGCTTAGGAGCGGCCTTCCGGATGCAGGGTGCCGTCCGACGGGCAATCGTGGGAGGAGGTCCCGCTCCCGCAGCACGAGGGCCGCATTCCGGACCCGGGCGGGGACCGGGCCGGACCCGAGGAGGCCACATGTCGACGTCACAACCCGATGCATCCCGCGAGCCCGGGGAGCGGTGCACCCCGGACGACCTCCTGCACGCCCGCACCGGCACCGACGTCTCGCCCGAGGACGTGGTGCTGGCCGCGGGCCGCGACATCACCCCGCGCAACCTGGAGTGGGCCAAGCGCAAGATCGAGACGGAGGGCCCGGCCGCCCTGGACAAGCTGCTGCCGTAGTCCTGAAGGCCGGAGCCGGAAGGGACCGGAGTTCTGCCGCTCCGGTCCCTTTCGCTCGTCCCTTTCGCTGGGGGGCGTCGCTCTGCGAGACTCCGGGGCGTGCCCGACTTCGACATGATCGTCATAGGATCCGGACCCGGCGGCCAGAAGGCCGCCATCGCCGCGGCCAAGCTGGGCCGCCGAGTGGCTGTCGTCGACAGCCCCGACATGGTCGGCGGGGTCTCGATCCACACCGGAACCATTCCCTCCAAGACCCTGCGCGAGGCGGTGCTCTACCTCACCGGACTCAGCCAGCGCGATCTGTACGGTCAGAGTTACCGGCTGAAGGAGGACATCACCGTCGCCGACCTGACCGCGCGCACCCAGCACGTGGTGGGCCGCGAGGTCGACGTCATCCGCAGCCAGCTCTCCCGCAACCATGTGTCCCTGCTCGCCGGGACCGGCCGCTTCGTCGACGAGCACACCGTCGCGCTGCGCGAAGTGACCGGCGAGGAAAGGCTGTTGACCGCCGAACACATCGTCATCGCGACCGGTACCCGGCCGGCCCGGCCGGACAGCGTGCAGTTCGACGGGCGCACCATCATGGACTCCGACAACGTGCTGACGCTGGAGCGGGTGCCGCAGTCGATGGTCATCGTCGGCGCGGGGGTGATCGGGATGGAGTACGCCTCCATGTTCGCCGCGCTCGGCAGCAGGGTGACCGTCGTCGAACGGCGCCCGGGCATGCTCGACATGTGCGACGTCGAGATCGTGGAGTCGCTCCGCTACCACCTGCGGGACCTCGCCGTCACCTTCCGCTTCGGGGAGACGGTGGCCGCGGTGGAGCGGCACGAGCACGGCACGCTCACCGTGCTGGAGAGCGGCAAGAAGATACCGGCCGACGCGGTGATGTACTCGGCGGGCCGGCAGGGCCTCACCGACGGACTCGACCTGGAGAAGGCCGGGTTGAGCGCCGACGCGCGGGGCCGGATCGCGGTCGACGAGCACTACCGTACGCAGGTGCCGCACATCTACGCGGTCGGCGACGTGATCGGCTTCCCCGCGCTCGCGGCGACCTCGATGGAACAGGGCCGGGCGGCGGCGTACCACGCCTGCGGTGAGCCGGTCGGCAGGATGCTCGACCTTCAGCCGATCGGCATCTACACGATCCCTGAGATCAGCTTCGTCGGGCGGACCGAGGATCAGCTCACCGAGGACCGGGTGCCGTTCGAGGTGGGTGTCTCCCGCTACCGCGAGCTGGCCCGCGGGCAGATCATCGGCGACTCGCACGGCTTGCTGAAGCTGCTGGTCTCGCCGGAGGACCGCACGCTGCTCGGAGTGCACTGCTTCGGCGCGGGGGCGACCGAACTCATCCACATCGGGCAGACGGTGATGGGCTGCGGCGGCACCGTGGACTACCTGGTGGACGCGGTGTTCAACTACCCGACGCTCGCGGAGTCGTACAAGGTGGCCGCCCTGGACGCGACGAACAAGCTGCGGCAGATCGACCGGATCGGGGACTGACCCGGGGGCCGGGTCAGGGCTCGGTGTCGTCGTCCGGCAGCGTGTCGTCGTCGACGATGTGAACGGCCGCCTCCTCGGCGCCGGCGGCACCCGCGTCGACGCCCTTGTCGTCGGCGACCTCCTCCTTCGTGGTGTCGCCGTGGGCGCCCTCGTCCGGGGCGACGAGGCGCCCGGCGCGGTCCCGGCCCGCCTCGGGGTCCACCGGTTCGCCCTCGCCGCCGGGCAGGTCGCCCACGCCGTCGCTCTCCGGCCCGTCCTCTTCGGGCTGCTCCTGGGCCAGCCGCTGGTCAAGGCTCTCACCGTCGTGCTGTTCGGCGGCCGTCGTGCCGTACTTGGTGACGCCCAGCGGCTTCTCGGGCGGCGAGTACCCCTCGTCGAGGACGTCGTCGTAGGTCCGCTCCCCCACCGCGTTCTCCATGTCCGGCGGCGCGGCGTCCTGTTGTTCCTCGTTGTCCCCGGTGGGCTGGTAGGCGTCGTCTGCCATCGGATCGGTGCTCACGGGTTTCCTCCCTGGCGGACTCTGTGCGTGCGGACTCTGTGCGTGTCGTGATCCGCGTTTCCCGCAGGGTCCGTCCCAATCACTCCGGCCGGCGGGAGGGAGAAGTCCCGCGTCCGTCAGGCGGACAGCAGTCCGCGTCCGAGCCAGTCGGAGGAGTCGCGGACGCCGGGCAGGACGAAGAAGTAGCCGCCGCCGGTCGGGGAGATGTAGTCGACGAGGGGCTCGTCGATCAGCCGCGTCTGCGTGGCCTCGAACTGGCGGACCACGTCCTGCTGGTAGCAGCAGAAGGCCAGGCCCATGTCGAGGTTGCCGACGTTGTCGACGCCGCGGTCGTAGTTGTAGCCGCGGCGCAGGATGCGGGAGGCGTCGGTGGCGGCGGTGCGCGGGTTGGCCATCCTGATGTGGGAGTCCAGCGGGATCGCGGTGCCCTTGGGGTCCTTGGCGTACTGGGGGACGTCGGTCTCCTTGGCGCCGTCCAGCGGGGCGCCGGTGTCCTTGCGGCGGCCGAACATCTTCTCCTGCTCGGTCAGCGACACCCGGTCCCAGAACTCCACCAGCATGCGGATGATCCGGATCACCTGGTAGCTGCCGCCGGTCGCCCAGGCGGGTTCGCCCTGCCCGTCGCCCACCCAGACCAGTCGGTTCATGTCGCGGGCGGAGGCTGCGTCCGGGTTGGCGATGCCGTCCTTGAAGCCGAGCAGGTTGCGTGGGGTGCCGGTGGGGCGCGGTCCGCTCTGGAAGCCGTCGACGCGCCACTTGATCTGGAGGGCGCCCCGGGTGTGCCGGGCGATGTCGCGCAGTGCGTGCAGCACCGTGTCCTGGCGGTCGGCGCAGATCTGCAGGGACAGGTCGCCGTGGCACTCCGCGGGGTTCAGGTGGTCGTTGGGGAAGGTCCGCATGGCGGTGAGCCGGCGCGGTATCGCCTTGGCCAGTCCGTAGCGGTCGTCGAAGAGGGAGGCTCCGACGCCGACGGTGACGGTGAGGGAGTCGGCGGGGACCTCGGGGCCGAGGATGCCGCTGTCGGAGGGCGGGGCGCCGACGCCCAGGTCCGTGGGGGTACCGCCGGCGGTGAGGAAGCGGGCCCGCTCGGTGATGGTCCGGAGCAGTCCGGCGAGTTCCTCGCGGTTCTCGGCGATGACGTCGAAGGAGACGAAGGCGGCGGCCGCTGGGGCGGGCGTGAGGACGCCTGCCTGGTGGACGCCGTGGAAGGGGACCGCCGTTCCGCCGGTGCCGTCGGCGGCGTGCGCCTGGCCGGTGCCGTTCCGGGCGAGGGTGAGGCCGCCGCCGGCCAGGACCGCTCCGGCGGCACCGGCGCCCAGGGCCGTCCTGACGAAGGCGCGGCGCCCGTGACCGGCGGGGCAGCCGCCCTGGGGTGCGGACGTTTCGGCGGACGGCATGGAGCGGGTCCTTTCGGTGCGTACGGTCTCTGGCTTGTCGGTTCCGGGGGTGTCGGTCCCCGGCATCGCGGTTTCGGGCAGCGCGGGTGCCGCCGGCGGCCTGGGTGGCCCTGGCGTCCCGGCGGGCGGTGCGGTCATCAGGCGGACTTCCGGATCTCCAGCAGGTCCGGTACGGGGGCGAGGTCCTCCAGGAGCTGTCCGGCGGCCCCGTCGAGACGGGCCCGGGTGAGCGCGTCGAGCCGGTTCACGGGCGTCCAGGCGTTCCCGTGGTGAGCCGCGTCGAGCAGCCCCCGCAGGCGGGCGGTGTCCGCGTCGACGGTGGGCAGCAGGTGCGGGGCACGGGAGGTGAGCAGCGGCTCGAGCACGGTGAGCAGCTCCTGGGTGCCGGCGAGGTTGGCGTCGGCGGTGGCCAGCTCGGTGCCGCTGCCCTGGTCGGCCTGGCCGGTCAGTTCGAACTGGAGCGTGTTCTCCAGGATCTCGTGGGCGCGCAGCGGCAGGTCGCCCGGGTCGAACGCCTGCGTGGGAAAGGCCTTGAGCAGGCCGGCGGCGTCGGCGGCGAGCTGCTGGGCGGGGGCCTTCAGCCGGTCCGCGCTCTGGCCGTGCCACAGGCCGTACTCGATGCGGTGGAAACCGGTGAAGTCCTTGTCGTCCACTCCGCCGGGCAGCCCGTCGGGCCGGCCGTTGACCTTCCTGTCGAAGTCCTCGAAGGTGCCGTAGGCGGCGCCGAGGGAGGAATAGGTGCGGTGGGCGGTCAGCCAGTCGGTGCGGGCCGCCGCGAGGTCGCCGCCCTGGATGTCGGCGTTGAGCCGGCCGGTCTGGGCGACGAGCGTGGCCAGGCCCCGTTCGACGTACTGCTGGTACTCCTTGAGCGGGGTGGTGAGGTCCTGTTCGGACACCGGGACGACCGCCGTGGCGCCCGCCCCGCCGCCGACTCGTACGGCCCTGGAGGTGACGGCCGTGCCTCCGGTGGGCACGCAGCGCCAGGCGTAGCTGCCGCCCGCCACGGTGGCGACCAGGTCGCGGGTGGTGCCGGGGGCCAGGCCCTCGATCTCGCCGTAGACCGCGTTGGTGGCCGGGTCGATCAGGTACACCTCGGACGTCTTGGAGCCGGTGTTCCGCATCTGGAACGTCTGCCGTCCCGGCCTGGGCGCGGTGAAGCCCTTGCCGCACTCGGTCTCCGAGACGGCGACGGTCCGGGCTCCGGCGGGCTTGGGCCGTCCGAGGGCGACCACGAGCCCGGCGACGACCGCGGGCACCGCGACGACGGCGACGGGCACGACCCAGGCGGGACGCGTCCGGCGTGCGCCGGCCGCCCGCGCGCTCTGCTCGGTCCGCGTGGCACCGGACGCCTCGGTCGCGGAGGCGACGGAGGCGGCGGGTGCCGGATTCGTGGTGCGTACGCCGCGGACGAACAGGGTCATCACCACGGCGAGGTAGCCGGCGTAGCCGATGACCTGGAGCCAGGTCATCGTCGGGGTGAGGTTGAGAACGCCCTGGACGAGGGTGCTGTACCAGGCGCCCGCGTCGACGGAGCCGCCGAGGTCGACGGCGTACGTCGCCTTGCCCGGGAGCGCTCCGCCCTCCTGGAGGTCGCGCAGGCCGTAGCCGAGGACGCCGGCCGCGATCACGATCAGTACGGCGCCGGTGGCGGTGAAGAACTTGGTGAGGTTGATCTTCAGCACCCGCCGGTACAGGCCCCAGCACAGGCCGGCCGCCAGGACGAGGCCGATCCCGGCGCCCGTCAGCGGTCCCACGGACTCGCCGGCCGCGCGGGCGGTGGTCCACAGGAACAGGGCCGTCTCCAGGCCCTCACGGCCCACCGCGAGGAACGAGGTGAGGATCAGTACGCCCGCGCCCATACCGAGCGCGCCGGTCACCTTCTCCTTGATCTCACCGGAGAGGCCGCGGGCCGAGCGGCGCATCCAGAACACCATGGCGGTGACGAACGCGACGGCCACGACGCTGAGGGCGCCGCCGAACGCCTCCTGCGCGGTCGCGGACAGCGAGGCCGCCGTGAAGGTGAGCACCGCGCCGAAGCTCATCGCGAGCGCGATGGCCGCGAGGACACCGGTCCACACCTGCGGCAGCCTGGACTTGGCTCCGGCCCTGACCAGGGTGGCGACCAGGATGGAGACGATCAGTCCGCCTTCGAGTCCCTCTCGCAGTCCGATCAGGAAACTCGGAAACGCGTCGTCCCACATGCCGTACGGTCCTCCCTGGCACACCGCCCCGGCCGCTCCGGGGCCGGGTTAGCGAAGGCATGCCTAACTTCGTGATCCATCATGACGACAGACATGTGGTCGACTGGTCATGAGGTGGCAATAGAGCAGTAAAGATCGACATGCGCTCGGGAGTCCTCGGTCACAGCGGCCCAAGCTCACCCGTTCGAGCGATCACAGGAACCCTCCGGGAGCCTTTATCGTCTACAGTGACGTAGACGGTCTACAGATTTGTAGTCACCCGGCCGCGAAGAACGAAGAACAAGGAGGCGCGCGGATGATCCTCGCCCTGTCGGGCTCGTCCATCGACGGCTCCCTGTACTCGTACGTGGTGGAGCTGGCCCGCCGCTCCCCCGCATGGTGGAACGACATGGTGACGGCGTGGTCGGCCTACGGCCTGGCCGTGTTCGCCGTGCTGATGGCGGCGGCCTGGTGGCGCTCACGCCGGGTGGGTGCCCGGGCGGCGGTCGCGGCCCTGGCGGTGCCGCTCGTCGTGGTCCTCGCCTATGGCGTCAACTCGCTGGTGAAGCTGCTCGTGCACGAGATACGCCCGTGCCGCACGCTGCACATGGTCACCCTGGAGTCCTGTCCGGCCCGCACCGACTGGTCCTTTCCCAGCAATCACGCGGCGATCGCCGCCGCGGCCGCGGTGGCGCTGCTCGTGATCTCGCGCCGGCTCGGCGCGGTCGCCTGCGTGGCCGCCGTCGCGATGGCCGCCTCCCGGGTCTGGGTCGGCGCCCACTATCCGCACGACGTGGCGGCCGGGCTCGTGACCGGCGCCCTCGTGGCCTACGTGGTGATGAAGGCGCTGCTCCGACGGCCTGAGACACTCGCCCGGCGCCTGGCCGCGACCCGGCTGCGGCCGTTGCTGGTGGCATGAGGCCCCGGGAGACCGCCGGCCTCGCGGGCAGTGTGGGGCTCGGCGCCTGGACCGCGTTCACCGTGCTCGGCCTGGTCGTCGCCGGCCACGGCAGTCCCCTGTCCGTGGACGGCACGCTGCTCTCCTGGTCCCTTGGGCACCGCCCGGCGGTGGCGGTGGCGGTTGCCCGCGGGCTCACCGCCACCGGGACCGGTGCCGTCCCGTACCTGCTCGTCGCGCTGGCCGGCCTCGCCGTCGGCCGCACGGTCCGGCAGCGTACGGCGGCGGCCGCTCTCGGACTCGGCTGCCTGCTGGCGGGGCAGGCCGTGCGGTACGGCGTGATGGAGCTGGTGGCCCGGCCGCGTCCACCGCGGCAGGACTGGGCGGCCCACGCCTCGGGCTGGTCGTTCCCGTCCGGGCACACCACCACCTCGGCACTGACCGCCGGGCTGGTGATCCTGGCGGTGACCGTACGCGCCCCGCACGGCCGTACGGCGGGCTGTCTCGTCGTCGGCTGCTGGGGCGCGCTGGTGGGGCTGACCCGGGTGTACCTCGGGGTCCACTGGCTCACCGACGTGATCGGCGGCTGGCTGTTCGCCGCGGGCTGGCTCGGGCTGTGCCTGGGAGCGGCGGCCCGGTGGCTGCCCGCCGGCTTCGTGTCCGGCCTGGCGAGGAGAGCCGGAGAACCGGCGGCGGAGCATGCGGGCCGGGGCCCGGGGGATGGAGGACGATCGCACCCCGCGTGACATCCGGCCTCAGAGACCGCTGCTCTCGCGCCCTCGAGGGGCGACGTACAGGCGCAGGTCGCCGTAGCGATGGGAGGGCCAGGTGCGGGCGTACGCCGGTGGGGTGCCGTCAGCCGTGGTGAGGGCGGCGACCGGCAGGCGCCGGGCGGCCTGTTCGATGGCCGCAGGGGTGCTGTTGGTGTTGGGGCCCGAGGTCGAGGCGGAGCCGCAGCCGGTGTAGAAGGCGATCGGTATGGCCTCCTCACCGGCAAGCAGACAGGGCGGGCGCACCCCGAGGCCGTGTAGCGTGGCGGCGGTGCCGGACCAGACGCGGCGGTCGGCCGTGGTGCGGTGGACCGTGTGGGCGAGGACGGCGTACTGCACGGCCAGGTGCCCGGCGAGGCCGAGGGCGACCAGGGACACGGCGAGGCGCCGCCATCCGCCGTTCGGCGCCCTGACGAGGTGGACGAGTGCGTCGGCGGCCGGGAGCGCGAGCAGGACGTAGGCGGGCAGCAGGAAGCGGGGGGCCGCGTATCCGATCAGGAACAGGTAGGGGAAGGCGGCCGTGGCGGCGCAGGCCAGCGCGATCAGCGTGGGCGGGGTCCGCCGGGCGCGTACGGCGAGGACGAGGCCCAGCAGGGCGAGCAGCGGCAGGACGTACCACCAGGCGGTGACGGCCGGGTTGGGCTGCGCTCCGGTGCACGGCCGGCACAGCGCGCGACCGCCCAGGCTGCGCAGTTGGTCGGCCACCGCGAAGTGCCAGCCCAGGCCGCCCTGTATGGCGGAGCCGTCGGAGAGCCGCTGCAACAGGCCGCCGTAGCTCACGAATGCCTCGATCACCCATTCGGCGGACCCGGCGGCCAGTCCGGCGAGCAGCGCGGCGAGCGGCTTCCCGTGCCGCTCCAGCAGCGCGAGCACGAGCAGGGGCAGGACCGCCCAGACGGCGTCCATGGGACGCATCAGCGCCATGAGGGCGGCGCCGCCCGACAGGCCCCACAGTGCGGCGTGGTCCCGCGGGTCGGCCCGGGCGCGCAGGAAGCAGCCCGCGCAGGCGAGGGCGCCGATGGCGACCCAGTAGTTGGGCATGGCCTGCGGACCGTAGAACAGCGTCACCCACAGGGAGGCGAACAGGGCGCCGGCCAGGGCCAGGACGCCGGAGCCGAACATGTGCCGCCACACGCGCAACGCCAAGTACAGGGCGAGCCCGGAGAGTACCGCGAGGTAGACGCGCAGCAGCTCGGTGGAGGACGACCAGGAGGCGACCGGCGCGACGAGCAGCGAGACGCCGCGGGCGCGCGGGGCGCTGAAGTAGGCGGCCGGCGCGTGGGCGCTGACCTGGCTGACATAGATGGACTCGTCCCAGCCGAGGCCCATGGCGGGGCGGACCAGGAGGAGTTGGGCGAGGGTGAAGACGGCGGCCACGGCGGCCACGAGGGTGTCGCCGCGGGCCCGGCGGACGCGGACCGGGCCGGGTCTCGGTCCGGCGCGCCGCGTCCCGGCGGGTATGGCGTGCGTACTGTCGGCCATCTCCATCCCTCACCCCCGTACCGCGGGGTTTCGGACTCCCCGCGTTCCGCGCCGCGGCGCGGAACCAGGTAAGCAGGAACCAGGTGGGACGTCAGAGAAAAACGAGTAGGACAACGGAAGAACGGGAGAATGGGAGAACGGGAGAACGGGAGAACGGGGTCGACATCAGCGAAACAGCCATGGCATCGGGGGAATCAGGGACAAACTAACCCGCGCCGCGCCCACGTGCCGTGCGGGACGCCGCCGGACGCCTGAACCCCCTACGCGCTGTAAGGTTGAGGGCATGGCTGGAAGAGGGCCTCACGGCAGGGTGGAACGGCGCAGTCCGGGCGAGTTGGAGAGCGAGGTCCTCGCGGCTCTGTGGTCCACGGACCACCCGCTCACCCCGGCCGAGATCCAGCTGGAGATCGGCGGAGGCCTGGCCTACAACACCGTGCACACCATCCTCAAGCGCCTGTACGACAAGGGCCTTGTGCTGCGCGAGGTGGACGGGCGGCGGGGTGCCTACCGGCCGGCCAAGAACGCGGCCGAGCTGACCGCCCAGGCGATGCACGACGCCCTGGACCGGGGCCCCGATCCGATCGCCGCCCTCCAGCAGTTCGTGACCGGGCTGAGCCCCGAGGAGGAGCGGGCCCTGCGTGAGTTGCTCACCGGGGGAGCCACGTGACGGTCGACGTCTACACCCCCCTGGCGCTGTCCGTGCTGCTCGCCGCAATCAGCCCCGCTGTCGGCCGGCGGGTGGCTCCGGCCCAGGCAGCGCGCGTGCTGACCGTCGCCGCCGCGGTGTCGGCCGCCGCCACCGTCTGGTCCCTGGTCCTGCTGGCCGCCACCCTCCTCGACGACGCCCCGCCGTTCGTCGCCGGGGCCCGGGCGGCCGGCCACCCGGTCCCGGAGCCGGTGCCCGAGGCGATCGGGATCGCCGCCTGCCCGGCCCTCGTGCTGATCGCCCACCGGCTGTGGCGGGCCGTCCGCGCCGAGCACACCACGCGCCGCGCACTGCGGCGGCTGTGCGAGGGGCAGCCCGGGGACACCGAACTCGTCGTCGCCGCCTCGCCCGTGCCGCGGGCGTTCGCCATTCCCGGCTCACCGGGCCGGATCCTGGTCACCGCGGCGATGCTCCGCGCGCTGGAACCCGTCGAGCGCCGGGTGCTGCTCGCCCACGAGCGCGCCCATCTGGCGCACCGGCACGCGCTGCTGGTGACCGCGGCCACGCTGGCCTTCGCGGCCAACCCACTGCTCGGGCCGGTGCGCGACGAGGTGGCCTTCCTCGTCGAGCGCTGGGCGGACGAGCGGGCCGCCGCGGCGGTCGGCGACCGCACCACCACCGCCCGCGCGCTCGCCCGCGCGGCACTCACGGCCGGGCGGGCGGAGCCCTCGTGCGGGCTGGGCTTCACCGACCGCGCCGTCACCCGGCGTATCGCGGCCCTCCAGTCCGCCCCGCCGCCGCACCTGCGTTCCGTCGCGGCGGCCGTTCTCGCCCTCGGCGCACTGACCGCCCTGGGCGCCGCCGACGCCACGGGCGACCTGCTGCGCCTGCTGGCGCACATCGTGCCGTAGCCCGACGGCGCTCCCGCGGCCGACGGCGTTCCCCGGGCCGACGGTTTCCGCAGACCGACGGGATCGTGGGCCCGCAGCGACCGTACGGCGGGCGGCGCACGCGTCAGCCGGGGGCGTTGGGCTTGCGGTGCGGGGGCTGTTCCGGGGCCGGCAGGTGCTTCGGCGGCGGCAGCGGGCGCGCCGTGGCGGCGCCCGGTCGGAGCATGACCGGGGTGCCGTGGTGACGGATCGTCATGGTCGGCCCGTCGAGCAGCGAGTACGTGGCGCTCTGCTGGGTGACCTCCACGCGCAGCCGGCGGCCGCGGAACTGAACGGAGAAGGCGAGGCGGCTGAACTTCTCCGGCAGCCGCGGCGAGAACCACAGTTCCTCACCTTCCCTGCGGGTGCCCCCGAACCCGGCCACCAGCGCCAGCCAGGTACCGGCCAGTGAGGCGATGTGCAGCCCGTCGCGAGTGTTGTGCTCCAGGTCCTCCAGGTCCATGAGGGCGGCCTCGGCCGCGTAGTCGTAGGCCAGGCGCAGATGGCCCGCCCGCGCGGCGATGACGGCCTGCACACAGGCCGACAGTGAGGAGTCCCGAACGGTCAGCGGCTCGTAGTAGGCGAAGTTGCGGGCGAGGTGCTCCTCGTCGAACTCGCTGCCGCAGGTGTACATCGCGAGGACCAGGTCGGCCTGCTTGATCACCTGTTTGCGGTACAGGTCGAAGTAGGGGAAGTGCAGCAGCAGCGGGTACTGGTCGGCGCGGGTGCCCGCGAAGTCCCAGCGCTGGTAGCGGGTGAACCCGGCGTGCTGCTCGTGCACGCCCAGTTCGGCGTTGTACGGGATGTTCATCGCCTCGGCCGCGGCCCGCCAGGTGGCGCTCTCCTCGTCGTCGGCGCCGAGCCGCTCGGCCTCCTTCGGATGGCGTTCGACGACATCGGCCGCGGCCAGCAGGTTCGCCCGGGCCATCAGGTTGGTGTACGTGTTGTCGTCGGCGATCGCGCTGTACTCGTCGGGGCCGGTGACGCCGTCGATGTGGAAGGTGCCGTGGTGGTCGTGGTGGCCCAGCGAGCGCCACAGCCGGGCCGTCTCCACCAGCAGTTCGAGTCCGGTGTCGCGTTCGAAGTCCTCGTCGCCCGTCGACGCGACGTAGCGCACCACGGCGTGCGCGATGGCGGCGTTCACGTGGAAGGCGGCGGTGCCGGCGGGCCAGTACGCCGACCCCTCTTGGCCGTCGATGGTCCGCCAGGGGAACGCGGCACCGCGCAGGCCCAGTTGGGCCGCGCGCTCCCGGGCGGCGGGCAGGGTGTTCTGGCGCCAGCGCAGCGCCTCGGTCACGGCGTCGGGCGAGGAGTAGGTGAGCACGGGGAGCACGAACATCTCGGTGTCCCAGAAGGCGTGCCCGTCGTAGCCGGAGCCGGTCAGTCCCTTGGCCGCGATCGCCCGTTCCTCGGCGCGGGCGCCGGCCTGGAGGACGTGGAAGAGGGCGAAGCGGACGGCCTGCTGGATCTCCTCGTCGCCGTCCACCTCGACGTCGGCACGGGACCAGAAGTCGTCGAGGTACGCCCGCTGTTCCTCGACCAGGCCGTTCCAGCCGCCGTGCGCGGCGGCCGCCAGAGCCGCGTCGACCTGGTCGCTCATCGCCGGCAGGGAGCGGGCGCCGGACCAGCCGTGCGCGACGAACTTCTCCACCCGCAGCCGCTCTCCCGGCTGGAGGACGGAGGTGACCGTGAGCCGGGCCAGGTGGGGATGGCTCTCGCTGTCGGCCGTGGTGTGCTCGGGCCCGGAGACGGCGTGGTCGGCGGCCACGGCCACCCGCAGGCCGCTGTGCCGGGTGCCGTGGACCAGCCGCAGCCGCTTGCCGGAGGCGAAGTCGTCCTCCGGCTCCAGCGGGGACTCCAGGGCCATCGCCGCCCGCGGGTCGCCGTTGGACTGCGGCATCTGCTCGTTGGCCACCAGCTCCGACTGGATGACCACGCGGGCCTGGGAGCCGACGGGCTCCACCTCGTAGGCGACCGCGGCGATCGACCGCTGGGTGAGGGAGACCAGCCGGGTGGAGCGCACCCGGATCGTCGTACCGGCCGGGGAGATCCACTCGCAGGTCCGCTCCATCACCCCGCGGCGCAGGTCGACGGTGCGCTCGTGCGAGACCAGCCGGCCGTAGCGCAGGTCGAACGGCTCGTCGTCGACGAGCAGCCGCAGCACCTTGCCGTTGGTGATGTTGATGAGCGTCTGGCCCGACTCGGGGTAGCCGTAGCCGGCCTCCGCGTACGGCAGCGGATGCACCTCGTACACGCCGTTGAGGTAGGAGCCGGGCAGTCCGTGCGGTTCGCCCTCGTCGAGGTTGCCGCGCCAGCCGACGTGCCCGTTGGACAGCGCGAAGACGGACTCGCTCTGGGCGAGGACGTCGAGGCTGAGTTCCGTCTCGCGCACGGTCCACGGCTCGACGGCGTACGAACGGTGGGTGATCACGCGGTTCCTCCTCCCACGCCGAGAAGTTCGGCGAGGTCCTTGACGACCACGTCGGCGCCGTGCGCGTACAGCGCGTCGCGCTGGCCCACGCGGTCGACGCCGACGACGTATCCGAAACGGCCCGAGCGGCCCGCCTCCATGCCGGCCAGAGCGTCCTCGAAGACGGCGGCCCGCCCGGCGTCGACGCCCAGGTCGCGGGCGGCGGCCAGGAAGGTGTCGGGATGGGGCTTGCCGGGCAGGCCGCGTTCACGGGCGACCACGCCGTCGATACGGACGTCGAAGAGGCGTTCGGCGTCGATGGAGTGCAGGACGTCCCGGGTGTTGGCGCTGGAGGACACGATCGCGGTCCGCAGGCCCTTGGCCCGCACGGCCCCGATGTAGCGCAGGGTGCCCTCGTACGCCTCCACACCCTCGGTACGGATCTTCTCCAGCACGAGTTCGTTCTTGCGGTTGCCGACCCCGTTGACCGTCCGGGCGTCCGGCGGGTCGTCGGGCTCGCCCTCGGGCAGTTCGATGCCGCGCGAGGCGAGGAAGGTGCGCACCCCGTCGGCGCGCGGGCGGCCGTCGACGTACTCGTCGTAGTCGACGACCGGGTCGAAGGGCCGGAAGCCGGCGCCGTCCCGCTCGCGCAGGAAGGCGTCGAACGTCTCCTTCCAGGCGGCCGCGTGCACCACGGCCGTCTTGGTGACCACCCCGTCGAGGTCGAAGAGGCAGACGGTGATGTCTTCGGGCAGACCGAGCTCTGTCATAAAGGCACCTTTCCCCGCATCGCGGCTTCGAGAGGGTGTCGAGTGCCACATCCGGCCCATGTTGTGCCCATCCGTTCCCGCCGACCGGGTGACACACTGTGCCGTGTGCCGCTGACCTTCGACGACCTCCTGGCCCGCGCCCGGGCCCTGCCCCGTGCCGGACACCGAACGGTCCTCGGGGTCGCGGGCAGCCCCGGCGCCGGCAAGTCGACCCTGGCCGAGCACGTGGTGCGGGCGCTGAACGCGGACGGGGAGCCCTGGGTGGCGCACGTGCCCATGGACGGCTTCCACCTCGCCGACGCCGAACTCGACCGGCTCGGCCGCCGCGACCGCAAGGGCGCGCCGGACACCTTCGACGCGGCGGGGTACGCGGCGCTGCTGAGGCGGCTGCGCGAGGAGACGGACGAGACGGTGTACGCGCCCGGCTTCGACCGCGTCCTGGAGCAGCCCGTCGCGGGCACCGTCCCGGTGCCGCCGTCGGCCCGGCTGGTGGTGACGGAGGGCAACTACCTGCTGCTGGACACCGGTTTGTGGGCGCGGGTGCGGCCCCGCCTGGACGAGGTGTGGTTCTGCGAACTCGACGAGCCGGAGCGCGTACGCCGCCTGGTCGCCCGGCACGAGGAGTTCGGCAAGTCGCACCAGGAGGCGGTGGCCTGGGTCCTGGGCACCGACCAGCGCAACGCCGACCTGGTCACGGCGACCCGGTCCCGCGCCGACCTGATCGTGCCGCCGTCGGCCCTGCCGCCCGGCAGGCGGGCGGCCTGAGCCCGGCCGGTCCCGGTCGCCAACGAGTCCCGGGCGGGTCGCCCGACCGGCCCGGTCCCGGCCGTGCGGCGAATCCACTCCCGGTCACCCGACGAGGCGGCGGCCGCGCCGCGTTGGACTATGTTGGGGCTCTGTGGGAGACAAAGGAAGCGCGCCGGTGTCATCACCGCAGCAGGCGCGCGCGCAGGCGTCCGCGATCACCTCGGGAAAGACGGCGCCCCGGGCGGAGGCCGCCCCCGCGTCCCAGCTCAGGACGATCTTCGACGGACCCCATCTGTCTCCCGGGCAGCGCCGCATCGCGCAGTACCTGATCGAGAACATCACCGAGGCCGCGTTCCTGTCGATCACGGAGCTGGCCGACCGGGTCGGCGTCAGCCAGCCGTCGGTGACGCGGTTCGCCGCGGCGGTCGGCTTCAGCGGCTACCCCGCGCTGCGCGAGAGGCTCCAGTCCTTCGCGCTGCGGACGCTGGCGGGCGGGCCGGGCGCGGCCGAGCAGGACCGGAGCAACGAACTCCAGGCGGCCGTCGACGCGGAGATCGGGAACCTGGAGAACCTGCGCCGCGACTTCGCCGACCCCCGTCTCGTGATCGACACAGGCCGCGCGCTGTCGCTCTCGACCCCGCTGACCGTCCTCGGCCTGCGCATCTCGGCGTCGCTCGCCGAGTACTTCGCCTACGCGGCGCGGCGCATCCATCCGGACGTGCGGCTGGTGACCCGCGGCGGCAGCGTCGCCTACGACACGCTGCTGCAGGCCCGGGAGGCCGGCGGCACCTGGGTGCTGGCCTTCTCCATGCCCCGGCACGCCCACGAGACCCTGGCCGCCGTCCGGGTGGCCCGCGACGCCGGGCTCAAGGTGGCCGTGATCACCGACCTGGCGCTCGGGCCGGTGGCCGACGAGGCCGACGTCACCTTCGCCACCGGGACCGGGCCCCGGCTGGTCTTCGACACCTACGCCGCGCCCGGAGTGATGTGCGCGGCGCTGCTCCAGGCCATGACCGACGCCGATCCGGAACGGACCCAGGCCCGGCTGGAGGAGTACGAGCAGATCGCCGACCAGCACGACTTCTTCCTCCGGGACTGACCGGTGGAGCATGAATGTTTACATACTCCTTGCCAAGCGGACGGCATATATAAATACTGCTCACGGATCACGGCCCGGCCCAACCCCGGTACGTGCGCCACCCTGCACGGGCCCCGAGCCGCCGTCTCCCACCGGCGTCGGCACATGGGGTGCCGGGTCGGGCATCGCCTGCGCGAGCGCCCGCGGCGGCCCCGGCCCTCCCCTAGGCCGGGGCCGCTCACCTCGTCGTCCCACCCCGTCGTCGTCCCACCCCTGCACGACGCCGCACACCGGAAGCGATGCCATGACCCAGACGACCACGCGCCTCGGCCCGGACTGGCCCCGCCAGGTCAAAACCCCCGGCAGCTACGACTGGGAACGCTCCGCGGCCAAGTGGCTCCGCGAACTGGTCCCGGCGCGCTACGGCAGCTACCCGGCGCTGATCCGCCACCCCGTCCTGCTCGCCCGGCATGCGCAGATACAGGTCCAGCAGGAGGTCCGGGTGGCCCGCACCGCCCTGCAGACCGCGCGCGCCGAGCTGCCCCGGCTCGGTGTGCCCGAAGCGGTCATCGAGCACACGATCAAGCTGTACGCCGCCGAACTGCTGCAACTCCAGCACATCGCGCGCGGCGTCCGCGTGGTCACGGAGGCACTCGCGGAGCGCGCGGGGCACCGGTGAGACGCCCCGGCCGTGCTCGACCGGCGCCGGATCCCCCGTGAATACGGGCCGGCAATCCGGTGATCGGACCGGCCGGTATGTGCGATGCTCGACGCGTGACCAGCGAACCCGCCGTTCCCGCGGAGTCCGGCACCGCCCCCGACATGGCGGCGCTGGCCAAGGTGGTGGCAAGGCAGCGGGCCGAGCTCGACCGGCTCCAGGACCAGGCGGCGGCCTCGGCCGTGCTGGAGCGGGCCAAGGGGGCGCTGATGGCGCTGACCGGCTGCGGGGCGGAGGCCGCGTACGAGGAACTGCTGGCACGCTCCAAGACCGCGGACCACACGCTCATGGAAGAGTGCTGGATCACCCTCGGCGCCCTGGAGTCCCGACCGGATCCGGCCGACGCCGAGCCGGGAGCACCCGCACCCGAGGACCCCGCGCCCGCCGCCGCCCGGCCGGGCCCCGCCGAGACCGGGGCGGATGTTCCGTACGGGGACGGCGGCTCGGGGGTCCTCGCGGTGTTCGGCAGGGCTCTGGTCCGCGTCGGCACCTCACGGGATCTCGCCCAGTGTCTGCTGGATCACGTCGCCGTGCCCGTGGGCGCCGCCGCCGTGGTGATCTACCGGAGGCTGCCCTCCGGAGGTCTGGAGCTGACCGGCCACGCCGGCGTCGACGACGCGTTCGCCGACCTGTGGCGGCACGTTCCGCCGGTCAGCGGCGTGGCCGCCCGGCACGCCCTGGAGACCCGCGAGGAACTGTGGCTGGAGGACCTCGCCGAGGACAGCAAGCGGTACGTGCCGATCGGGGGTCCGGACGGCCCGTGGCGCACCCGTGCCTGGCTGCCCGTGCTCCAGGGGGACACGGCGGACGCCGTCATCGGTGTGCTGCGCGACCGAGACGGCCCCTTCCCCCCGGACGTCCGGGAGTTGCTGCGCGGAATGACCCGGCTGTGCGCGAGCCGGCTGCGTGCCTTCGCCACCCGGCCGGAGCCCGCCGTGGCGGGTGCCGGGGACGGTACCGAGGCCGTGGTCCGTGCCCTGTTCGACGCGCTGCCCGGCGCCACGCTGCTGCTCACCCCGCTGCGGTCGCCGTCGGGCGAGGTCGAGGACTACCGCATCGACGCCGCGACGGCGCAGACCGTCGACGTGGTCGGCCGGGGCGGACGCGAACTGGTGGGCCGCCGGGTCCTGGAGTGCTGGCCGGCCGTCGCCCGGGAGCCGCTGTGGCAGGGCTGGTTGGACGCGCTGAGCGGCGGGGAGTCCTTCGAGGGCGAGCCGTTCGCGCGGCAGGAGCTGGGGCCGGGCGGCCAGGAACTGTCGATGTACTCGGTGCGGGCCGCCCGGCTGGGCGAGGGCCTGGTGGTCACCTGGCTGCGGCACGAGTCCTCCGACCGCCAGGAGCAGCGCCTCGCGGACATCCAGCGGCTGGGCCACCTCGGCTGGGCCACCTGGAACCTGGTCACCCAGGAGGCGGTCTGGTCGTACCAGGTCTACGAGTTGTGCGACCGCGACCCCGGGGACGGCCCGGTCCGCCTGGCCGAACTGCCGGAGCTCGCCATGCCCGAGGACGAACCCGCACTCGCCCGGGTGGTGCGCGAACTGCTCGGCGAGGGCAAGCCGTTCGACGTGCCGTTCCGGATCAGAACGACGGCCGGGGTACGGCATCTGCGGGTCGTCGCCGAGGCCGTACCGGACGCCGAGGGCACCCCGGTCCAGGTGCACGGCTTCGTGCAGGATCTCACCGCGCAGCGCAGCGCCGAACTCGCCCTGGTGGAGAGCGAGCGGGCGATCCTGGCGCAGCACGGCATCCTCCAGGCCGAGCGGACGCTGGCGGGCCGGCTCCAGCACGCGCTGCTGCCGCTTCCCCGGCGGCCCGTGCGGCTGGCCGGACTCCGGGTCGACGTGGCCTATCTGCCGGCGCAGTCGGGGATCCACGTCGGTGGTGACTGGTTCAGCGCGATCGAACTTCCGGGCGGCGACGCGCTGTTCGTGATCGGCGACGTCGCCGGGCACGGCATCGACGCGGTGGCCACCATGGCCCAGCTCCGTTTCACGGCCAAGGGCATGATCCTCACCGGTTCGGCGCTGACGGACGCGCTCCTCGGGCTGAACACCCTGCTGCTGCACTCCCGTGACACGCGTCGCACGGCCACCATGGTGCTGGCCCGCTACAAGCCGGCCGAGCGCCGTCTGCTGTGGGCCCAGGCGGGCCACCCGCCGCCGCTGCTGCTGCGCCGGGGCGAGCCGCGCTTCCTGGACCGTCCGCACGGTGTCCTGCTCGGCGCGACCGGGACCCCGATGTTCGAGGAGGCGGAGTGCCGGCTGGAGCCGGGCGACCGGTTGCTGCTGTACACCGACGGCCTGGTCGAGCGGCCCGGCGAGGGCATCCAGGAGGGCTTGGAGCGACTCGCCGGGGCGGCCGCGGCTGGGCGTGGCGACCCGGCCGGTGCGCTGGGGTCGCTGCTGGCCTCGATGCTGGAGAGCGAACGCCGCGACGACGTCTGCGTCCTCGACCTCCGGGTGCCCGCGCAGCCGGCTTAGGGCCCCTCGTTTGGATCATGCCGGGCTCGCGGGCCCTGGCACCGCTCCCCCAAGCTCTTCGAGCAGGGGGCACCCCCAGCCGCGTTGTCGTCGATTGGCAGGGCTCCGCCCTGCCGCCCTCCTCCGCCTTGCGACGCACGGCACCAGACCCCGCTCCCTGATCCGGCCTGATCCAAACGAAAGACCCTAAGGACCCCGCCCGCCGCGCGGTCGTCGTGTTCATCCGCCGTCGGCCGTCGTGCGGGACTCCAGGGCGCGGCGGGTGTCGTCGCCGTAGACGCCGGTCTCGTCGCCTCTGATGCCGTACCAGAGCTGGAAGCGGGCGACGGCCTCCTTCAGTTCGTCGTCGTAGCGGCCGGTGGTGGAGCCGTCGCGGTAGACGTCCGGGATGCGCAGGAGGCGTTCTTGCAGTGCGGTGACGTCCGGGCCGCTGTCGCCCTCGCGCAGGGTGCCGGGGCCGTCCGGATCGGCCGACGAGGCCGCGGTGGGGGCCGTGGCCCGGGCGGGCGGGTCTGCGGCGGTCACGGAGGGCTGCGGCGGGGCCGCCGTGCCGGCGGCCCCGCCCCGGGCTGCCAGCAGGAGGGCGCAGCCGAAACCGAGCAGCGCGGCCGCGACGACGGCGACCGCGACGGCGGCCCAGCGCAGTGAGCGCCCCGCTCCGGCCGGCTCCCGGAGCGGCACATGGCGGGACGCGGGCCTCCCGGCCGGCGCGGCCGGGAGTTCCTCGGTCGCCGCGTCCTCGGCGGGTCCGTCGGTGGCGCTCCGCTGGTACTCCCTGAACTCCCGCATGAGGTCGGCGAGGGCGTCGGTCCGTCTGGGCCGGATGACGCGTACCGGCTCCAGGGGATCCCCGCCGTGCGGCTGTCCGTGTCCGGGCGGTGTCGACACACTGCACTCCTCACGCTCTGCGTCCGGGCCCCATCCCAGGGAGTGATACGCGGCCGCCGCCCGGCCGGTTCAGCGCCGCCCGCGTCGCGGCGGGCGGCGGCTCATCCGGTGGCGGCGAGAAAGCGGTGCAGGGACGACTTCATCGCGGCGACGAAGGCCTCCCGGCGTGTGTCGTCGACGGCGTCCAGGGACAAGTAGGGGTTGAGGTCCTCCAGTTCGACCAGCAGCAGTTCGCCGCTCGGGGCACGGCAGGCGTCGACGCGCTGGATGCCGTGGGCGAGGGTGTTCCACGCGACGAAGTCCTCGGCGAACTCCAGGTCCTCGCGGGAGGGTTCGTAGGGGCGCAGCTCCCAGCGCCGCTCCGGGTCCGGGGCGTACAGGGCGTACTGGAAGTCGTGGTCGACGAAGTAGAACGAGACCTCGTAGGCGAACTCGATGCGCGGCTGGACGAGGACGCTGCCGTCTGCGAGGCCGGGCAGTTCCCCGGCGGGGACGGTGCGCAGGCCTATGGAGTCGGCGCCCAGCTTGGGCTTGACCACGTAGCGGTCGGCCGCGGGGAGCCGGTGCAGGTCCTCGGGGCGGTCGACGGTGGGGATGACCGGGCGGCCGGCGGCGCTGAGGTCGAGGAGGTACTGCTTGCCGGCCATGTCCGCGCGGCCGGTGAGCGGGTTGTAGACCGGTGTCTTCCGGTCCAGTGCCCGGGCCCGGAAGTCGTCGTAGGCCGCCTGGTACTCCAGGACGGGTCCGCTGTTGCGGACGACGACGGCGTCGAAGGCGTCCATCAGCGCGGCGGCGTCCCGGGGGTTGCACAGGGCCAGGTCGAAGTCCTCGCGCAGGCGGGAGGTGAGCCGGATGTCCTCGTCGCAGTAGCGGCGTCCACGGGCCGGGTACGCCAGGTCGGTGACGTAGAGCAGACGGGAGCGAACGGGCGGCATGGGCGTCTCCTGGAGCGAGGTGTCCGGTGGGACGGACGAGGAGCGGGCGAGGGTGAGGAAAGGTTACTGCGGGGACCGCCGGATGCCCCCCTGTTGCACTCGGTTCCCTCGACAGGCTGCACCGAGTGCCATCGGTGCCCGCCCGGGTGCTACGTTCCCGTCCATGAGCTCCAGCACTGCCGCGTCCCGCCGCGGTGAGAAGGCGCGGTCGGCGGCCGGGCGGCCACCCATGCGGGAGGCCCTCGTGGGGGCGGCGTTCCGGCTGTTCCTGGAGCGCGGCTACGAACAGACCACCGTCGACGACATCGTGGCGCTCGCCGGGGTCGGACGGCGGTCCTTCTTCCGCTACTTCCCCTCCAAGGAGGACGTGGTCTTCCCCGACCACGAGCGGTGTCTGGCCGACATGACGACCTTCCTCGCCGCCGGCGGCGACGAGGACGAGCCCGTGCGGCGGGCCTGCGACGCGGCCCGGCTGGTCCTGCGGATGTACGCGGAGAACCCGGCGTTCTCCGTCCAGCGCTACCGGATCACCAAGCGCGTACCGGGGCTGCGGGCCTACGAGTTGTCGGTGGTGTGGCGCTACGAGCGCGCGCTGGCCGGATATCTGCGGGCCCGGTTCGCGGGGCGGCGCGACGGGACCCTGCGGGCGGACGTGATCGCGGCGGCCGTGGTGGCGGCGCACAACAACGCCCTGCGCACGTGGCTGCGTTCGGACGGCCTCGGCGACGCGGGCGCCGCGGTGGACCACGCGCTGAACCATGTGCAGACCGCCTTCCGCGACCCGGCCGCCCCTCGCGCCGAACGGGCGCCCGGGGCGGCGCGGGACGACGTGGTCGTCGTGGTCGCACGGCGCGGAGCGCCCCTGTGGCAGGTGGTGCGGGAGGTCGAGACGGCGCTCGCGGAGGGCCGTCCGCCCGGGAGTTGAGGGCAATCAAGGGTACGCAGTGCATTTACGAGTGACACCCAGTGCCATACTCTGTGGCCGTGCACGGTGGCGCGACCCACCGCGCACGTGCGTGCCCGGGTACGCCGCGCACGCGGGATTCCGGCCCAGCGCAGGGAGTTGACCAGCGTGTACTACCTCTCAGGCAACACCGTTCCCCGGGCGGCCGGCACCACGACCGGCCTTCTCGCGCCCACGGCCCGCGACACGCAGGCCCTGTACTTCCAGCGCTGCACGTGGTGCGGCACGGCCGTGTACCACCGGCTGCTGTGCCCCGTCTGCCGGGGCAGCGACCTGCGCACCGAGCGCAGCGCGGGGACGGGCACGGTCCGCCACTCCACGGTGGTGAACCGCAACTCCCCCGCCGCGCGCAATGTTTCGCTGGTCGAGATGAGCGAGGGCTTCGTCGTACGGGGCCGGGTCATGGGACCGCCCATCGGCATCCACGGCGGGGACCGGGTGCGGCTGTCCACGGCGAAGGACCCGGTGCGCGGCGAGCCGGTGTTCCAGCTGGTCGACGAGCCCTACGGCGCCTGGAGCTGACGGACGGCACCTGGAGTGGAGGTGGCCGGCGGTCAGCCGCCCGCGACCTCCGAGCGATCCCGCTCCCGCGCACCGCCGGCGGCGAGGACCGGCCGGTCGTGTTCCCCGGCTCCGCGCGCGACGGCGGCGAGCGTCAGCACGGCGCATCCGGCGTAGACGCAGCCGGGCCAGGCGAGCAGCGCCGGATAGGCGCCGGGGTGGACCTCGTGGTCCTCGGCGCCGATCAGGGCGGGCACCACGCGGGCCACGGTGACCACGGCCCACAACCCGAGCGTGACCCGGCTGAGCGGGCGGCCGCGAAGGGGGCCGTGGGCCAGCCAGATCATGGCGGGCAGGCACCAGATCCAGTGGTGGCTCCACGAGACGGGGCTCACCAGCAGCCCGTACAGCTCCACGGCGACCAGCACGCCGAGCAGGTCGTGCCGTCGCAGGCCCGCGCGCAGGGCACCGACCAGCGCCACCGTCACCAGGGCGAGCACGGCCCAGAGGACCATGGTGGCGGTGGCGTCCTGACCGAGCAGTCGGGCGACGGCCCCGCGCAGTGACTGGTTGCGCACCG